>NZ_JBTOLC010000021.1:0-109857 GCF_054551825.1 Streptomyces sp. L500
GACGCCGCCGCCGGGCTGGATGGTCAGGACGCCGGCCATGGAGTGGGAGAGGAAGTTCCCGTCGAGGACCTTCGCGCCGCGCGAGACCGTCTCCCAGAGCAGCGAGACCAGCGGGACGACCGCGAGCAGGAAGCAGACCCACACCATGCTGGTGGCGAGACGGTCCTTGGCCTGCCGGAGGCCCTCGACGCGGGCCGCCAGGGCGAACATCCCGGCGACGAAGACCACCGCCGCGATCAGGCCCCACTGGATGCGGCTGCCGAGGCCCGCGCCCAGGCCGGTGCCGACGCCGACGGCGACCGCGGCGGCCGCGAGGGCGGCGGGTGCCCAGCGCGGCAGGCGGGGCTGGCGCAGGGTGTACGAGGGGAGGGGCGCGCTGTCGGCGACGACCGTGCTGTCCATGGTCACGTCGCTCATGCCGTGTACTCCTTGCGGCGGGCGATGATCAGCCGGGCTGCGCCGTTGACCAGCAGGGTCAGGACGAAGAGGACGAGACCGGAGGCGATCAGGGCGTCCTTGCCGATCTCACCGGACTCCTTGAAGCTGCTCGCGATGTTCTGAGCGAACGTTCCGCCACCCGGGTCGAGCAGGCTCTTGCCGATGGTGAAGCTGGGGGAGAGGACGGTGGCGACGGCCATCGTCTCGCCGAGGGCACGGCCCAGGCCCAGCATCGAGGCGCTGATGACACCGGAGCGGCCGAAGGGGAGGACAGACATCCGGATGACTTCCCAGCGGGTCGCGCCGAGCGCGAGCGCGGCCTCCTCGTGCATCTTCGGGGCCTGGAGGAAGACCTCGCGGCTGACGCTGGTGACGATCGGCAGGATCATGATCGCCAGCAGGATGCCGATGGTGAAGAGCGAGCGGGCGGCGCCGCCCTGGTAGGCGAAGATCCCGGTCCAGCCGAAGTAGTCGTTCAGCCAGGTGTAGAGCCCGCCGAGGTGCGGCACCAGGAAGAGGGCGCCCCACAGGCCGTAGACGATCGAGGGGACGGCCGCGAGCAGGTCGATGACGTAGCTCAGCGGCGCGGCGAGTCTGCGCGGCGCGTAGTGCGAGATGAACAGCGCGATGCCGATGGCCACGGGCACGGCGATGAGCATCGCGATGAGCGAGCTGACGACCGTGCCGAACGCCAGGACCGCGATGCCGAACTTCGGCGGCGTGGAGTTGGCGGCCCACTCGAAGGTGGTGAAGAAGTCGCCCTCGTTCTTGGAGAGGGCACTGGTCGCCCGCACGGTGAGGAAGACCGCGATGGCGGCCATGATCACCAGGAGCAGGATCCCGGACCCCCGGGAGAGGCCGAGGAAGATCCGGTCACCGGCGCGGGAGGTTTTCCGCGGGGGCGGTGGGCCGGGTGGTGTGGCTGAGGTTATTTCCATGGGTTTCTCCGGTCTGCGGGGCGGCTGGCGCCGGGCCTTCCGGACCGTTGGGTCCGGATGGGCCCGGCGGCGCCGCTCCGTCGTGCGGCGGTGCACCGGATGGCGTGCGGGCTCAGGGCTGGTGCGGCCCGGTGGGCGGTTTGTGCCCACCCGTTCCGCCCTGCGGAACGACTGCCCACAAACCAGGTCAGGAGAGGGAGGCGACGGCCTCGCGGACCTTCTTGGCGATCTCGGTGGGCAGCGGGGCGTAGCCGAGGCCCTTGAGGACCGACTGGCCGTCCTCGCTCGCGATGTAGGTCAGGAAGGACTTGGTGGCCGGGAGGGTGTCGGCCTTGTTGCCCTTGTCACCGACGATCTCGTACGTGACCAGGGTGATCGGGTAGGCGCCCTCGGCCTTGGTGGCGTAGTTGAGCTTGAGGGCCAGGTCCGAGCCGGAGCCGACGATCTTGGCCTCGGCGATCGCCTTGGAGGCGTTGTCCGAGGTGGCCTCGACCGGGGCGGCGGCGCCCGTGTTGAGCTTCACCGTCTTGATGCTGTTGGCGGTGGCGTAGGACAGCTCGAAGTAGGAGATGGCGCCGGAGGTCTGCTTGACCTGCGAGGAGACACCCGCGGAGCCGTCGGCCGACTGGCCGCCCTTGGCCTTCCACGCCTTGGCGGGCTCGTACGACCAGGAGGAGGGCGCGGCGGCCTTGAGGTACTTGGTGAAGTTGTCCGTGGTGCCGGACTCGTCGGAGCGGTGGAACGCCTGGATCTTCAGGTCGGGGAGCTTGGCGTCCTTGTTGAGCTTGGCGATCGCCTCGTCGTTCCACTTCTCGATCTTGCCGTCGAAGATCTTGGCGAGGGTGTCGGCGTCGAGGATCAGGTTGTCCACCCCGGGGACGTTGTAGCCGATGGCGATGGGGCCGCCGACCATGGGGAGGTTGATGCCCTGGCCGCCCTTGACGACCTCCTTGGACTTGGTGACCTCCTCCGGCTTCAGCGCCGAGTCGGAGCCCGCGAAGGCCGTCTTGCCCTGGAGGAACTCCTGGACGCCGGCGCCGGAACCCGTGGCCTTGTAGTTGATCTGGGTGTCCTTGCAGGCCGCCGAGTAGTTCTTGACCCACAGGTCCATGGCGTTCTTCTGCGCGGAGGAGCCGGAGGCCAGCAGCTGGCCCTTGCCCTCGCACTTGATGTTGCCCGCCGCCTTGGTGGAGTCGCCGCCGCCCGTGGAGCCGCCGCCGCTGTTGTCGTCCGAGCCGCACGCCGTGAGCACCAGGGCGCTCGAGACGGCGATGGCGCCGAGAGCGACGGTGCGAAGCCGGTTCTTGCGCTGAAGCTTCACTTTCGGGAGTTCCTTCCGGGAGCCGCCGCTGGGGCGGCGTGCGAGAGGTGTCGGTACGAGCGGTCCTGCCCGCACCCTCTACTCGGCGAAATTAGGCAGATCAGGTGAAGCGGTCGATGGGTGAGAGTGAACGGAGGGTGAACCTCACCCGTCGGGGTGGTTGCCCGCACGAGGGTCCGGTTCCTTGTGCAGTGTGACGCAGATCTCTGTCGATTTGACGCCAGGCATGGCAGCATCCGAACCTCGCGTGACGGTATGTCAGGCATGGGGGTGAAGGTGCGGAGGTGGCCGGTGGGGCGTCCGGGCAGGCGGAACGACGATCGCACGAGCGGTGACGGCGCGGGTGGTGCGGGCGGCACGGGCGCCGGCCGGGGCTTCGAGCGGCGCGTGGCGGTGGCGACGGCGCTCGTGTGCGCGGCCGGGCTGGCGGTGCTGGGCGCGCCCGGCGTGACGTACGCGGCGCCCGGGCCGACCCCGGGTCCGACGTCCTCGGCCACCGGTGGGGGTGCCGCGGCGGACGACGCCACCCGGCGCCTGGAGGCCATCCACAAGGAGGTCGAGGAGCTCTACCGCAAGGCCGAGACCGCCACCGACGCCTACAACGCCGCCGGTGAGCAGCTGCGCCTCCAGGAGAAGTCGGTCGCGGAGCTCACCCAGCGGCTGGAGGCGGCCCGGAAGCGCATGGACACGCTGCGCGCCCAGGCGGGCGCCCTGGCCCGCGCCCAGTACCGCAGCGGTGGCTTCAACCGGACGCAGCTCTTCCTCAGCGGTTCCCCCGACTCCTTCCTCGGCAACGTCTCCCTCGCCCGCAAGGGCGAGCAGGCCACCCGCCGGATGCTGACCGAGGTCACGGCCGCGAAGGCGGACCTGGAGCGCTACACCCAGGCCGCGGACGAGCGCCGGAAGACGCTGGACGCGGAGAAGAAGAAGCGCGAAGCCGCGAAGAAGGAGATCCAGGAGCGGCTCGACACCGCCAAGCAGCTGGAATCACGACTCGCGGACCAGGAGAAGGAGAGACTTCGGCTGCTGGAGGAGGAGCGGGCCCGGCAGGCCCAGGACCGCTGGCTCACCTCGGACGCCGCCAAGTGGCTCACCGGCCGGGGCTCCGTCGCGGCGTCCGGCGACGCCGCCCGCGCGATCGACTTCGCGACCGCACAGATCGGCAAGGACTACGTCTGGGGCGCGGAGGGCCCGGACACCTACGACTGCTCCGGCCTCACCCTCAAGGCATGGGCGGCGGCGGGCCGGGCCATCCCCCGCACCTCTCAGGAGCAGTGGCGGCAACTGCCCAAGGTCGACGTCAAGGACATGCGCCCCGGCGACCTGGTCATCTACTACGCGGACGCCAGCCATGTGGGCATGTACATCGGCGACGGCCGGATCGTCCACGCGCCGCGGCCGGGCCGGCAGGTGACCGTCACGGGAGCGGGCTCGATGCCGGTGCTGGGGGTCGTACGGCCGGGGTAGCGACGGTGGGGTGGTGAAGGGAGCCGGGCCGTACGCCGGGGTGTCGACGGGGCCCGTCCGGGCGCCCGGCGGTGGCTCGACCATCAGCTCGTAGGACGGTCCGCTTGTCCTCGCGCGGGCGTCAACTACCGTCACCCGTAAGGCATATGACGGAGGCGGGTGGCTGCGTACCATTCCGCTCGGGCGGGCTCTGGCGCTAGGGTCACGTTCTGTACTCGTCTGTCGGCGAGGTGCCGCGCCCCCGGGCGGGGGCACCCCCTCGTGGTGGCCGGGGGAGGAAGGACCGAAGCGATGCCCGTATCCGCGCCCTGGCCGGCGGAGCCGCCCGCCGTGCCGCCCGACGGCGGGCTGACACTGCTGGTGATCGAGGACGCCCCCGGCGGGACGCTGTCCGGCCCCTGCATGGCGGAGATGACCGGCACGGCCGAGGGGCCCGTACGCATCCGGACCGCCCGCAACCTCACCGAGGCGGAGCGGCTGCTCACCGACGACGTGCAGTGCATCCTCCTCGACCTCGCCCTCCCCTCCCGGGCCTACGCCCCCGGGGGCGGCCACGAGCTCGACACCCTGCGCCAGGTGCTGCGGCTGGCACCCCGTCAGGCCGTCCTGGCGCTGACCGCCGAGACCGACGCCGCGCGGGCGGCGGAGGCGGTCCGGGTCGGCGCGCAGGACTACCTCTTCCGCGACGAGCTGGACGGCCGGGTGCTCAGCCGGGCCATCCGCTACGCCGTCGAGCGCAAGCGCGCCGACGTCGACCGGCGGCAGCTCACCGAGACCCGGCTGCGGGCGCAGGAGAACGCCCGGCTGGAGCGCGGTCTGCTGCCCCATCCGCTGCTGGCCGGCTCCGAGCTGCGCTTCGCCGCCCGCTACCGGCCCGGCCGCAGCCGCGCCCTGCTCGGCGGAGACTTCTACGACACGGTCCGCACCGCCGACGGCACGGTCCACGCGATGATCGGCGACGTCTGCGGGCACGGCCCCGACGAGGCGGCGCTCGGCGTCGAACTGCGCATAGCGTGGCGGGCGCTGACGCTCGCCGGGCTGTGCGGCGACGAGCTGCTGGTCACCCTCCAGCAGGTGCTCGAGTACGAGCGGGCGGACGAGGAGGTCTTCGCGACCCTGTGCATGGTGGACATCGCCCCGGGCGGGCGCTCGGCCGCGCTCTGCCTCGCCGGGCACCCGGCACCCCTGCTCGTACGCCCCGGGCACGCCCCGGCCCTGCTGCCGCAGGAGGGCGGCGGCCCGGCGCTGGGGCTGCTGTCCGCCGCGCGCTGGCCGCACCGCGAGGTCCGGCTGGGGGCGGAGTGGAGCCTGATGATGTACACGGACGGCCTGGTCGAGGGCCGGGTGGGCGCTGGCACGCGGCGGCTGGGCCAGGAGGGGATGATTGAACTGGTCGCCCGCCGGCTGAAGGAGGGGCTGGCCGGGGAGGAACTGCTGGAGGCGGTCGTGGCGGAGGTACGGGCGCTCAACGGCGGAGACCTGACGGACGACCTCGCGGTGATGCTGCTCGCCAGGGGGTAGGCGCGGCCGGGCTTTCCCGAGTACTTCCGGGCGCCTCCGGGGTCAGCGGCCGCCGTTGTACGGGCCGTACGGGCCGTCCGAGCTGGAGCCCCGGCGGCGCGGGCCGCCCCGGCCGGAGACCTGCCGCAGGGCGGGGCGCACGTCGACCATGTAGACGATCGTGGCGATCAGGCCGAGGATCGGCAGGAAGTTCAGGATGCCGAAGAAGAGGTTCACGGCGATCGCGATACCGAGGATGATCAGCCAGAAGCCCTTGGACTGCTTGTCCGCCGCGCGGTAGGCGTCCTCCCGGCGGGCGGCCGCGTCGACGAAGGCGACGGCCGTGAAGACCAGCAGCCCGATCGACACCCAGGACAGGACCTCGCCGAAGCCTTCCACCAGCATGCCGCTCACCTCTCAGTGCGTCCGTTGCCCACCGTACCCGGAGAACGATCCGGGCAGGTGGTCCGTGCCCGGATCGTTCCGCGTGCTGCGTGCTGCGGCGCGGGCGGCCTAGGCGTCCTCACCGGCCTTGGTGTCCGCCTTCTTCGCGGCGGCGGGCTTGCGGGCGGCGGTCCGGCGGGCGGCGGGCTTGGACGCGTCGTCCGAGCCGTCCGATCCTTCCGCGGCGGCGGCCGGCTGGTCGTCCTTGGCGGCGGCGCCGCTGTTCCCCTCGCTGCTGCCCGGCTCCACGGCGACGGCGATCTCGGAGAACCCCTCGGCGGCCTCGCCGCGCCAGGTCTTCACGGCCGTGCGCCCGCGCTCGGCCAGCTTCTCGAACTGCTCACCGGCCTGGGCGGCCACCGCGACGACCTGCCCGACACCCTGGAGCGCCAGGTCCTGGGCCTTCTGGCCGAGCTTCTTGGCGTCGGTGTCGACGGTCCCGACGAACTCGGTGACCTTGGCGGTCACCTGCGTCTGCACCTCCTTGGCCTGCTGCTTCACCCGCCCGCCCAGCTCCTTGGGGTCGGTGCTGCGCAGCTGCTCGAAACGGCCGGGGGCCTCGGCGACGAGCTGCCCCACCTTCTCCGCCGCGAGGTCCGCGGCGCCGGCGGTGGCGTAGAGGGTGTCGGTGGCCGTCTTGCGGATGTCCTGAGTGAGGGCCATGGCGAAGGGTCTCCCGATCAGCTCGAAGGGTTGCTCTGGTCGTCGTCCGTCTTGCCCGTGCCGCCGCTCGTCCCGCCCGGACCGCTCTGTTCGGGAGCGGTTCCGGGTGTGGCGAGGGCGTTCTCCTTGCGGAAGGACTCGTAGATCTGGAGCAGCACCTGCTTCTGCCGCTCGTTGATCGAGGGATCGGCGAGGATCACGCTGCGGACCTCCGCCTCTTCCCGCTCCCGCTGGTCGAGCATCCCGGCCTGCACGTA
This sequence comes from Streptomyces sp. L500, assembly GCF_054551825.1. Lineage (NCBI taxonomy): Bacteria > Bacillati > Actinomycetota > Actinomycetes > Kitasatosporales > Streptomycetaceae > Streptomyces > Streptomyces sp. L500. The sequence goes on from NZ_JBTOLC010000021.1 coordinate 7,029, forward strand.
CAGCGTCTCGGCGGAGATCCGCAGCGCCTTGGCCAGCTGCTGCAGGATCTCGGCGCTCGGCTTGCGCAGGCCGCGCTCGATCTGACTGAGGTACGGGTTGGACACTCCGGCGGCGTCCGCGAGCTGCCGCAGCGTCAGCTGCGCGGTGCGCCGCTGCTCGCGGAGGTACTCGCCGAGATTGCCGACGTTGAGTGATGCCATGGTGTCGATGGTGCCGCAGCTTGCTAACTATTGCAAGCGGATGCTTGCAATAGTTTTCCGTCAGTTCCGATGGCCTGCATCGGCCGCTGGAACCTCGTCGACATCGAGGGCTTCGATGATGCGGAAGTCGCGCTCGACGCCGTCGGCGAGTACGGCCAGCGCCTCCTGGTAGGCCGCACTCGCGCGTGCGGCGACCGCCTGTTCGAAGCTGTCGAACTCGATCAGGATGGTGCGCTCGGCGATTCCGGCGTCGTGTGCGACGACCCGGCTGCCGCGGGAGAGCAGCCGCCCGCCCGCGGCCCTGACGGCTGGACCGGCCAGCTTGTCGTAGGCGGCAAGCCTCTCGGGGTCTTCGATGGTGCGATAGACGCTGACCCAGTAGCCCTTGGCCACGGTACCTCCTGTGTTCGGAATTGATGATCGGAAACGTGCTCGGATCCATGGCCGGCGCGCTGTGGGTCAGCGAACCGTGCGCACGATCGCTGCCTGGCCGCCGACTCGGACCCGGTGTCCCGTGCGGTCGCGGTGGACGGTCGCCGTGATGGTGGACGGGCTGCCGAGGTGGTCGCCCATGTCGACAGCGAGGCGGTGTGTGCCGAACCCGGCAGTATGCGCCGCCAGGCAGGCCGTGCTGTTGGCGTTGGCGATGTCCTCGGGGACGCCGATCGACGGGGCGAACATCCGGGCTGCCGCTCGGCCGTGTCGGTCCGGGGGCGAGTAGGCGTAGCAGCCCAGCAGGCCGTAGCGGTCGCAGGCCGCGCGCAACAGGGCTGGGTCCGGCGTGAGTTCGGCCAGTGCGGCACGGGATCGGACGGGCAGCAGAAGTCTCGGCCGCCCGTTCGACGCCACGCAGGCGTCGCCGGCGACCGCGTCCTCCGTCAGTCCGAGGCCGCCCGCGACCGCCCTCAGTTCGGGCCCACCGGCGCTGCGCAGGCTGACCGGGCCCGGGTCGAACGACGCCGTCAGGCCGTCACCGTTTCGGCTTGCCCGGCCCTCGAAGCCGCGGTGGGCCGTACGCAGGACGGCGCGGTAGTCGCGGTCGCCGCCTTCCCGTTCGGCGAGCACGGCGAGGGCGGCGACGGTGCCGTGGCCGCAGGCGGGCAGTTCGCCCTGGGCGGTGAAGAACCGCAGCGTGTACACGGGCCGACGACGCTCGGTTCCGGTCGCGCGGAGGAAGACGGCGTGCGACGTTCCCAACTCCGTGGGAATGCGGCATCGCTCCTCGTCGGTGAACGGCGCATCGTCCAGAACGGCGGTCGGGCTGCCACCCCCGCCGTCCCGCTGACACGCGTCGACGACCGTTACCTCGGGCATGGCACCGGGCCGGCGGTCAGCAGCATGGTCAGGTCCAGTGCGGGCGCGCTGTGCGTCAACGCCCCGACCGAGATGAGGTCGACGCCCGTCCCGGCGATGGCGAGAACCGTGTCCAGGCGGATGGTGCCCGATGCCTCCAGCAGGATCCGGGAGGCGTCGGCCCGCCCGGCCCGGACCTTCACGACCTGCTCGATGTCGGCCACCGACATGTTGTCGAGCATGATCCAGCGGGCTCCGGCGTCGAGGGCCTCGACGGCCTGGGCGACGGTCCGCACCTCGACATCGCACTCCACGGCCTGCCCGGTGCGCGCCATCCCGCGCCCGACCGCCTCGATCGCGGCCGTCACACCGCCCGCCGCGGCGATGTGGTTCTCCTTGAGCAGGACCATCGCCGCGAGATCGAGGCGGTGGTTGTGGCCGCCGCCGGCGGTGACCGCGTACTTGTCCAGGGCGCGCAGGCCCGGCGCCGTCTTGCGCGTGTCCAGGATGCGCGCCCCGGTCCCTGCCACGGCTTGGACGTAGCGGTCGGTCAGCGTCGCGATGCCGCACATGCGCTGCAGGAAGTTCAGCGCCGTACGCTCCCCGGTGATCAGGCTGCGCGCCGAACCGGACAGGTGCGCCAGGACCTGGCCGTCGGCCAGCCGGGCGCCGTCGGCGACGGCCGGTTCGACCTTGACCTCGGGGTCGACCTGCGCGAAGACCTCGGCGACCACGGGGAGGCCGGCGGCGATGCCGCTCTGCCGGGTGCGGATCTCGGCCGTGGCCGCCAGGCCCTCGGGAACGCTCCACTCGGTGGTGATGTCCTTCCCCGACGCGTCCTCGGCCAGGGCGGCAGCGGCGGCGGCCCGTGCCGCCGCCGAGGGGAACTCGGGAACGCCTCTCACCCAGGTCGTCAGGGCGGGTGCCACAACAGCCTCCTCCGTTTCGATTTCCGAAGCGGTCGCCGATGCTAGCGTGTCGGTATTCGAAGCATCAACCCTGGAGGGCTGGACATCCCGACATGGCAACACCCAGACCTGGCGGTCCTGTTCGCGGCTCGACCACCGGCCGCCCCCTCATGGCCGCGCTCGATCTGTTCGGGCGGCGGTGGAGTCTGCGCATCCTGTGGGAGCTTCGCGAGGGTCCGCTTGGATTCCGCCCCTTGCAGAAGCGGTGCGACGACATGTCCTCCAGCGTGATGCGGCAGCGCCTGACCGAGCTGCTGGACGCCCAGGTGATTCACCAACTGCCGGACAGCCGCTACGGGCTCACCCCGCTGGGGCAGGAGGCGCGCCACGCCCTGAACCCCCTTGCCCGTTGGGCGGAACACTGGGCGGCCGCGATCGACCCGCAAGGGGCGGACCACGCCGACGACCAGTCCGCCGGCCGCGTCCCGCATCCGGACACCGTGGGCGACGGGACGCCTGGTTGAGGCCCCGCCGAACGGAACGGCCACCGCTGGGCGGCGGCCCGGCGTAGGTGGCGGGTCACGTCGTCGGCGAGGCTGATGCGGACCCGCCGCTCGGTGAAGCGCCGCTGCCCGTGAAGGCGCGGTGGTCAGGCGACGGTGGGGGCGCCGGCCACGCGGCGTTCGCCGCCGTTGCGTTCCTGCCAGAGGCGGTAGACCTCGACGGCGTCCTCGCGGGGCTCGTGGCGCATGGGCAGCCGGCGCCGGTCCCAGTTCTTGCCGAACTCCTCGTAGAAGGTGTTGAGCTCGAAGTACTTCCGGTCGTCGACGTAGTGCGGTTCGTAGGCGTCGCGGGTGGTGAGGAAGACGACCTCGTCCGGGGAGCAGTAGTAGAGGGAACCCAGGCACATCGGGCAGGGGTGGGCGAGGACGTAGATGGTGGTGCCGGTCAGGTGCTCGGTGCCGAGCTTCACGCACGCCTCGCGGATGGCGAGGATCTCGGCGTGGGCGGTGGGGTCGTCGGTCTGGGCGACCTTGTTCGCGCTCTCGGCGAGGATCTCGCCGTCCTTGACGATGACCGTCGCGAACGGGCGGCCGCCTTCGGCGACGTTCTGCCGGGCGAGGTCGATGGTGCGCTGGATGAAGTCCATGAACGGGCCTTTCCGGTGAGCGGGAGGGGATGAAGAGAGGGGCGGGGCCGGTGGGCCCCGCCCCCGGCGGTCAGAACGGCTTGGTCGGCAGGTACTTGCCGTCCAGGGTGATGACGGCGCGCTCGCCGCCCTCGGGGTCGGCGACCTTCTTCACGTCCAGCTTGAAGTTGATCGCGGAGATGATGCCGTCACCGAACTCCTCGTGGACCAGGGCCTTGAGGGTGGTGCCGTAGACCTGCAGCATCTCGTAGAAGCGGTAGATCGTCGGGTCGGTGGGGATGCCGCCGGGGATCGAGCCGCGGGTCGGGATGGTCTGCAGCAGCAGCGCCGCGTCCTCGTCCAGGCCGAGCAGCTCGGCGACGGCCTTGGCGGACTGCTCCGGCAGGGGGTGCTGGCCGAGGACGGCGGCGGTGGTGAAGGCGACCGAGAGGCCGGAGGCGTCGGCTATCCGCTGCCAGGACAGGTTCTTGCGGGTCTTGGCCTCGACGGCGGCGTTGGCCAGGGCCTCGCGGGCGGTCGGGTCGAACTGGGCGTGCACCATGAGAGGGCTCCTTTTTCTGGGGGGATGGGGTGGGGTGGTCCGGGGTGGGGTTCGGGCCGGGCCTGCGTCAGGACGCGAGGGCGGTGCCCGCGCCGGTGACGTCCAGGGCTTCGACGCGCCCGGTGGCGATGTCGAAGACCCAGCCGTGCAGCGCCACCTTCTTCTCCGCCAGCGCCCGGGCGACGGAGGGGTGGGTGGTCAGGTTCGTCAGCTGCGCGTACACGTTCTGGCGGACCAGGGCGCCGGTCTTCTCCGGGCCGGCCGCCATGCCGGCGGTGCGGGCCACGGCGGCGTCCGCGTGCCGCAGCCAGTCGGCGACCACCGGCGCGCCGGACAGGTCGTGGCCTTCGGCCAGGGCGGTCATCGCGCCGCAGGCGGAGTGCCCGCACACCACGATGTCGGTGACGCCCAGCACGGCGACGGCGTACTCGATGCTGGCCGTGACCCCGTTCGCGCCGGGCGTGTAGGCGGGAACGAGGTTTCCGGCGGTGCGGATGACAAACAGCTCGCCGGGCTCGCCCTGGGTGATCAGCTCGGGGACGACGCGGGCGTCCGAGCAGCCGATGAACAGCGTGTGCGGCGTGTGATGCGTGGCCAGGTGGGTGAAGAGGTCCGCCTTGGCCGGGAAGACCTCGCGCTGGAACCGCGCGACGCCCTCGGTGAGGTCCTGCATGGGTCACTCCCTTCGGTAGCCGTCGAGCCCGTGGGGCCCGGCGAGATCCACCATGCATGAGCTGGACCTATAGAGTCCAAGAGTTGCTCGCCATGGAAGCTATTGGTGCTGTCTATAGTGAGGGTCATGGCCGCCCTGGAACTGCGTCACCTGCGCTATCTGCTCGCCGTCGCGGAGCACGGGAACTTCACCCGCGCCGCCGAAGAGCTCCACATCTCCCAGCCCACCCTCTCCCAGCAGATCAAACAGCTGGAGCGCACGGTGGGCGTGCAACTGCTGGACCGCACCGGCCGGACCGTACGGCCCACCGACGCCGGCAACGTGTACGCCGAGCACGCCCGCCGGGCGCTGCGCGACCTCGCCGCCGCCGAACGCGCCGTCCACGACGTGCAGGACCTCTCCCGCGGCCACCTCCGCCTCGCGGTCACGCCGACGTTCACCGCCTACCTCGTCGGCCCGGTCGTCGCCGAGCTCCACGCCCGCCACCCTGGCATCACCCTGACCGTCACCGAAGCGACCCAGGACCGCATCGAGGCCGGTCTGGCCGGCGACGAGATCGACCTCGGCATCGCCTTCGCCGGGCCCCACCCGCCCGGCATCGCCGCCACCCCGCTGTTCACCGAGACCCTCGGCCTCGTCACCGCGGCACAGCACGCACCCACCGCCACCGGCTGTGAGCCCCTGCCCGTCCAGGCCCTCGAACGGCAGCAGCTCGCCCTGCTCAGCGCCGACTTCGCCACCCGGGGCCACATCGACGCCTACTTCAGCCGCCACGGCGTCCAACCGCGCATCGTCGTGGAAGCCAACTCCATCCAGGCCCTCACCGAGATCGTCCGGCGCACCCCGCTGGCCACCGTCCTCCCCGACGCCATCACCCACGATCACCCCCACCTCACCCCCGTCCCCCTCGACCCGCCCCTGCCCACCCGCACCGTCACCCTCCTCACCCGCGAGGGCGCCTACCGGTCCGCCGCCACCCGCGCCTTCACCCGCCTCGTCCATGACCACGTCGCGACCCGCGCCTACACCCCGGCCTGAGCGGAGGGCGACCCGGAAGCGGCGCACCGGGAGGGGTTACCATCGCTCCTGCAAGGAACAGGGGCCCCGTGAAGCGGGCCCGGACAGAAGGAGGTGAGACCGATCAACGCTGTGTCAGGTCGGGTGCTCTCGTCCCGCGACGTCGTGGTCGTGCCGGTCTAGGTGGACCGGGAGGGCGCCCTTCGTACCCCGAAAGGCTCCCGTGTCCGTTTCTTTCGCCGCTTCCGCGGCTCTGCGACTGTTCTCCTTCCGTAATTCCGTCATCTCCACGCTGCGCGCCGCCGGTTGCGTCTTCGCCGAGGACGAGGCGGAACTGATCCTCTCCGCGGCGGGCTCGCCGGACGAGCTCCACGCCATGGTCGACCGGCGGGCGGCCGGGCATCCGCTCGAACACGTCGTCGGCTGGGCCGAGTTCCGGGGTCTGCGGATCGCGGTCGACCCCGGTGTCTTCGTGCCGCGCCGGCGTACCGAATTCCTCGTCCAGCAGGCCGTCAGCCGCGCACTGGGCCGTGGCCCGGACGTGGTCGCCGTGGACCTGTGCTGCGGGACCGGCGCGCTGGGCGCGGCGCTGGTGGCCGGGGTGGGGGAGGCCGGCGGGGGGACGGGTGTCGAGCTGTACGCCGCCGACATCGACCCCGCCGCCGTGCGGTGCGCGCGCCGCAATGTCGCCGCGTCCGGCGGACGGGTCCTGGAGGGAGATCTGTACGCGCCGTTGCCCGCCGCGCTCCGCGGCCGCGTCGACGTCCTGCTCGCCAACGCCCCCTACGTTCCCACCGACGCCATCGGGCTGCTGCCCGCCGAGGCGCGGGTCCACGAGGCGCGGGTGGCGCTGGACGGCGGCCCGGACGGGCTCGACGTCCAGCGGCGCGTGGCCGCGGGGGCCGCGCGCTGGCTGGCGCCCGGCGGGCATCTACTGATGGAGACGAGCGAGCGGCAGGCGCCGCACACGGCCCGGACGTTCGCGCGCGGCGGGCTGGAGGCGACGGTCGTCCACTGCGCGGACCTGGGCGCCACCGTGGTCATAGGGACGCTCCCACAGCGCTGACCTGCGTTTCCGCGCCGCCGTATGGTGGGATGAGCGGTGTGAACCGTGCCGCCGTCGAGGACACCAACCGCCGGATGCTGAGGGCGCGGGACGCCATGGACCGCGCCTACGCGGAGCCCCTGGACGTCCCCGCCCTCGCCCGGATCGCCCATGTGTCCGAGGCGCATTTCAGCCGTACCTTCCGCGCGACGTTCGGGGAGACCCCGCACCGCTACCTCCAGCGGCGCCGCGTCGAGCGGGCGATGTTCCTGCTGCGCGAGACCGGGCGCGCGGTCACGGACATCTGCTTCGAGGTGGGTTTCGGCAGTCCCGGGACGTTCAGCCGGACGTTCCGGGACATCGTCGGCATGTCGCCCCGGGATTACCGCAAGCAGGCGGTCGCGCAGCACGTGCCCACCTGCTTCGCGATGGCGTGGATCCGGCCCGGCTCATAGGGGCTCTCGTAGAGAGCAGTTTTGGATAAGTTTTCGGGCGCCTGGCCGAATAACGTTTCCCTCATGTTCAACGCCATCACGCACTCGCAGATTTACGTCCTCGACCAGGACGAGGCCCTCGACTTCTACGTCGGCAAGCTGGGCCTGGAGATCACCGCCGACATCCCCCTGGGCTTCATGCGCTGGCTGACCGTCGGCGTCCCCGGTGACGCCGGCCGCCAGATCCTGCTGGAGCAGCCGGGCGGGCCGATGATGTCCGACGAGACGGCCGCGCAGGTGCGCGACCTGGTCACCAAGGGCGCGATGGCCGGCTGGCTCATCCTCACCACGCCGGACTGCCACAAGACCTACGAGACGCTGCTGGCCAAGGGCGTCGAGTTCACCGAGCCGCCGACCGAGCGCCCCTACGGGATCGACTGCGGGCTGCGCGACCCGTTCGGCAACCGCATCCGCTTCACGCAGCCGAAGGTCTGACGGGCCGCGGTCCGGCGGTAATTCCGTTGCCGTCCGCCCCGGCCGGTGCTGGGGTGTGCGGATGGACAAGGACACGGTGGCGGCCCTCCTGCCGCTCTACGACCGCGAGATGCGGGAGGGCGTCCGGGCCGACGGGCCCGGCGCCCGGGTCGAGCGCGTCGAGCACGCCTCGCGCGCCGGCACGGTCGTCGTCCGGCACGTCGGCGCGGACGCCGACGGCTGGAACGGCGTCGTCTGGTCGGACCTCGACGAGGACACGGCGGACGCCGCCATCGCCGAACAGGTGGCGTACTTCGCCGCGCTCGGCCGCGAGTTCGAGTGGAAGCTGTACGGCCACGACCTGCCGGCCGACCTGCCGCGCAGGCTGCGGGCGGCCGGTTTCACGGCCGAGCCCACGGAGACGCTGATGGTCGCCGCCGTCGCGGACCTGCCGGCCGGCTCCGGGCCCCCGGAGGGGATCCGGCTGCTCCCTGTCACCGACGCGGCCGGCGTCGACCTGGCGGTGGCCGCCCAGGAGCGGGCGTTCGGCGAGTCCCGGGAGCAGCACCGGAAGCTGCTCCTCGACCAGCTGGACTCGGACGTTCCGCTAGCGGTCGTCGCCATGGCCGGGGACGTTCCGGTGAGCGCGGCGCGGATGGAACTCCACCCCGGGACGTCCTTCGTGAGCCTGTGGGGCGGCGGCACCGCGCCGGAGTGGCGGGGCCGGGGGATCTACCGCGCGCTCGTCCACCATCGGGCGCGGCTGGCGGCCGAGCACGGCTACCGCCATCTCCAGGTCGACGCGTCGGCGATGAGCCGGCCGATCCTGGAGCGGCTGGGGTTCGTGGCGCTGGGGACGACCACGCCGTATGTTCTCGTGCCGTGAGGGCCTTCGTGGGCTGAGGGCCGGCGGGACATGAGGGCCCTGGTGGGGGCCTTCGGGCCGTGAGCCCTCCGGGCCTGTCCCGCCCCGGAGGCGGAAATATACCTACTCGAAGGTATATTGCCGCTCATGGTGAACGAGGCGAACGAACCGGCGGCGTGCACCTCGGCGACCGCGTTCCCGGCCCGGACGATCGACTGTGCCCGGGGGCCCGCCCCCAAGCAGGACCGGTCGATCCGCACCAAGGCCCTCGTCCTGCGCGCGGCGGCCGAGCTCTTCGCCGCGCGCGGCTTCCGGCACACGTCCGTCAAGGACGTGGCGGACCGGGTGGAGATGACCAAGGGCGCGGTGTACTTCCACTACCCGTCCAAGGAGTCGCTCGCCGTCGCCGTCGTCGAGCACCACTACGCCCGCTGGCCCGAACTGCTGGAGGAGATCCGGGAGGAGGGCCTGCCCCCGCTGGACACCGCCGCCGAGATGCTGAACCGGGCGGCCGTCGCCTTCCGCGACGACGTCGTCGTCCAGGCGGGCGCCCGGCTCCAGCTCGAACGCCCGGAGATCGACGCCACGCTCCCCACGCCCTACGTCGACTGGACCGAGCTGCTCACCGGGCTGCTGACGGCCGCGCGCGACGAGGGCCGGCTGCGCGAGGGCGTCGAGCCGGCGGCGGCCGCGCGCTCGCTCGTCGCGGGCTTCTTCGGCATGCAGCACATCTCGGACGTGCTCGAGCACCGGGCCGACATCGTGGAGCGGTGGCGCGAGGTGGGCGGGCTGATGTTCTTCGCGCTCCGCGCGTAGCCCCCGTGCCGGGCAGTCCTCAGACCTCCACCAGCACCGTGAACGGCCCGTCGTTCGTCAGCGACACCTTCATGTCCGCGCCGAACACCCCCGTCTCCACCCGCGCCCCCAGCGCCCGCAGCCGCGCCACGACCTCGTCGACGAGGGGCTCCGCGACCGGGCCCGGGGCCGCCGCGTTCCACGTGGGGCGGCGCCCCTTGCGGGCGTCACCGTAGAGGGTGAACTGCGAGATCACCAGGAGCGGCGCCCCCACGTCCGAACAGGACTTCTCGTCCGCCAGGATCCGCAGGCCCCACAGCTTCCGTGCCAGCTGCGCGCAGCGCTCCGGCGTGTCGTCGTGCGTCACCCCGACCAGCACGCACAGGCCCTCGCCGACGATCTCGCCGACCACCCGGCCGTCCACGGCGACGCTCGCCCCGTCCACCCTCTGCACCACAGCACGCATACGGACCATGATGCCCTGCGCCCATTCAGGTCCGTTCGGGCGGAGAGGCCCTGCGCACCGGGCGCACCGGGTGGCACGATGCGTGCAAGGCGGTGCTCTTCGCGGCCATCGGCAAGGCGATCCGTGCCGCGCACCGCCGCCCGAGGGGACGGAACCGCATGACGAAGGACCTCACGGAGGGCCTCACCAAGGACCTCACGGACCTCGAAGAGCTCAAGCGGCTCAAGGACTTGAAGGACCTGACGGCAGTGGACAGCTTGCAGGCCAGACCGCCGAGCCAGCGCTCCGGGCGGCAGGCGGACGTCCCCGGGCGGCGGCTGAACGAGCTGCGGCTGAACGAGCTGCGCGCGATGCGCCGGGACGCCCGGCGCGACGAGGCGGACCTCAGCTATGTGCGGCGGCTCCTCCAGGGCCGCATCGACATCCTTCGGGCGGAGCTGGCGCGCCGGGCGACGCCGGGTTCCCCGCTGGTGGAGCGGCTGCTGGTGGAGCGGCTCTCGGAGATCCTGGCGGACGGCCCGTCCACCCACCGTTCCTCGGCCCGGCACGTGACGCTGGGCACCCCGCGCGGCGAGGAGTACCGGCGGCTGGCGGAGGACATGCTGTCGGAGGTCGAGCTGTCCGACCTGGGCGCCCGGACGGACGGGGAGCTACGGGCCGGTATGGGCCGGCTGGTGGCGTACGAGCGGCAGGTGTCCCTGCGCCGTCAGGGGCTGCAGCGCACCACGGACGATTGCAGCGCCGAGATCGCACGCAGGTACCGTGAAGGGGAAGCACAAGTGGACGACCTGCTCTCGTGATCGTGTGACATCCACGGACCACCGGGGCGGGCCTGTGACCACCACCCCCCACCCCCCGGAAGGCCGACGATGACCTCCTCGACCCTTGACTCCGCCGCCGCGCGGATCGGCATATCCCGGCTGTCCCCGGTCCTCGCCGAGGTCGTCCGCTCCGGCTTCGTCGAGGGCGTGCACCGCGGCTCGCTGGTGCTGCTGGCCGCCGACGGCAGCGTCGAGCTCGCGCTCGGCGACCCCGCGGCCCCCGTCTACCCGCGCTCCGCCAACAAGCCGATGCAGGCGGCCGCCGTGCTCCGCGCCGGGCTGGAGCTCTCCGGGGAGCGGCTGGCGCTGGCGGCGGCGAGCCACTCCGGCGAAACGTTCCACCTGGAGCTGGCGCGGACCATGCTCGGTGAGTTCGGCCTCTCCGAGGAGGACCTCCAGACCCCGCCCGACCTGCCGCTGGACCCGGTCGAGGCGGAGGCGTACCTGGCCTCGGGCCTGGCCCGCCACAAGGTCACCATGAACTGCTCCGGCAAGCACGCGGCCATGATCGCCGCCTGCGCGGCCAACGGCTGGCCCACCGAGACCTACCTCGACCCCGCCCACCCCCTCCAGCGGCTCGTCCTCGACGTCGTCGAGACGGCGACCGGCGAACCCGTGCACCACGTCGGCACCGACGGCTGCGGCGCGCCCCTGATGGCGCTCTCGCTGGCCGGTCTGGCCCGGGCGTTCCGCTCCTTCGTGCTGGCCGCGCCGGGCACGCCGGAGCGCGCGGTGGCCGACGCGATGCGCGCCCACCCCGAGTACGTCGCGGGCACCCGCCGCCCCGACACCTGGATCATGCGCGAGGTGCCGGGCGCGCTGTCGAAGATGGGCGCCGAGGCCGTGCAGGCCCTGGCCCTGCCGGACGGCCGGGCGCTGGCCTTCAAGATCGATGATGGCGCGGCGCGCGCCATGGGGCCCGTGCTGGCCCGCGCCCTGGCGCTGCTGGGCGTCGAGTCGCCCGTCCTCGCCCGGATCGCCGAGGTGCCGCTGCTGGGCGGCGGGCGGCGGGTCGGGGAGATCCGCGCGGCCTTCTGACGCGGGACGCGGAGGCCGGTACCGCCCGCTGAGGGTCCTGCCGCCTGAGCGGGTCCTTCCGTCTGGGCAGGTCCTGTTCCGGATCGTTGACGGTCGTAGGAAACCGCGTGCGCCGCGCCCGGCCCGCCCCTAGCGTGCTCGCATGACCGCGAGCACCGGCATCGAGATCCGTACGATCGGCGACGACGACGTCCCGGCCTGGACGCGCGCCATGCACACCGGTTTCCTCCGGCCCCCCGTGGCCTCCAAGGAGGAGGTCGAGATACGCCGTGCCGGCATGGATCTCGACCGCACACAGGGGGCCTTCGATGGCGAGCGCTGTGTGGCGGCCTTCCGCAGCTTCGCGCAGCGGCTCACCGTGCCGGGCGGGGCGTCCGTGGCGGCCGACGCCGTCTCCAACGTGTCCGTCTCGCCCACCCACCGCCGGCGCGGGCTGCTCGGCCGGATGATGGCGAACGACCTGCGGCTCGCCAAGGAGCGCGGCGACGCGGCGGCGACGCTGATCGCCGCCGAGTGGCTCATCTACGGCCGGTACGGCTTCGGCCCCGCCTCCTGGACTACCGAGTGGGAGGTGGACGTGGCCCGCGCCGGCCTGGACCGCCGCTACGCGGGGCCCACGGACGGCGGGCGCGTCGACTTCGTGGACCCCGGCACGGCGCGCGAGCTCGGCCCCGCCCTCCACGAGCGGCTGCGCGCCGCGCGGCCCGGCTTCGTCGACCGCGACGAGCGCTGGTGGCGACGGGCCACGGGCGATCTCCGCCCGGCCGGCCAGCCGTGGACCGAGCCGTTCTACGTCCTCTACCGCGCCCCCGGCGGCGCCGTCGACGGCCTCCTCGCCTACACCGCCCAGGACTCCTGGGAGGCCAAGCGCCCGCACGGCACCGCCTCCGTCCTCGACCTGATCGCGGTGAGCACCGAGGCCGAACGGGCCCTGTGGCACTTCCTGCTGTCGGTCGACTGGATCACCACCGTCCGCTCCGGCTTCCGCGCCCCCGACGACCTGCTGCCCCTGCTGCTCCCCGACCCGCGCGCCGCCAAGGTCACCACGCACGCCGACCTCCTGTGGCTGCGCCCGCTGGACGTGCCGGCCCTGCTGGAGGCCCGGACGTACGCCCACCCCGGCACGCTGGTCGTCGAGGTCGCCGACCCGGACGGCTACGCGGGCGGGCGCTTCCTGCTGGAGGCCGGGCCGGACGGCGCCCGCTGCGCGGCCACGAGGCGCCCGGCCGATCTCGCCCTCGCCGCGCGCGACCTGGGCACCCTGTACCTGGGCGACGAGTCCGTCGTACGGCTGGCCGCGCTGGGCCGGGTCGCCGAGGAGCGGCCGGGCGCGGTGGCGCGCGCCGAGCTGATGCTGCGCACGGCCCGGCGGCCGTGGTGCCCGGACGTCTTCTGAGCCGTCCGTTCGCACGGGCGTGAGCGCCCGGAAATCCGCGCTTGACCTCAACCATGCTTGAGGTAAGAGGCTTCTTCCCAGCGGCCCGAGAGGCCCGAAGGCCACCGGCGCCCGCCACCGGCCCGAGGGCCCCTGCCCGCACCGAGCAATCAGCCGAACCGCCGAGAAGAGGACCCGTCATGTCCGAGACCCCCTACCGCCTCGCCGTCGTCGTCGCCTCCACCCGTGAGGGCCGCTTCGGCCCCACGGTCGCCGAGTGGCTCGCCGACCAGACCGCACGGCGCGACGACATCGACGTCGACGTCATCGATCTCGCCGAACACCCGCTCCCCGTCAGCCTGTCCAGGGACCCGGGCCCCGAGGACGCCGCCGTGCTCGCCGCCGTGACCCCCCGGCTGGCGGCGGCCGACGCCTTCGTCGTCATCACGCCCGAGTACAACCACAGCTACCCGGCGTCCCTGAAGAACCTCATCGACTGGCACTACACCCAGTGGCAGGCCAAGCCGGTCGCCTTCGTCTCCTACGGCGGTCTCTCCGGCGGCCTGCGCGCGGTCGAGCACCTGCGCCCGGTCTTCGCCGAACTGCACGCCGTCACCATCCGCGAGACCGTCAGCTTCCACAGCCCCTGGGGCAAGCTGGACGCCTCGGGCCGCCACCTGGACGAGGAGGCGGGCCAGTTGGCCGCCGGTGCCGCGAAGGTGATGCTGGACCAGCTCTCCTGGTGGGCCGTCTCCCTGCGCGAGGCCCGCGCGACCCGCCCGTACGGCGGGTGAGCCCCTGTGCCCCGGCCGTCCCTACCCGGCCGGGAGCATGGCCACGACGCTCTGCGCCAGCCCGCCGTCCACCGGCAGCTTCACGCCGGTGGTGAACGTCGCCTCGGCGGCCAGGAACAGCGCGGCCCGCGCCACCTCGTCGGCCGAACCGTGCCGCCGCATCGGCGTGCTGGCGTCGCCCAGCTCCCTGAAGTGCAGCCGCTCCTCGTCGGACAGGGCGGCCACGCCCATGGTGGGGGTGTCGATGAAGCCGGGGCTCACGGCGTTGACCCGGATGCCCTGCCCGACCAGCTCGGCGGCCAGCACCTGGGCGAACGCCCACACGGCGGCCTTCGAGCCCGCGTAGACGCCCATGCCGGGCGCCCCCATGGAGTCCGCGACGCTCGTGGTGAACACGATCGCCCCGCCCTCGCGCAGCAGCGGGATCATCCGCTGCGCCGTGAAGAACGCCCCCTTGGCGTTGACCCCGAACTGCCGGTCGTAGGACTCCTCCGTGACCTCCGCGACCGGGCCGAGCTCCGCGACCCCGGCGTTGACGAAGAGGTAGTCGACATGGCCGAGGACCTCCTCGGCCGTCGCGCCCAGCGCGGCGATGTCGTCGAGGCTGGTGGTGTCGGAGCGGACGACATGGGCACGGTCCCCGAGTTCCTCCTGGGCCCGCAGCAGGTGCGCGTCTCTCAGGCCGGTCAATAACACCTCCGCCCCGCCCGCGACGAGGCGCCTGGCGATGGCCAGCCCCATGCCCATGGTTCCGCCGGTGATGACGGCCTTCTTACCGCCGTACTCACCACCGGACTTACCGCCGTGACGGGGCTCGTCGGTGAACATGTCCGTGGTTTCGATGGAAATCGCCATGACCGTACTCTTTCGCGTCCCACTGACGCCCCGCTGCGGAAGAGCTGACGGTCCACGGTCATGTCAGCCCGGCCGGGAGCGGTCCGCTGAGCTACGGTCGACGGCATGCGGTTCGGGGTGCTCGGTCCACTGACGGTGTGGGACGACGCGGGGGATGCGGTCAGGGTGCGCGAGGCGAAGGTCCGCGCGCTCCTGACGGACCTTCTGGTGCACGAAGGCCGGCCGGTCCCCACCGACCGGCTCGTCGACGACCTGTGGGGCGGCACACCCCCCGGCAACCCCGCCAACGCCCTCCAGGCCAAGGTCTCCCAGCTGCGCCGGACCGTCGGCCGCGACCGCGTCGTCCACACCCCGCCCGGCTACCGGCTCCGCCTGGAGGCCGGCGACACCGACGCCGACCGCTTCCAGGCCCTCGTCGCCCGCGCCCGGTCCGTCACCGGGCCCCGCGAGCGCGCCGCGCTGCTCACCGAGGCGCTGGGCCTGTGGCGCGGCCCGGCCTACGCCGACTTCGCCGACGCCGCGTACGTCCGCGCCGCCGCCCTGCGCCTGGAGGAACTCCGGCTGACCGCGCTGGAGGAACAGGCCGAGGCCCGGCTCGAACTGGACGAACACGGCCGCCTCGCCGGCGAGCTCACCGCGCTCGTCGCCCGGCACCCGCTGCGCGAACGGCTGCGCGCGGTCCAGATGCGCGCCCTGTACCGGGCCGGGCGGCAGAGCGAGGCCCTCGCCTCCTACGCCGGGCTGCGCGAACGGCTCGCCCGCGAGCTGGGCCTGGACCCGGGACCGGAACTCACCGCCCTCCACCAGGCGATCCTCACCCAGGCCCCGGAACTCGCCGGCCGGGCCCCCGCCCTGTCGTCCGGCCCGGCGGCCGTACGCACCAACCTGCCCGCCCCCCTCACCGAACTCATCGGCCGCGAGGACGCCACGGCCGAGGTGACCGCCCTGCTGCGCACCGGACGGCTGGTGACGCTCACCGGGCCGGGCGGCGTCGGCAAGACCGTCCTCGCGGTCGAGGCCGCGGGCCGGCTCGCAGGCGGCCGCTTCGACGAGGTGTGGCTGGCGGAGCTGGCCGGGCAGCACGGCGACGCCGACTCCCTGGCCGAGGTGATCGCCGGAGCCATGGGCGTACGCGACGACGGGGCCCCGCACGGCGCGCCCGCGCCGCTGTCGGCCGTCGAACGCCTCGGCCAGCGGCTGCGCGACCGGCGGGCCCTGCTGATCCTCGACAACTGCGAGCAGGTCGTCGAGGCCGCCGCCGAGCTCACCGACCGGTTGCTGCGGGCCGCGCCCGGCCTGCGCGTCCTGGCCACCAGCCAGGAGCCGCTGGGCCTGCCCGCCGAGACGGTGCGCTCCGTCGAACCGCTGCCGCAGGCCGACGCGGTACGGCTGTTCACCGTCCGCGCGGCCGCCGCCGCGCCCGGCTTCGTCCTGGACGACCGCAGCAGGGACGCCGTCGACGTCATCTGCCGCCGCCTGGACGGGCTCCCGCTCGCCCTCGAACTCGCCGCCACCCGCGTCCGGGCGCTGGGCGTCCGCGAACTCGCCTCCCGGCTGGACGACCGCTTCCGCCTCCTGACGGGCCGCCGGCGCGGCGCGCCGCGCCGGCAGCAGACGCTGCGGGCCGTCATCGACTGGAGCTGGGGGCTGCTGACCGTCCCCGAACGGACCGTGCTGCGCCGGCTCGCCGCGCACACCGACGGCTGCACACTGGCGGCGGCGGAGGCGGTCTGCGCGGGCGAGGGCGTCGCGCGCGAGGACGTACTGGGCCTGCTGGCCCGGCTCGTCGACCGGTCCCTGGTCCTGGTGACCGACTGCGAGCGGGGCCCCCGTTACCGGCTGCTGGAATCCGTCGCCGCCTACGCCACCGAGCGGCTGCGCGAGGTGGCGGACGAGACGTGCGTGCGCCGGCGGCACCTGCGCTACTACGCCGACCTCGCCGAGCGCGCCCGCCCGTACCTCCACGGCGCCGAACAGCGCGAGTGGCTGCACCGGCTGGACGCCGAGAGCGGCAACATGCGCGCCGCCCTCGACACGGCCGTCCGCGAAGGCGCGGCGGACGACGCCCGCCGGCTGGTGGGCTCCCTGGCCTGGTACTGGCTGCTGCGCGGCCGGCTGGGCGAGGCGCGCCGCTGGGCGGAGGCGGCCCTGTCGACCGGCGAGTCGGGCGAGATCCGGGCCGTGCACAGCGGCTTCGCGCTGCTCTCGGGCCACCGGGCCGAACCGCCGTCGTACGAGGGGCTGGACGGGCCGGGCGTCCGGTCGAGGGCCCGCTGGTTCCTGGCGTACGCCCTGTTCAACACCGGTGACCTGGCCGCCAGCGAGAAGCAGACGGAGCTGGCGCTCGCGGGCTTCCGGGAGCACGGCGACCGCTGGGGCGTCGCCGCCGCCCTCGCCCTGCGCGCCACCCACGCGATGATCCGCGGCGAACTGGCCGCCGTCCGGCGCGACGGCGAGGCCAGCGCGGCCCTCTTCCGGGAGCTGGGCGACCGGTGGGGCCAGCTCCAGAGCGTGGCCCCGCTCGCGACCCTGGCCGAGATCGGCGGGGACTACGCGCGGGCCGAACGGCTGCTGAACGACGCCCTGATCATCGCCGAGGACCTGGACCTGGCCACCGAGGTCTCCTTCCTCCTCTCCCACCTCGGCCGGATCGCCCTGCTGACCGGCGACCGGGGCGCGGCCCGGGAGCTCCACGAACGGGCCCGGCGGACGGCCGTGGCCCAGGGCTTCAAGTTCGGCGAGATCCACGCCGAGCTGGGCCAGGCGCTCTCGGCCCGGCGGGACGGGGACCTCGCCACTGCGGAAACGATTCTTCTGAAGATCCGCGACTGGTACGACGCGGTGTCGGCGGAGCCGGGCAATCCGCTGGTCCTCGACGAACTGGGCTTCGTCGCCGAGCTGCGCGGCGACGCGGTGGCGGCGTGGCTGCTGCACCGCGAGGCGCTCGAGATAGCCCGGCTGATCGGCGACCCGCGCGCGATGGCCCTGCCCCTGGAGGGCCTCTCCGGCGCCGCCGCGCTCGGCGGCGACCCCGGGCTGGCCGCGCTCCTCCTGGGCGCCGCCGCGGGCGCCCGCGCCTCGGCGGGTGCGCCCCTGCCGCCCGCCGAACGCGGCGACGTCGACCGCGTCACGGCGGGCGCCCGGGCGGCGCTGGGGGAGGAGTCCTTCACGGTGTCCTTCGCCCGGGGCACGCGGCTGGGGCTGGCGGTGCTGGGGGCGGGGGTGGGGACGGGGGCCGATGCCCCGGCTTTCGTCGCGGGTGCTGCTCAGGGTGCGGGCGGTGCTCAGGGCGCGGGCGTCCAGGCGGCGACCAGGTCGAGGAGGCCGGGGAAGCGGGTGTTGAGGTCGTCCACGCGGACGTGGCTGCGGCGCTCGAGCCCGTACTGCCGCTGACGGGTGACGCCCGCCTCGCGCAGGGCCTTGAAGTGGTGGGTGAGCGAGGACTTGGGGCGGTCCAGGCCGAACCAGCCGCACGGGTGGTCGAACTGCTCGGACTCCAGGAGGAGTTTGCGGACGATCCCCATCCGCAGGGGGTCGCTGAGCGCGCCCATGACCGTCTCCAGGCGGATGTCGTCGACCGCGGGCTCCGGGAGGGGCTCGGGCAGGTCGTCGGGGGTGGGCAGGACTGTCATGACCGCTCCCTGGCAGCGCCGTGCTCTGTGTGGGCTTCTTGTGCGAGCTTCTTGTACGAGTTCGATCGTACTGCATGCTAAGTTCGACTCGACTCGTACTGGAGCGTGCCAAGGGGGCCCCCTGTGACCATCACTCGACCCGCGCCGGCGGAGGCACCTGAAGCCGCCGCTTTTCCGTCGACCGCGCCGACCCGGTGGATCTGGCTGGCGGCCTGGCCTGTCACAGCGGTTTTCGTCCTCTCCAACGCGGCGACACCGCTGTACGCGCTGTGGCAACGCGACATCGGCTTCTCCAAGGGCACGATGACCGTCGTCTTCGCCTGCTACATCGTGGGTCTCATCGGCTCGTTGCTGGTGTCGGGCGTGGTCTCCGACCGGGTCGGCCGCAAGCCGGTGCTGCTCCCGGCGCTGGGGCTGGCGGTGCTGGCCTGCGGGATCTTCGCCACGGCCACGTCGGTGGTGGCGCTGATGGCGGCCCGGCTGTTCACGGGGGTCGCGGTCGGGGCGGTGGTCTCCGCGGGCATGGCGGCGGTGACGGACGTGGCCGGCCCCGACCGCAAGCGCCTCGGCGCGCTGCTGGCGTCCTGCGCGATGGTGCTCGGCGCGGGCCTGGGGCCGCTGCTGGCCGGCGTGCTCTCCGAGACGCTGCCCGGCCCGACCGTGACCGTCTTCCTGGCCGAGATCGGGCTGCTCGCCCTGGCGTTCGTGACGGTGCTGCGCATGCCGCTGTCCCGGCCGTCGGCGGCGGGTGGGGGTGCGGGTGCGGGCGCCTGGATCCGGCTGCCCAAGGTGCCGCGGGGCAGCGGGCGTCAGCTGCTCCTCGGGATCGCGGTGTTCGCGCCCGGCATCACGTCGACGTCCTTCGTGCTCTCGCTCGGGCCGTCGCTGCTGTCCGGGCTGCTGGGCACCACCAGCCGGGTGGTCGCGGGGGCGATGGCGTTCGTGATGTTCCTCGCCGCCACGGGGGTGCAGTTCGCGGTGAAGGGGCTGCGGGTGCGGGTGATTCTGGTGGGTGGTGCGGTGAGTGTCGTGGCGGGGATGGTGGCTCTCATGGCCGCCGTGTGGACCTCGTCGGTCGTCCTCCTGGCGGTCGCGGCGATCCTCGCGGGCGCGGGGCAGGGCATGGGCCAGCTCGGCGGGCTCTCCCTCCTGAACTCCACCGTCCCCGGCGCCCGCCTCGCCGAGGCCAACGCCGCGCTGAACGTCGGCGGTTACGTCCCGGCCGGCGCCCTGCCCGTCGCGGCGGGCTACCTGAGCGACGGCATCGGCCTGACGGCCGGGGCGACGACCTTCGCGGTGGTGCTTGGTGTGTTGGCGGCGGGGGGTGGGGTGGTGGCGCGTCTCGCTCCCGCGAGGGGGTAGTCCCGGTGCTCAGGCCGTGTCCGGCGGATCTCCGTCACGCGCCCCTACGGGGCGCTGCATGATCCGCCGGACAGGGCCTAGGCCCCTTGCCCACCGGGCCCGGCCCCGCGGCGTACCCACCCCGCCAAGCCCAGCCGCACGGCGTCAGGGCTCGACCACGACCTCCTGCGCCGCCGCCGTCCCCGCGCCCTCGCCGACGATCAAGGCCGCGTCCAGCGGAACGTTCCGCTTCACCAGGGCCAGGGCGATCGGGCCCTGCTCGTAGTGGCGGGCCGAGGTCGTGACGAAGCCGAGCTGGCGGCCGTCGGGGCCGTCGGCGGCGAGGCGGACGGGGGCGCCGTGGGGCGGCAGGTGCACCTCGCTGCCGTCGAGGTGGAGGAAGACGAGGCGACGCGGCGGCTTCCCCAGGTTGTGGACGCGGGCGACCGTCTCCTGGCCCCGGTAGCAGCCCTTCTGGAGGTGGACGGCCACGCCGATGAGGCCCAGCTCGTGGGGGATCGTCCGGTGGTCGGTCTCCAGACCGAGCCGCGGGCGGTGGGCCTCGACGCGCAGGGCCTCGTAGGCGAGGACGCCCGCCGCCGGGCCGTGCGCGGCGGCGAAGTCCGTCAGCGAGGCGCGCGGCAGGAACAGGTCCCGGCCGTGGGGCGTCTCGCGGGCCACGACGCCCTCGGGCGTCTCCGCGATCGAGCCGGCCGGCAGGTGGACCACCGCGAAGTCGTCCGTGCGGTCGGCCACCTCGACCTTGTAGAAGAACTTCATGCTCTCCAGGTAGGCGAGGAGCGCCTCCCGCGTACCGGGCTCGGCGTGGATCCAGGTCGTCTCCCCGTCGTCGACCAGGTACAGCGCGTGCTCGATGTGGCCGTGCGGGGAGAGGATCAGGGCCTCCGTGGCCTGCCCCGCCGGGAGGTCGGTCACGTGCTGGGTGACGAGCAGGTGCAGCCAGCTCAGCCGGTCGGGGCCGGTGACGGTGACGACCTCCCGGTGCGAGAGGTCCACGAAACCGGTACCGCCGGCGAGCGCGCGCTGTTCGCGGAACAGGTCGCCGTAGTGCGCGGCGACGCCTTCGTCGGGCCCCTCGGCGGGGACGGCGCCGGGCAGCGACAGCAGCGGGCTCTTCGATTGACGCAGCATGGGACCAAGCCTACGGCTCGGGGTCCGGCGCCTTCGAGGAGCAGTCGGCGCACCGGCCGAAGATCGCGAAGTGCTTCATGTCCGTCTCGAAGCCGAAGGTGTCGCGGAGTTTGGCCGTGAAGTCCGCGGCGACCGACAGATCGGCCTCGATGACGTCCGTGCAGTCCCGGCAGACGAGGTGTATGTGGTCGTGCCGGTCGGCGAGGTGGTAGGTCGGCGCCCCGTGCCCGAGATGGGCATGGCTGACCAGCCCCAGCTCCTCCAGCAGCTCCAGCGTCCGGTACACCGTCGAGATGTTCACCCCGCCCGCGGTCCTGCGGACCTCGGTGAGGATGTCGTCCGGCGTCGCGTGCTCGAGCCGGTCCACGGCCTCCAGGACGAGCTGGCGCTGCGGGGTCAGCCGGTAGCCGCGCTTACGGAGGTCGCTCTGCCAGTCGGTGTCCACCACGCCACCAGTCTAGGCAGCGTCAGGCACCCCGTACCTCTTTCAGGTATCCGGCGAGCGCGGCGACGGCCGACGGGTTGCGGGGGCTCTCGACGAGATCGACGTAGTCGAGGACGAAGACCCGGTCGTTCCTGACGGCCGAGACGCCCGCGAGCGGCGGGTAGGACATCAGGAACTTCTTCTTCTCCGCCGCGCTGACGTTCCCATAGTTGTTGATCACGATGACCTCGGGGTCCCGCTCGACGACCGTCTCCCAGCCGACCGTCACCCAGGAGTCGTCGAGGTCCTTCATCACGTGGTCGCCGCCCGCCTTGGTGATGATGTCGTGCGGCCCGGCGAAGGCCCCGGCGGTCAGCGGCTTGTCCTTGCCGTCGTCGTAGAGGAACACCCGCGGCGCCCGGCCGTCCTTCGGCACGGCCGCCTGTGCGTCGGCCACCTGCTTCTTGAAGCCGTCGACGAGCTTCCGCGCCCGGTCCTCCACGTCGAAGATCCTCCCCAGCGTCTCCAGGTCGGTGTAGAGCGCCTCCAGCGGCGGCATCACCCCGCGCGATGTGCCCGTGCCGCCGTTGTGGCAGGACTCGGTGAGGACGTACGAGCCCACGCCGAGCTTCTTCAGCGCCTCCGGGGTGAAGCCATTGCCCTCGCCGAAGCCGTAGTTCCAGCCCGCGAAGACCAGGTCCGCCTTGGCGTCGAGGACGAGCTCCTTGTTGATCTCCTTCTTCGACAGCCACTTCACCTTGTCGTAGCCGCTCTTCCAGGGCGCCGCACCCTTGTCGTCCCTGCTGGTGCGGTAGTCGGGTGCCACATAGCCCGCCATGTGGTCCTCCAGGCCCAGCGCGAACATGATCTCGGCTATCCCGACGTCGTTGGTCACCACGCGTTGCGGCGCCTTGTCGTACGTCGTCTTCACCCCGCAGTTGGTGATCGTCACCGGGTAGTGGCCGCCTGATCCGCCGGACGCGGCCTTCGGCCGTTTGTCGTCGGGAGCGTCCGAAACCTTGGCGCCACAGCTCGTGAGGGTGAGGGCGGTGAGGAGGACGGCGAGGGTGACGCGGGCAGTACGCATGATGTCCTTACGCGAGCGGGAGGCGGTCGAAGAGCAGCTGCGGGGCGCCGGAGACCGGGTGCGGCACGCGGTGCGCCCGTACGCCGAAGACCTCGGCCAGCAGTTCGGCGGTCAGCACGGAGTGCGGCGGCCCGGACGCGACGATCCGCCCGCCCGCGACGACATACAGCGCGTCGCAGTACCCGGCGGCGAGATTGAGGTCGTGCAGCGCTGCCAGGACCGTCACCCCCGACTCGCGCACCAGCGACAGGACCTCCAGCTGCTGGGCGATGTCCAGGTGGTTCGTCGGCTCGTCCAGGACGAGCACCTTCGGTTCCTGGGCCAGCGCCCGCGCGATCAGCACCCGCTGCTTCTCGCCCCCGGACAGCGTCAGGAAGCCCCGCCCGGCCAGGTGCGCGGCGCCCGCGCGGGCCAGCGCCGCCGCGCACACCTCGGCGTCCGCCGCCGTGGCCCGGCCGCCCGGTCCCTGGTGCGGCAGCCGGCCCATGGCCACGACCTCGGCGGCCGTGAAGTCGAACTCGCCGCCCGACTCCTGCGGCAGCGCCGCCAGCCGCCGCGCCCCCTCGCGGGCGGTGAGCGCGTGGAGGTCGTCGCCGTCCAGCAGCACCCGGCCGGCGGCCGGCCGCAGCGCCCGGTAGACGCAGCGCAGCAGCGTGGACTTGCCGCTGCCGTTCGGCCCGACCAGCCCCACGAACTGCCCGCTGTCCGCGCGTAGCGCGATGTCCTCCACCAGCCGCGCGCCCGCGATGTCGACCGCGAGCCCCTCGATGTCGACCCGCATCACGAACCCCCGAAGACATAGCCGCGCCGTCGCATCAGCACCACGAAGCAGGGCACCCCGATCAGCGCGGTGATCACCCCGACGGGCAGCTCCACCGGCGCCAGCAGCAGCCGGGAGACGACGTCCACCCACAGCAGCAGCACCGCGCCCATGAGCGGCGCCACGGCCAGCACCCGGCGGTGGTCGGCGCCGACGAGCATGCGGGTGACGTGCGGGACCATCAGTCCCACGAAGCCGATCGCTCCGCTGACGGCCACGAGGGCCCCGGTGACCGCGGCCGTCACCACGAACAGCACCCGCCGCAGCCGCTCGGCGTCCACGCCCAGCGCGGCGGCGGTCTCGTCGCCCATGGCCAGTGCGTTCAGCCGCGGCGCCGACCACAGCAGGTACCCGGTCCCGGCCAGCACCACGGCCGCCGCGATGGGCACGGACGACCAGGTGGCCCCGCCCAGGCTGCCCAGCAGCCACATCATCGCCGAGCGCGCCGCCTCGCCCCGGTCGGCGCTGAACACCATGAGCGTGGTGATCGCGGAGAAGCCGTAGTACATCGCGCTGCCGGTCAGCACCAGCCGCAGCGGGGTGAGCCCGTGCCGGGTGCGCGCCGCCGCGTAGACGAGCGCCATCGCGGCCAGCGCGGAGGTGAACGCGGCACCCGACAGCGCCCACACGCCGAGCGAGCCCAGCGCGCCGAAGAGCAGCACGGCGTTGGCGCCGACGGCGGCGCCGGAGGAGATGCCGAGGACGAACGGGTCGGCGAGGGCGTTGCGCACCATCGCCTGCACGCCCACCCCGATGGCGGACAGCCCCGCGCCGACGACGGCGGCCAGCAGGGCGCGCGGGAAGCGCAGCTCCCAGACGATGGTGTACGCGGGGACCTCGTCCGGCGCGATGGTCCCGCCGCTCAGCCCCGCCCACAGGTGGCGCGCCGTGTCGCCCCAGCCGACGCCGGACGCGCCGAGCGCCACGCAGCACAACAGCGAGACGAGGAGGGCGGCGGTGAGGGCGGCCAAAAGTGGTGGCAGGGGGAGCGGCCCGCGGGCCGCCCGCACACCGGTACGGAGATCTGTCGCCACGGGCGGGTCCGCCTTCGCCTCGGGCCGTGGCTCCGCGCGCGGAACGCATGCGTGCTTCCGCGCGTACGGGTGTCCCCTCGCAGTCCACGGCGAGTGTGCTGGGATCCACGCCGCCGCGGGTGATCGGGCTCGTGCGAGGCCCCTTCGGGGGCCTCGCACCTACCGTTGCGGGTCAGCGCCGGACTTCGACCGGACTTCCCCCGCGGGGCGCGAAAGAGGTTACTTTTCCTCGGGCTTACTTTTCCTCGGGCTTGTACGGCGTGCCGTCGGGGTTGAAGAAGGAGACGCCGTCCGGCAGGTCCTCGGGCAGGTTGCGCGCCCACTCCTGCAGGTCGTCCGGGACCTTCTTCAGCTGCGCCGACATGTACGGGCGCAGCGGCACCTCGGGGGTGGCCTTCTCGCCGACCCACATCAGGTCGCCCTTGACGTAGCCGTACAGGCGCTTGCCGCCCGAGTACGGGCCGGAGGCGGCGGTCCGCGCGACGGCGTCGGTGGCGATGTCGATCTGCGGCTTCTGGTCGGCGAGCTCGCCGTACCAGACCTCGACGACACCGGAGTCGCGGATCATGACGATCTCGACCTTGCGGTCCTTGTCGATGCGCCAGTAGCCGGTCTCGGTCTCCAGCGGCTTGGCCGGCTTGCCGGCCTCGTCCAGCACCCAGGAGCGCGAGACGTACTCGAGGAAGTCCCGGCCGTCGTGGCTGAAGACGACCTCCTGGCCGAAGTTGCACTTCTCGGCGCCGGGGAAGTCGTGGACGCCCGCGCCCTCCCACGTGCCGAGGAGGAACGCCAGGGGGACGAGGTCGGGGTGAAGGTCGGACGGAATCTCGATCATGAGCTCAGGCGATCTGTAGGCGATGCGGGCAACTGGGTCAGCGCTGGCCCTGGTACAGCTTCTTCCAGGTCAGGCCCGCGAAGGCCATGACGCCGACGGCGACCAGTACCAGCAGGGTGGTGAAGAAGCCTTCAAGCACGAGCGCGCTCCTCGGTCGGAGTGGAGATCTATGTCGGTACGGACCGGACAGGAGTCTAGTCGGCCGCCTCGGGGACGGCGCTGTGAGGTTGGCCGTCCCGTCGTCCTAGAGTGACGGGCATGGCGAACGCGAAGAAGCTCGTGATCAAGGTGACGGCGGGCGCGGACGCGCCCGAGCGGTGCTCGCAGGCGTTCACGGTGGCGGCCGTGGCCGTGGCCAGCGGCGTCGAGGTGTCGCTGTGGCTGACGGGGGAGTCGTCGTGGTTCGCGCTGCCCGGGCGCGCCGCGGAGTTCGAGCTGCCGCACGCGGCGCCGCTGCCGGACCTCATCGACGGGATCCTCGCCGGGGGCGGCATGATCACGCTGTGCACGCAGTGCGCGGCGCGCCGCGACATCGAGGAGAAGGACCTGATCGAGGGCGCCCGGATCGCGGGCGCGCAGGTGTTCGTCAGCGAGGCGATGGCGGACGGCACGCAGGCGCTCGTCTACTAGTCCCTGGATCCTCAGTCCCGTCCCCACGGGTCGCGCGGGCCCTGGCGGCGCTTGCCGTCCAGTTCGTCCCACCACTCGTCCGACTTCGGGTCGCCCGACGGATCGTCCCACCAGCGGTCGTCGGGCCCCCGGCGGTTCGCGACGACGGCCGCGACGGGCGGGATGACCATGGCGAACAGGCACAGCCCCACGGCGGCCGGCACCGACCACAGGCGCACGACGGCCCACGCCATGACGAAGAGGAAGACGCAGGTCCCCATCATGGCGAAGTAGAGGTGCTTACGCCTCGCGAGCACACCTTCACGGTACGACCACGGGCGGGCGCGCGCGAAGGGCCGCACCCCCACAAGGCGTCCAACCCCGGGGTGCGGCCCTTCGAGTCCTGGCGGGTCCTACGGACCGACGGCTCGCTCAGACGGCGATGGCGACCTCCACCAGGGCGCCCTTCTCCGTGAGCACGACCTTGCGGTCGGCCGTGGCGCCCGGGACGAGCGCGCGGACCGTCCACGTGCCCTCGGCCGCGTAGAAGCGGAACTGCCCGGTCGCGGACGTGGGCACCTCCGCCGTGAACTCGCCGGTCGAGTCCAGCAGCCGGACGTAGCCGACGACGGGCTGGCCGTCGCGGGTCACCGAGCCCTGGATGGTGGTCTCACCGGCCTTGGCGGTCGAGGCGTCGGGGCCGCCTGCCTTCGCTCCACACATGTGCGTTCCTTTCCGTTGGCGCGGGTACCCGCCGGTACCCGGCGCGGGAGGCTCAGTTGTCGGCGCCGAGCGCGATCGGCACGCCGACCAGGGAGCCGTACTCGGTCCAGGAGCCGTCGTAGTTGCGGACGTTGGCCTGACCCAGCAGCTCGTGGAGGACGAACCAGGTGTGCGCCGAGCGCTCGCCGATGCGGCAGTAGGCGATGGTGTCCTTGCCGAGGTCCACGCCCGCGCCCCGGTAGAGCTCCGTGAGCTCGTCGTCGGACTTGAACGTGCCGTCGTCGTTGGCCGACTTCGACCACGGGATGTTGCGCGCGGTCGGGACGTGGCCCGGGCGCTGCGACTGCTCCTGCGGGAGGTGCGCCGGGGCGAGCAGCTTGCCGCTGAACTCGTCGGGGGAGCGGACGTCGACGAGGTTGAGCTCGCCGATCGCGGCCACGACGTCGTCGCGGAAGGCGCGGATGGACAGGTCCTGCGGCTGGGCCCGGTAGGCGGTGTGGGGGCGCTTGGGCACCTCGGCGACCAGGTCGCGGGAGTCGAGCTCCCACTTCTTGCGGCCGCCGTCGAGGAGCTTCACGTCCTGGTGGCCGTAGAGCTTGAAGTACCAGTAGGCGTAGGCCGCGAACCAGTTGTTGTTGCCGCCGTAGAGGACGACGGTGTCGTCGTTGGCGATGCCCTTCTCGGACAGCAGCTTCTCGAATCCGGCCTGGTCGACGAAGTCGCGGCGGACCGGGTCCTGAAGGTCGGTCTTCCAGTCGATCCGGATGGCGGTCTTGATGTGGTTCTTGTCGTACGCGGACGTGTCCTCGTCCACCTCGACGATGACGGTCTTGGGGTGGCCTTCGTCGATGCGGGCCTGGACCCAGTCGGCGTCCACCAGGACGTCACTGCGGCTCATGCTGATCTCCTCCGGGGCAGTTGCGGTGTGCCGGCGGGCGGTGCGGGACGCGGTGCGTACGCGTGCGGCACCGCGCGGCGGGTGGAGCGATGGTGCGGGGAGGCGGCCGAGGGGCCGGAAAGGGGTCCGGTAAGCGGGCCCCGTCAGACACGGCGACACAGCATGGCGGCCACGCGGCACAGGTCCACTGCCCGCCGCTTGGTGAGATCCGCCTGTCGCTTCATAAGGGGGATCGTAGGGAGGGGCGGGAGCCCTGTCACCGGGGTGCCGGATAATGAGACGAAAAATCTCACATGGTGGGCTGTCGGGCTTCCCGGTGGGCTCTCCGGCCCCCGTCCGGCCCTTTCGCCAGCCCGTATGGACTGACGTGCGGACGGAGGCGTCTCGCAGCGTGGACGCGGGGGGTTCAGCCCGCCAGGTTGACGTCGGTGCCGGTGAGGGTGATGTCGACGCCGTTGGGCGTCGCGACGACCGTGTCGAGCTTGATGCCCCGGGGCAGGCCCGTGATCTTCCGGTCGAAGTCCGTCTTCTCGCGGATCTTCCGCTCCAGGCCGGGGATGCCCTGCGAGGGGACCTCGTTGGCCCGGACCCGGACGGTGTCGCCGTTCACGACCGTCACGGTGGAGATCACGCTCTGCTGCGACGTCTGGCCCATGACGGTGACCTTGCCGGAGACCTTCACCTGGTTGCCGCCGGTGGCGTCCTTGCCGCCGTAGCCGACGCCGACGTCGGGGTCGCCGGTGGCCTTGGTCAGCTCCTCGTAGGTGAGGTGCGCGGTGCCGCTCGCGCGGCCGGCGGTGGCGGAGGTGTAGCTGCTGTCGACGCGGACGTCGTGGAGGGTGGCGTCGAAGCCGCTCACCTTGATGGAGCGGTCGCCCGCGCCGGCGGTGACGCCGCCGTCGAGCTTGATCTCGACCTCGTCGAGCCGGGAGCTCGCGACCTGGGTGAGGAAGGGGAAGCCCTTGATGGAGACGTCCGGGGTGCCGGAGAGGTTCTGGCTGCTGCGGATCTTGTCGGCGACCTGGTTCTCGGCGAAGTAGACGGCCGCACGGTCGGCACCGACGAACAGGGCCGCCAGGATTATGGCGACGATCAGGAGCCTGCGTATCGCGCGCATCGGTTCGTTCGTCCCCCACTCTCGGTCAGGCTTTCCCGTGAGCCTAGCCCGGGTGGGCGGGTGGGTGTCGACCCGCGTGCGTCACCGGTCTGTAACCGTTTGGGGCTCCTTGCCCCGGTCCCGCCCTTTCACCGTTTCCGAGCGGGGCTCCGCCCCCTCGCGCCCCCGTTCCGCGCTGACGCGCGGTGTCCTCAAACGCCGGACGGGCTGAGTTCAGCCCGTCCGGCGTTTGAGGACCGGGGGTCCGGGGGCGGAGCCCCCGGGAACTACCCCAGTGCTCGGCCGAGCACGTAGACGACCGGTGCCGCCAGCGCGAGCGGCAGGGCCACGCCCGCCGTCATGTGGACGAACCGCGACGGGTAGTCGTAGCTGGCGACGCGCAGGCCGGCGAGGGCGCAGACGCCGGCCGCCAGGCCGAGCAGCGCGGCCGTGGGGCCGAAGCCGGTCAGCTGGCCGCCCGCGATGCCCGCGCCCGTCGCGGCGATCAGCGCGACGACGGGCGCGGCGACCGACGGCAGCGGCAGGGCGCGGGCCAGTACGGCCGCGGCCACGCCGAGCGCGCCGATCACCACGGCGTCCGGGTCGGCCGCCAGGTGGCCGCCCGCCATGACGGCCAGGGCGGAGGAGGCGGTGGCCGCCGTCAGCCCGTAGAGCCGCTCGTCCGACCCGGCGTGGCTGCGCAGCTGGAGGACGACGACCAGCAGGATCCATACGCCGAGGGTGCCGAGGAGGACCGTCGGCGCCTTGGCCGTGTCGGTCGCCAGCAGCCCGACGTCGGCGGCCACGCCGCCGAGGAAGGCCAGCGCGATGCCCTGCCGGGCGGGCCACATGCCGTTCAGCCGGAACCAGCCCGCCGCCGTCACCGCCTGGAGCAGCACCACGGGCACGGCCAGCGCGGGCCGCGCCAGCGGCGCCGCGGCGGCCAGCAGCCCGGCGAGGACGGCGGTGATCAGCGCCGGCTGGAGGCCGGGCGACACGATCTGCGGGCGGCCCTCCGCCTTCGCCTTCTCTGCGGCGGTCATCGGGGCCACCGCGGCCACCGGCCGCTCGGCCACCTCGCCGGCGACCGGCGCGGCCACGACCGCGCCCTCCGGGCGGGGCACCGGCAGGGCTCCGCTCCCGGCGCCGGTGGACTCGTGGCCGGACGGCTCGCGGTCCCACGACGCGTCGTACGCGGGCGCGGGATCCTGCCGCTGCCAGCTGTGGGTGTCCCAGCTCTGGGTCTGCCAGGTCTGGGTGTGCGGCTCGTCGTGCTGCTGGTAGTCCTGCTGGGGCTGCGGCCACGCGGCCGGCTGGTGGTGCTGCGGTGCCTGGTGCTGTGGCTGCGCCTGGTGCGGCGCCTGCTGCTGCCCGTCGTAGTCGTAGTCGTACGACCCGTAGCCCTGCGGCGGCGGCTCGTACTGCGGGTACTGCCCGTGCTGGTCGTACGGGTCATAGGGATTGCGGTGGTGCTGTTCGCTCATGCTGCCGGGGTCACCCTCCTGCGAAGGGCGGGAGCACCTCGACCGTGCCGCCCTCGGTGAGTCGGACCGTCGAGTGGTCGCGCGTGCCGACGGGGTCACCGTTCACGAGGAACGAGCAGCGCGCGAGCACCCGCGCGAACTCCGGCGCCGCCTCGTGCGCCCGCCGGGCCGTGACCAGCGCGTCCGCGAGCGTGCGCGCGGCGTACGGCTCCTCGGCCGTGCCCGCGGCGGCCTTGGCCGCGGCCCAGTACCGGATCGTGCCGGCCGGAGGCTCCGGCTCGGTCGGTCCCGGCTGTGCCGGCAGCGGTGCCGGACGAGCCGTGTGTGTCGTCGCCACGGCGACCCCTTTCGGTTTCTTGCCGCCTCCATGATGACGGGTGCCGGGGCCGCCATGTCCCCGCCCGGTAAAGGAGAGGCCCCGTCGAGAGGTGCTCGCATAGGCTTCTTGTGTGTTGGTGCGACTTCTACGGTCGTCTTTGCGGCCCTATACCGGAGCGATCGCTCTGATCGTGCTCTTGCAGCTCGTTCAGACCCTCGCCACTCTCTACCTCCCCAATCTCAACGCGGACATCATCGACAAGGGTGTCGTGAAGGGCGATACCGGATACATCCTGAGCACCGGCGGGCTGATGCTCGCCGTGACCCTCGCGCAGATCGTCTGCGCCGTCGGCGCCGTGTACTACGGCGCCCGGACGGCCATGGCGGTCGGCC
Organism: Streptomyces sp. L500; assembly: GCF_054551825.1. NCBI lineage: Bacteria > Bacillati > Actinomycetota > Actinomycetes > Kitasatosporales > Streptomycetaceae > Streptomyces > Streptomyces sp. L500. Next base: position 37,620 of record NZ_JBTOLC010000021.1, read on the forward strand.
GGGACCTGCGCGCCGCGGTCTTCGACCGGGTCCAGTCCTTCTCCGCGCGTGAGATGGGGCAGTTCGGGGCGCCCTCGCTGATCACCCGCACCACCAATGACGTCCAGCAGGTCCAGATGCTGACCCTGATGGCGTTCACGCTGATGGTGTCGGCGCCGATCATGTGCGCGGGCGGCATCGTCCTGGCCGTCCAGCAGGACGTGCCGCTCTCCTCGCTGTTGCTGGTGATCGTCCCGGTCCTGGCGGCCATCGTGAGCGTGATCATCTGGCGGATGCGGCCGGTGTTCCGCGGGGTGCAGTCCCGCATCGACACGGTCAACCGGGTGCTGCGCGAGCAGATCACGGGCATCCGGGTCATCCGCGCGTTCGTCCGCGACGATCACGAGCGGAAACGATTCAGGAGCGCCAACACCGAGCTGATGGACGTCTCGCTGCGCGCGGGACGGCTGATGTCGCTGATGTTCCCGTCCGTGATGCTGGTGGTGAACCTGTCCTCGATCGCCGTCGTGTGGTTCGGCGGGCACCGGATCGGCGACGGCGGCATGGAGATCGGCGCGCTCACGGCGTTCATCAGCTATCTGATGCAGATCCTGATGTCGATCATGATGGCCACCTTTATGTTCATGATGGTGCCGCGCGCCGAGGTCTGCGCCGAGCGCATCCAGGAGGTCCTGACCACGGAGTCGAGCGTGGCGCCGCCCGCCGTCCCGGTGACCGAGCTGCGGGGGCGCGGTCACCTGGAGCTGCGCACGGTGGAGTTCGGCTACCCGGGCGCCGAGGAGCCGGTGCTCCGCGACGTCTCCCTGGTGGCCCGGCCCGGCGAGGTCACGGCCGTCATCGGCTCCACGGGCAGCGGCAAGTCGACCCTGCTGGGCCTGATCCCGCGGCTGTTCGACGCCACCGGGGGCGCCGTCCTCGTCGACGGCGTGGACGTGCGGGAGCTGGACCCGGCCGCGATGGCCGCCGCCGTGGGGCTCGTCCCGCAGAAGCCGTACCTCTTCTCCGGCACCGTCGCCTCCAACCTGCGCTACGGACGCCCCGACGCGACCGACGACGAGCTGTGGCAGGCGCTGGAGACCGCGCAGGCCCGGGCGTTCGTCGAGTCCATGGACGGGATGCTGGAGGCGCCGATCTCCCAGGGCGGCACCAATGTCTCCGGTGGCCAGCGGCAGCGCCTGGCGATCGCCCGGGCCCTGGTCCGCAAGCCGGAGATCTACCTCTTCGACGACTCCTTCTCCGCCCTCGACTACGCGACGGACGCCCGGCTGAGGGCCGCGCTGTCGCGGGAGACCGGGGACGCGACGGTGGTGATCGTCGCGCAGCGGGTGTCGACCATCCGCGACGCCGACCGCATCGTGGTCCTCGACGAGGGCCGGGTCGTCGGCACGGGCACCCACACCGAACTGATGGGGACGAACGAGACCTACCGGGAGATCGTGCTCTCCCAGCTCACCGAGGAGGAGGCGGCGTGACGTCCCTCGAGAAGCCCGCCGCGAAGCCCGCCGAGCCCGCCGCCGGCGGCCCGGACGGAAAACCGGGCGGCCCGGGCGGCCCGGACGGAAAGCCGGGCGGCCCGGGCGGTAAACCGGGCGCCCCGCAGCGCAGAGGACCCGCGCCCGCCGTGGGCATTGCCCGTTTCATGGGCGGCCAGCCCACCGAGAAGTCCATGGATTTCGCCGGCTCCGGCCGCCGGCTCCTCGCCCGGCTGCGCCCCGAGCGGGCCGTCGTCTCCCTCGCCCTGGCGCTCGGCGTGGCCAGCGTGGGGCTGGCCGTCATCGGCCCCAAGGTCCTCGGCCACGCCACCGACCTGATCTTCGCCGGTGTCGTCGGCTCCCAGATGCCGGCCGGTGCCACCAAGGCCCAGGTCCTGGACCGGATGCGGCAGCAGGGCAACGGCAAGATCGCCGACGTCCTCTCCGGCGTCGACTTCGTCCCGGGCCACGGCATCGACTACGGCGCCGTCGGCAATGTGCTGCTGTGGGCGACGCTGATCTACGTGGGCTCGTCCCTCTTCCAGCTCGTCCAGGCCCGCATCGCCACGAACGTCGTCCAGAAGGCCGTGTTCCGGCTGCGCGAGGAGGTCGAGGAGAAGCTCGGCCGGCTGCCGCTGAGCTACTTCGACAGGCAGCAGCGCGGCGAGGTCCTCTCCCGGGCCACCAACGACATCGACAACATCGCGCAGACCCTCCAGCAGACCCTCAGCCAGATCATGGCCTCCCTGCTGACGATCGTCGGCGTGCTGGCGATGATGTTCTGGATCTCCTGGCTGCTGGCCCTGGTCGCCCTGGTGACCGTGCCGGTGTCGATCGTCGTCGCCACCCGGATCGGCAAGCGGGCGCAGCCGCAGTTCGTCGCCCAGTGGAAGTCCACGGGCAAGCTGAACGCCCACATCGAGGAGATGTACACCGGCCACTCGCTGGTGAAGGTCTTCGGCCGGCAGAAGGAGTCCGCCGAGACGTTCCGCAAGGAGAACGACGAGCTCTACGAGGCCGGGTTCAAGGCCCAGTTCATCTCGGGCCTGATCCAGCCCGCGATGATGTTCATCGGCAACCTCAACTACGTGCTCGTCGCCGTGGTCGGCGGCCTGCGCGTGGCGACCGGTTCGCTGTCGATCGGTGACGTCCAGGCGTTCGTGCAGTACTCGCGCCAGTTCAGCCAGCCGCTGACCCAGGTGGCCTCCATGGCCAACCTGGTCCAGTCCGGCGTCGCCTCGGCCGAGCGCGTCTTCGAGCTGCTGGACGCGGAGGAGCAGTCCGCCGAGCCGGCGGACGCGCGCCGCCCCGGCCGGGTGCGCGGCGAGGTCTCCTTCGAGAAGGTCTCCTTCCGCTACGAGCCCGACCGCCCGCTCATCGAGGACCTGTCGCTGACGGTCCGGCCCGGCCAGACCGTCGCCATCGTCGGCCCGACCGGCGCCGGCAAGACCACCATGGTCAATCTGCTGATGCGGTTCTACGAGGTCAACGGGGGCCGCATCACGCTCGACGGCGTCGACGTCGCCGAGATGTCCCGCGAGGAGCTGCGCTCCCACATCGGCATGGTCCTCCAGGACACCTGGCTCTTCGGCGGCACGATCGCGGAGAACATCGCCTACGGCGCCCCCGAGGGCGTCTCCATGGACAAGATCGTGGAGGCGGCGAAGGCCACCCACGTCGACCGCTTCGTCCGTACCCTGCCCGACGGCTACGAAACGGTGATAGACGAGGAGGGCTCCAACGTCAGCGTCGGCGAGAAGCAGCTGATAACCATCGCGCGGGCCTTCCTCGCCGAGCCGGAGATCCTCGTCCTCGACGAGGCCACCAGCTCCGTCGACACCCGCACCGAGGTGCTGATCCAGCAGGCCATGGGCCGGCTGCGGACCGGACGCACCAGCTTTGTGATCGCCCACCGCCTCTCCACCATCCGTGACGCGGACGTCATCCTGGTGATGGAATCCGGCCGCATCGTGGAGCAGGGCACCCACGACTCGCTGCTGGCGACGGGCGGGGCGTACGCCCGGTTGTACGAGGCGCAGTTCGCGGAGCCGGTCGCGGAGGCGTAGGACTCTTCGTACGGCCGTAGGGCTCTTTGTGCGGCCTGGGGGCACGCGCCGTCGCGACGGCGCGTGCCCCGGCGCGTGCGACTATGCGCCCTCCGTGCCGCGGCGCACCCCCATTCGGCCGCCCCGGGGCCGGTGGGTGCGCGAGACTGGTTCCTGCAGGACGTACCGACCGGCGACCGTCAAGAGTGCGATGCGATGACCACTCGAAGTGACCGACGAAACACAAGCTCATGCAAAATCGTCCGCGCCGTCGAAAGTCGGGTGGGTTATTCTGCTGCGCAGAGAGGATCCGGGCAGAGTGGCCCCCGGGTCCTTTTGTGCATTCGGACGACGAGCAGTGCCCCAACCGTCCTCGCAGGGACCGAGGAGGAACCGACGTAATGGGCGAGCGAAGCGCACGACAAGAGAGCGCACCAGAAGAGGGCGCGACCCCCACGGGTCGTACATGCCTTACGAGGAACCGGGCAGGTGGTGGCCGATGAGCTCCCTGCTGCTCCTGACCAATGCCCTCCAGCCGTCGACCGAGGTGCTGCCCGCGCTCGGCCTGCTGCTGCACAGCGTGCGCGTGGCCCCCGCCGAGGGCCCGGCCCTCGTGGACACCCCCGGGGCCGACGTCATACTGATCGACGGCCGCCGCGACCTGCCCCACGTCCGCAGCCTCTGCCAGCTGCTGCGCTCCACCGGGCCGGGCTGTCCGCTGCTCCTCGTCGTCACCGAGGGCGGCCTCGCCGCCGTCACCGCCGACTGGGGCGTCGACGACGTCCTCCTCGACACGGCGGGCCCCGCCGAGGTCGAGGCCCGGCTGCGCCTGGCCATGGGCCGTCAGCAGATCTCCATGGACGACAGCCCGATGGAGATCCGCACCGGCGACCTCTCGGTGGACGAGGCCACCTACAGCGCCAAGCTCAAGGGCCGGGTCCTGGACCTGACCTTCAAGGAATTCGAGCTGCTCAAATATCTCGCCCAGCACCCCGGCCGGGTCTTCACCCGCGCCCAGCTCCTCCAAGAGGTCTGGGGCTACGACTATTTCGGTGGCACCCGCACGGTGGACGTCCACGTCCGGCGGCTGCGTGCCAAGCTGGGCCCCGAGCACGAGTCCTTGATCGGCACCGTCCGGAACGTGGGCTATCGGTTCGTGCTGCCGGAGAAGCCGGAAAAGGCGGAGAAACAGGTGAAGGCGGAGAAGGCCGAGAAGGAGAAGGCCGACTCCGCCCCTTCCTCCACCCCCTCTGCCGCCCCTGCCTCCGCCGGGCGGCGAAGTGACCGAACCGAGGCCGTTCGCCCGGTGAAACGGTAGGTGGACCCGCGTAGACTGCCGCGCGTGGCCAAGGTGACGCGGGACGATGTGGCGAGGCTTGCGGGGACGTCGACCGCGGTCGTCAGCTACGTCATCAACAATGGACCGCGCCCGGTGGCACCGGCGACGCGGGAGCGAGTGCTGGCCGCGATCAAGGAGCTGGGGTACCGGCCCGACCGGGTCGCCCAGGCGATGGCCTCACGACGGACGGACCTCATAGGCCTGATCGTCCCGGACGCGCGCCAGCCCTTCTTCGCGGAGATGGCGCACGCGGTCGAGCAGGCGGCGGCCGAGCGCGGGAAGATGGTCCTCGTCGGGAACTCCGACTACCTCGACGAGCGCGAAGTGCACTACCTGCGCGCCTTCTTGGGCATGCGCGTCTCCGGCCTGATCCTGATCAGCCAGGGCCCCAGCGAGACCGCCGCCATGGAGATCGACGCCTGGGACGCCCGGGTCGTCCTGATGCACCGCAGGCCCGACGCCATAGACGACGTGGCCGTCGTCACCGACGACGTCGGCGGCGCCCAGCTCGCCACGCGCCACCTCCTGGAGCACGGCCACCCGTACGTCGCCTGCCTCGGCGGCACGGAGGTCACGCCGACCGTGGGCGACCCGGTCACCGACCACGTCGAGGGCTGGCGGCGCGCCATGCGCGAGGCCGGGAAGTCCCTGGAGGGCCGGCTCTTCCCGGCCCCCTACAACCGTTACGACGCGTACAAGGTCGCCCTGGAGCTGCTCTCCGGCCCGAACCGGCCGCCGGCCCTGATGTGCGCCACGGACGACCAGGCCATCGGCGTGCTGCGGGCCGCGCGCGAGCTGCGCATCGACGTGCCGGGTGAGCTCGCCGTGGCCGCGTTCGACGACGTCAAGGAGGCGGCCCTCACGGACCCGCCCCTCACCACCGTCGCCTCCGACCGCCAGGCGATGGCGCGCTCGGCGGTCGATCTCGTCCTCGACGACGGCCTCCGCTTCGCCGGCTCCCGCCGCGAACGCCTCAAGCAATTCCCGTCCCGCCTGGTGATCCGCCGCTCCTGCGGCTGCGGCTAGCCCTCCGGGCAGGTTGTGGGCAATCGTCCCGCAGGGCGGGACGGGTGGGCACAACCCGGACGACGGACGTGCACCACGGCAGGGCGCCCCGGGGGGCCGGTGTCCTTATGCGGGGTGAACAGGGTTCTGCCCCCGTTCTCAGCCCGTCCTCAGACTCCTCTCATGATGACGGCGCACAGTCATAGTCATGACGGACAACGAGTACCCCGCACCCCCGGCATACCCCCCGCACGCCCACTTCTCCGAGCCGGCGCAGCCGCAGGCATACCCCGCGTCCCACCGCGCCCGTGCCCGCCGCCCCGTCGCGCTGCTCGCCGCCGCGGCGATCGTCGCGGCCGTGGTCGGCGGCGGGTCGGCGGCGCTCGTGGGGGAGCTGACGAGCGGGCACGCGGACAGCGCGCAGTCGACGCCCGTCCAGAACGTCTCCGCCAAGGGCAGCGGCGTCTCGGCCGTCGCCAACGCCGTCAGCCCCAGCATCGTGGAGATCAAGGCGGCGACGGCCTCCGGCCAGTCCACCGGCTCCGGCGTGATCGTCACCAGCGACGGTGAAGTGATCACCAACAACCACGTCGTCGCCGGCGCCGACGAGGTCAAGGTCACCCTCAGCGACGGCACGTCCAAGACCGCCAAGGTCGTCGGCACCGACCCCGGCAAGGACCTCGCCCTCATCAAGATCCAGGACGCCAAGGGCCTCAAGGCCGCCAAGCTCGGCGACTCCGGCAAGCTCAGGGTCGGCGACCAGGTCGTCGCCATCGGCTCCCCCGAGGGCCTCACCGGGACCGTGACCAGCGGCATCGTCTCCGCCCTCAACCGCGACGTGACCGTTGCCAAGGAACAGGGGCAGAGCGGCGGCGGCCAGGACCAGCAGGGTCAGCGGCAGCGCGGCTTCTCGCAGTGGCCGTTCGAGTTCGGCGGCAACCAGTACAACGGCGACACCGGCTCCTCCAAGACCACCTACAAGGCCATCCAGACCGACGCCTCCCTCAACCCCGGCAATTCCGGCGGCGCCCTCATCAACATGAACGGCGAGATCATCGGCATCAACTCCGCCATGTACAACGCGGGTGCCAGTGACACCGCCGGCAGTGTGGGCCTCGGCTTCGCCATCCCCGTCAACACGGTCAAGGCCGACCTGGCCAAGCTGCGAGCGGGCGGCAGTGGCGCCTGAGAAACCCCTGGGCGTGCGAGGCTGAGGAGGAAGACGCACCCTTGCCACCCAGTGAGAACCGTGAGGTACCGCCGATGAGCCCCGCCGAGCACGGCGAGACGCCCGCCCGCATCCTGATCGTGGACGACGAGCCCGCCGTGCGCGAGGCACTGCGCCGCAGCCTCGCCTTCGAGGGCTACACGACCGAGCTGGCCGTCGACGGGCTGGACGCGGTCGAGAAGGTCGCCGACCGGCGCCCCGACCTGATCGTGCTCGACGTGCTGATGCCCCGGATGGACGGCCTGACGGCCGCCCGCCGGATGCGTGCCTCCGGAGTGACCGTCCCCATCCTGATGCTGACCGCCCGCGACACGGTCGGCGACCGCGTCACCGGCCTCGACGCCGGCGCCGACGACTACCTCGTCAAGCCCTTCGAACTGGACGAACTGCTGGCCCGCATCCGCGCGCTCCTGCGCCGCAGCTCCTACGCGGTCTCCGCCGCGCCCGCCGACACCGACGCGCAGACGCTGTCCTTCGACGATCTGCGCATGGACCTCGCCACGCGCGAGGTGACCCGGGGCGCACGGCGCGTGGAGCTGACCCGGACCGAGTTCACCCTGCTGGAGCTGTTCCTGACCCACCCCCGTCAGGTGCTCACCCGCGAGCAGATCCTCAAGTCCGTCTGGGGGTTTGAATTCGAGCCGTCGTCCAACTCCCTCGACGTGTACGTGATGTACCTGCGCCGCAAGACCGAGGCCGGGGGAGAACCCAGGCTCGTCCACACCGTCCGCGGGGTCGGGTACGTCCTGCGGGCCGACGGCGGCACGGAATGATCGCGACCAGATTCCGCCGGCTCCCGCTGCGCTCCCGGCTGGCCCTGCTGACGGCCGCCGCCTGCGCGGTGACGGTGGCGCTGGCGGCGTGGGCCTGCTGGTTCGTCACCAAGGAGCAGCTCGGCAGCGAGCGCGACACCACCCTGACCAGCAAGCGCCTCGACGAGCGCTCGGTACAGGCCCTGGTGCGCGGCTGCGGCGCCAACCCGCCCGGCCTGCCCCCGGCCCCCGGCTCGTACACCGTGCAGGTCGTCACGGCCAGTGGGCTGGTCTGCACGCTGCCCGGCAAGTCCCCCATCAGGATCACCGCCGCCGACCTCGCCGTCGCCGACGGCCGGCTGGAGGAGGCGCTCCACGACAGCGTCGCCACCGACGGCAGCGAGATGCGCGTCTCGACGTACCGCAGCGAACAGCTGCCGAACACGGCCGTCTCCATCGCCCAGCCGCTGAGCGAGACCGACAAGCCCCTCAACTCCCTCGCGCTCGTGCTGGTGTTCACGGCCGGTGTGGGCGTGGTCCTGGCCGCGACGGCCGGACTGTGGATCGCCCGGGCCGCGCTGCGCCCCGTGGACCGGCTCACGGACGCCGTCGAGCACATCGCCCGCACGGACGACCTCGCCGTGCGCATCCCCGTCGAGGGCGAGGACGAGATCGCCCGCCTGTCGCGCTCGTTCAACTCCATGACCGAGGCGCTCGCCTCCTCCCGGGACCGGCAGCAGCAGCTCATCGCCGACGCCGGGCACGAGCTGCGGACGCCGCTGACCTCGCTGCGCACCAACATCGACCTGCTCGCGCGGAGCGAGGAGACCGGCCGGGCGATCCCCCCGGAGGACCGGAAGGCGCTGCTCGCGAGCGTCAAGGCGCAGATGACGGAGCTGGCGGAGCTCATCGGCGACCTCCAGGAGCTGTCCCGCCCGGACGGCCCGGAGAACAGCGGCCCGCTCCAGGTGGTCGCCCTCCACGAGGCCGCCGGACGAGCCGTCGAGCGGGCCCGGCTGCGGGCCGGCGGCGCCGGGCTCACCGTCGACGCCGAGCTCGACCCGTGGTTCGTCCGCGCCGAGCCGGCCGCGCTGGAGCGGGCGGTCGTCAACCTCCTCGACAACGCGGTGAAGTTCAGCCCTGCGGGTGGTGTGATCGAGGTCCGTCTGGTGAAGGGCGAACTGACCGTTCGCGACCACGGACCCGGCATTCCGGCCGAGGAACTCCCGCACGTCTTCGACCGGTTCTGGCGCTCCCCGTCGGCACGCGGCATGCCGGGCAGCGGCCTGGGCCTGTCGATCGTCGCCCGGACGGTCCGGCAGGCGGGCGGCGAGGTGACCCTCCGCCCGGCCGAGGACGGCGGCACGGTGGCGAGCGTCCGCCTACCGGGCGCGGCGACGGAACCCCCGCACGCGCTGTAGGGGGGCGCCCCGAAGGGGGTGCCCCGTAAGGGGCGCGGGGCAGTGTCGATTTGCGGCTGCCGCCGCGCGGGCGCGACCAGCCCCCACCGGCCGGCACTATTTGCCCACGGCAAGACCTGTCGCCGACAACTCGGCCCGAATCCCATCCGCCCCAACGGAAAGGGCCCGCAACCGCAACCGCTCCGCCTCCGGAGGCATCCGGAACGAGAACGAGAACCGATCCGCCAGCTCCGGCGGCTGGAGCCGCGTGAGCGCGGTGAGCAGCCCGGGGTCGATGCCCAGTTTCTCCAGCAGCCACGGGTGGTCGACGAGCACATCGACGAGATTGAGCCGGGTGAGCCCGTCGACGAACCGGGGCGTTCCGGCCACCTCCCGCAGCCGCTCCTCGCTGCCCAGCGCGGCCTCCACCGCCTCCTCCGGCACGCCGAGTCGTTCGGCGACCGCCGGGACGGAGAACAGGGCCTTCACCCGGGCGGCGTCCTTGGCGATCCGTTCGGCGGCCTCGCGGTGCAGGACGAGGCTTCTGTGGTCGTCCGGGCCCTGGCCTCCGGGGCGGTAGGTGGCGACGTGGGGGAGGTCGAGGCTCATCCCGTCGATCTCGGTGGTGATCGCGTGCCCGCCGTCCCGGCGCAGATGCGCCTGGGCCCGGACGACCAGCTCCTGCCCGGCGACGTTCAGCCGGCCCAGGGCGCCGATCGAATCGCCACCGAGGTCGCGGAATCTGACCTGCGAGGCGCCGAGTTCCCGGTCCATGTCGGCGAAGGCCAGTAGGACCTCGCCGCTGAGGTCGCCGATGACGGCGCCCCGAATGGCGGTGGGCAGGCTGCCGGTGAGCCGGATGTCGCGGGCGCTGGCCCGTACTCGCGCCAGCGTCACGCGGTCGGCGGCGACGTGGGGGACGGTGACGTCGACGCGGTCGAGGCGCTTGGCGGCCACCTGGGTGAGGAACGGGAACCCCTTGATGTCGACCTGCGGTTCGGCCGTCAGCCGCAGCGCGTGCTGGAGCTGCTGCTGGGCCTTCTTCTCCGCGTACATCGCGGCGCAGCGGTCGGCGAGGAAGAGGAGGGCGGCGCCGGCGGTGACGAAGAGGAGGAGCTTGACGATGCGGCGGAGGAGACGGAGGGGGCTGGGCGTCCACCGCTGCCGGGTCCGCCGACGGGCGCGGCGCTTCGCGCGGCCGCGCCGGCTCCCACGGCGCCCGGCGCGGCGATGGCCGGGCGGCACCGACGGCCGGTTGTCACCGGGACTGGCGGAAAGGCCGGCGGAAGGAGCGGCAATCGGATCGGCGGGTATGGGGGGTATGAGGGGCGGCTCGTCGGGTTCGTCGTATGGCGGCTCCGGACCGGCGAGTTGCGCCAGTTCCTCGTAGGGGTTGGGGGGACGGAGGGGCATGCGTGTGGGGGTTCGCATCGCCACATCCCACCATGGCCGAGGTCGGTGATCGCAAGGGCTACCGCCGGTACTGGCGCATTCTTGGCGGGATTTTCGAACGCGAGTCTTAGCATGAATACGCGCAGGAATCGGGGCGGTTTCCGGCCGTTGTGCCGGGGTTTTTCCCGGTGGCTGACAAAGCCCTCTAGCGTGAGCCCCATGGCACGCGCTCGGGGGAGTCGCGACGATCACGCGACATGTGCGACACCGGATGACTCGGACAGCGGTCATCCCAACGGCGGCTGCCGGATGCGGGGGATTCCCGCTGGGGCGAGGATGCGAGCGTGGTCCGAGCCCGAGTCGGAGGAGGCGTCGCCCCGTGAACCGGAAGGCTGTGGTCGCCCTGGCGGCCGCCGCGCTCACCGGCGCCGCGGTCACGGGATGGGCGGCCTTCGTGCCCGACCCCATCTCCCTCACGTCCGAGGGCACGACGGGTGAGTGCGCTGTCTCCTGGCGGAAGCCGGGCGTCGTCTTCGCCCCGCTGACACCGGGCGCCGCCGCGGGGTCCTTCGCCACCACGGACGGCACGGCGAGGATCGAGATCGCGGGGGAGGGGGACCTGCCATCGCTGGCCGCCGATCCGGCCGCTCTGACACGCGCGATCACGGTCACCAACGCCGCGAAGGGCGGATTCTCGCTGCGGGACCGTGCGGGGAATGTGATCGAGGTGTCGGAGCCCGAGATTCCCAGCAGTGCGGAGAACCTCCTCCAGGGCGTGCTGACGTTCGTCGTCAGAACCCCCGCCGACCCGGCCGGCTCGCGCACCCCGGCTTTCACCTACGTCCCGTCGGGCTCGTTGCCACCGCAACTGGAGCTGATGCCGACGCCCAAGGTCACCATCCCCTTCACCATCGCGCTGAGCGTCACCCCGCAGTTCGCGGCAGCGCTGAACACGGCGTTCGGGGAGGGATCGGTGAAGAGCGGCGATGCCTTCGGGACGTGCCGCAGCGTCATTTCGGCTGAGTGACGCTATGCCGTCGCCGTGACGGCGAACGGCACGGATGCGGGGCTCACCTCGCACCACAGGAGTTTCCCCTGGAACCCCAGGTACGACGCGCCGGCCGACCAACTGCCCCAGTTGTCCGCGCAGAGCCGCACGATCCGTAGCCCCCGGCCCCGGGGCGCCTCCGGGTCGATCTCCGGGATCCGCCCCTTGCCCTGGACGACGGGGCGCTCGAACGGCGCCGGGACCTCCGGATTCCGGTCCCAGACGCTGATCCGGACCCGGTCGTCCGCCACGTACTTGATCCGTACGTCGGTCGGACCGTCGGAGTAGAGGTAGGCGTTCGTGACCAGCTCGCTCGTCACCAGCTCGGTGACGTCCGCGAGTTCGCCCATGCCGTGACTCTCCACCGCACCGCGCAGCGTGAGCCGGGCGATCCGTGCGGATCGCGGGTCGTGGGGGAGGGTGAGCGAGTAGGACCAGCGGTTCTCCGGCGATACGGTTGCCACGGTGGCTCCTTACGGGGAGGTTTTCGCTGCCGCGCGGTGTCAATGCCGCCCCTTGGGCAGGGCGGTGCGCTTCCGCGTTCGCGGCGGGCCGCGTCATGAGTGGCTTGATGAGACGGTAGGGCCTGCGCCCGTAGGGCTAACACCGGTTCGTTCGTAGGGCTACGAAATCCCCCTCGTGTGGGTGACAGGGTGCCCCTGGCGTCGGCCCTACAGTGGGCGCCATGCCACCGAGCCATCCACCCACACTCAGGCAACGACGCCTGGGTGCCGAGCTGCGTAAGCTCCGCGAGCGTGCGGGCCTTTCGTCAACAGCCGCCGCGGCGCGCTTCGGCTTCCAGCAGGCGCGCATGAGCATGATCGAGGCCGGCCGCCACGCGGTGAGCGCCGACCGCGTGCGGGCGATGGCCCGCGCCTACTCGTGTGGTGACGACAAGCTCGTCGACGCGCTGGCCGACATGACGGGCGGGCGCACGCGCGGTTGGTGGGACGAGTACCGCGAGCATCTCCCGGCAGGCCTGGCGGACTTGGCCGAGCTGGAACACCACGCCCACGGCCTGCGCGTGGCGCTGGTGATCCACATCCCGGGGCTGCTGCAGACCATCGACCATGCGCGAGCGGTGATCCAGGCGGCGGTACCTCCCATGCGGGCATATGAGGTGGAACACCGGCTGTCTCATAGGATGAGGCGACAAGGGATCCTTCATCGCGACAACCCGGTTCGCTATTCCGCCGTCATTCACGAGGCGGCGCTGCGGATGAGGTTCGGGGGCACGGAGACCGTCCGCGCTCAGCTTCGCCATCTCGCCGAGATGAGCGAGCTGGAGAACGTCACCATCCGCGTGATCCCCTTCACCGTCGGGGCTTTCACGGGAGCCGGTACGTCTTCGGACTACGTCTATGGGGCTGTGCCGGAGCTCGATACAGTGCAGCTAGACGTTGCGCATGGCTGTCAATTCCTCGACGCCGAAGCTCAACTGGCGAAATACCGCGCAATCCTTGACGTCATGGAAGCAACGGCGCTCAATCCGTCTGAGTCACGGGATTTCATCCATGGCCTCGCACGCACCATCTGAAGGGTACGAAGCGTGTCCACGTACCACTGGCAAAAGTCTTCCTACAGCGGAGACGCCTCGAACTGCCTGAACATAGCGGCTGTCGAAGACGGCACTGTCCGCTTACGCGAGAGCGACGCCCCGGGCGTGGTCATCGCAATGGCCTCCGGAAGCCTGCGCGGACTTCTGCATGCGATCAAGGCGAGGTGGCTGGCGGCCAGCGGGTGCCGATGACGGCCGCCGCGATCGCCTGGCAGAAGGCCTCATACAGCCATGAAGGCGCTAACTGCCTGAACATAGCGGCCGTCGGAGACGGCACCGTCCGCTTACGCGAGAGCGACGACCCGGACACCGTCCTGGTCGTCGCTCCCGCGTCACTGCGCGCGCTGCTGGCGGCCGTCCGCACCCACCGGCACCGTCACCAGTTGCGGTAGACCGCGTCGCGGGCCTGGTCGAGGTACTGGCGGTACGTGCCCAGGTTCCACGCCGCCCACGCGGCCCAGCCGCGGCCCGAGGGGTCCTTGTCGATCTCGTAGGCCTTGCGGGCGGACCAGCCCATGTCCTTCCAGTTCTCGTCCGTCACGACGTTCGCGTCGCGCCCGTGCACGTCGGGGTGCCAGCGCTCGTTGATCTGCCACGCGCCGAGGTCCCACGACCCGGGGTCGGGGTCGTTGGGGTTGTTCTGATGCCGGGCGTCGTGGCGGCAGCCGGACTCGGCCATGGCTATCGCCACGGCGTGGATCGCGTCGTCGTTGCGGCCCTCGGAGGACCTGTCCTTGGCGAACCCGGCCAGCTTCGCCTCCTGCGCGCACGCGTCGATGCCGTCCCGGTTGCCGTCGGCGTAGGCGGGTGCCTGTCCGGCGAGCATGAGGGGTGCGAGGGTGGCCAGTCCGGCCACCATGAGGGGCAGCTTGCGCATGGTGTCTCCTGTTTCACTCGTCATCCGGCGGGGCGCGTGTGCACCACGCCGGACGGCAGCGAAACAGGTGGCGATCGATGGTGGATCGACACGGGATAAACGTGCTGGCTACATCCAGGTCGCCCGTTCAGACGAGATCGGGCTGCCAGATGGTGCGGTCGGGATAGACGTGGGCCGTCGGGGAGAGCTTGTACGAGCCCGACGCGGCGTGCTCGGCCAGCACCCAGCCCACTCCTTGGTAGCCGAGGGGCACCTTCGCCCGCGCCACCCCGCATTCCGCGGGGTCCGTGAGGAGGGATTTGCCTGCCGGAATGAGCATGGCGCGGGTTTCCGGGGCTCCGGTGCAGGGGTGGAACACCCTGTCCTGTACGTACTGGAGGCGGGCCCTGATCCGCGCGTCGCCGGAGCCCTGGTTCGTGATCTTCAGGGCGAAGGTGATCCGCTCCGCTTCGACGCGTGCGCACACGCGCCAAGTGACGGTGCCCGGTCCTGGGAAAGGCGCGCTGCACCGGCTGTCCTCGCCCAGTGTTCCGCGTTCCAGATCGGGCCGTTCCGGGGCGGCGGGTCCGGCGAGGGCCGACGGTGCCGGGCGGGTGGCTCCGGTGGCGGTCTCCGCGGGCGCCTCGGCCCGTTCCCACGGGCCGAGGGCGGCGGCCGCGACCGCGATGACGGCTGCCACGGCGCCGCCGGCCAGGAGGGCCTTGGGCGCGGGCAGCCGTCGCCATCGCCGCCCGAGCCGCTCCGGCGGCACGGGCGGCACGGATTCCCCGGGCTCCTCGGGGACGCGGGGCGCCGGGACGGCGGTCGGCGCCGTCGGCCGCCGGTATCGCCGCTGCCGCTGGGTGATCAGCGCCTGTCTCTGGAGCTCGTACCACTCCTCGAGTTCCCGGTCCGGGACTTCGAAGATCTGCGCTAACGCGGTGAGCAGGGCCTTGTCGGGGACGGACGTGTGGTCCGCTGCCATATAACGCTGCAGCGCGGACTTGCTGACCCCTTTGACCTTCTGGCCGTGCAGGGCCTTCCTGAGCTTGTCCTCGACCCGGTCCAACGCCAGCCCTGTGGCGCTCCAGCGAGCGTGCAGCTTCCGGGCGAGCTCCGCCCTCGCCGCCTCCGGCGCGGTGCGAGGTCCGGCCGCCGCGTCGCCGGTGGCGTCCCGTTCTCCCGTCACGGTCCCTCCGTCATCCCAAAACCAAACGTTTTTGCAGGTGGACGCCCTGAAGAACGAGCGGGACGGGAGCGGGATATGGGCGGGACGGAGCGCCCGGCCGAAGCCCTGGTGGGCATGGCGGAAGCCCTTGAAGCTGATTCCGCGGTCCTCACACGGATCGCGGAACCCATCGACATCCGACTCGCCCAAGGAGCGACAGACACATGCGGAAGAACAACAAGGCGCGCCTGGCACGCATCGCCGCGGCCGCGTTGGCGGCCACCTCGCTGACCCTTTTCGCCGGGCCGGCCTCCGTGGCGCACGCCGACGGCAAGGACCCGCACGAGGGAGCCAAGGGCACCCATATGGGCAAGCATTCCGGCATCGGCCTCCTCTCCCTGAAGTTCGTGAAGAACCACGCGGACCACAGGGACTCCCGGCTCTACGTGATGCGTGACGGATCCCCGGTCAAGAGCTACCGGGCCGGCTCCGGCTGGGGCGAGAGGGCCACGGACGAGTGCGCGGTCGAGCGGGGCTGGCTGCCCAATGGAAGCTACCGGATCGGCGGATACGAGAGGCGCTACAACGGCAAGCTGATCAAGGGCTATGCGATCAGCCTCAGTGGCACGGTCTGCAAGGACGGGAAGACCCCGCGCGACGGCCTGTTCATCCACAGCGAGATGACCCGCGACGGCGGTCGGGGCCGGGATGAGCACCAGCGCTGGGACGGCGTGAAGGACTACAACTCCAACGGCTGCGTCAAGCTCAGCCCGGACGACATCAAGGGGATGTACAAGTGGTTCGAGAAGAACGGATGGCCGAGGACCCTGAAGGTGGTCGGCTGATGCCCCGGTGCAAGTCGTGCGAGGGTAGCGGCGAGTGCCGTAAGTGTGACGGGACCGGTGAATTGGACGGCTTCTTCTCCAGGCCCAAGTGCGACGCGTGCGGCGGTGACGGCGTGTGCGACCCCTGCAAGGGCCGCGGCGAGGGCTGGAACTGGTGAACGGCGGCCGTCCCTTGCCCGGATAGCCGACAGGGCTCCGGCGGACGGCACCGCCGGAGCCGTACCGGCGGCGGCTACATCCAGATGGTGGCCGTCGCCACGACCCGTGCCTTCTTCGGCTGGGCCGGATCCCCGTAGCGCACCTCGAAGCGCGGGTGCGAACGGGTGAAGTCGCTGTCCACGAGGCGGACTTGGCTAGCGTGCCGCACCGTGCGCGTCGCGATGTCCGTGTCCAGGAAGAAGCCGAACTCGCCCGTCGCCGGGGCGTAGACGAAGAACTCGCCGCCCCTGTACGGGCGCTTCGCGACCTCGTCCGTCAGGACCAGCGACCAGTACCCGACGCAGTGCCCCGCCGGGCACATGAACCGGTACTCGGCGCGCAGGCCGTCCAGGTCCATCCAGCGGAAGGGGTTCTCCTCCGAGGCGGAGGCCGCCGCGGGGCGCGCCGACGGGGTCGCCGCCGACGCCCCCTGCGCGAAAGGCACGCTCAAGGCAGCCGTCGCCACGATCGCGGTGAGGGCGCGGAACGCGATACGGGATGACACGTCTCGTCTCCAGTCCTGTGAGTGATCGACTCGATACGAGACGTGATCATGGGCCTGCCCCGTGGCCCCCGCAAGGCCGGACCGTCCGATCCGGCCATGGCCTACCGGAGGGTCAGACCACGCCTTCGAGGGGGTTGGGGAGCATGAGGGCCGGGTTGCCGAAGAGGTCCGCCGCCAGCACGCCGTCCGCCAGGACCCTGACCGTACCGCCCAGGACGTTGGCGTCCACGTCCGCGTGGGCCGGGGTCGCCAGGGCCGCGCCGCCCAGGCCCAGCAGGACCGTGGCGGCGGCCGTCGTGAGGACGCGGTGGAGGGTGCGCTTCATGGAGTCTCCTCGTCGTGAGGCGGGCAGGCGGGCAGGCGGACGGATCGTCCGAGGCGATCTACCCCCGTGCGCCTGCCCCGACACGGCGTACGCCCCCGCGCCAAGGGGCGCGGGGGCGTACGGGCAAGTGCCGTGCGGGACGGGTTACTTCACGCGTTACTTCACGATCGTGATGCGGTCCGCCTTCGGCGGCGCCAGCGGCGACGCCTTCGACGAGTGGGCCGTCAGGTAGGCGACGAAGACGTCCAGGTCGGAGGGGCCGACGAGCTTGTTCGTGCCGTCCTTGAAGGCGGGGAAGCCGTCGCCGCCGCCCATCAGGAACTCGTTCGCGGCGACGCGGTAGGTCTTCGCCGCGTCCAGCGGGGCGCCGCCCACCTTCACCGACGACGCGACGATCCGGTCCGCGCCCTTCTTCGTCAGGTCCAGCGTGTAGGTCAGCGCGCTGCTCACCTGGAGGATCTTCGGCTGCTCCTCGTTGGCGCCGCTGACCTGCTGGCGCAGGACCGCGAGCACCTGGGCGCCGGTGAGGTCCTTGGTCTGCATCATGTTGGTGAACGGCTGGACCGTGAACGCCTCGCCGTACGTCACGACGCCGTCGCCCTCGCCGCCCGACGCCTTGTAGGCCAGGTCGGAGCGGATGCCGCCGGGGTTCATGAAGGCGATCTGCGCGCCGCCCTTGCCGGCCGGGGCCAGGGCCTCCACCTGGGAGTCGGTGATGACGTCGCCGAGGGGCTGTTCCAGGGCCTCCGAGCCGCGGCCGTTGATGTCGGCGGAGATGTAGCCGACGGGCTTGTTGGCGATCGGGGCCGCCAGGGTCTTCCAGCGGTCGATGAGCGCGGTCATGTCCGCGGCCTTGGGCTGGTCGCGGTTGACCACGTGGTTGCCGGTGCGCGGGCTCTTGACGGTCGTCCGGACGATGTCCTTGGTCCGGCGGTCGTACGTCAGCGTCGTGTCCGTGTACAGCCGGCCGAAGGAGGCCGCCGAGGTGACCGTGCGCGGGGCGCCGGACGGGTCGGGGATCGTGCAGGCGTAGGACTGGTGGGTGTGGCCGGTGACGAGGGCGTCGACCTTCGGCGTGACCTTCTTGGCGATGTCGACGATCGGGCCGGAGATGCCCGCGCCCGCGCCGGGGGTGTCGCAGTCGAAGTTGTACGAGCCGTTGGCGGGCATGCCGCCCTCGTGGATCAGCGCGACGATCGACTTCACGCCCTGGCGGTCGAGTTCCTTGGCGTACTTGTCGATCGTCTCGACCTCGTCGAGGAACTTCAGGCCCTTGACGCCCTCGGCCGTGACGACGTCCGGCGTGTGCTTGGTCGTGACGCCGATGAAGCCGACCTTCACGCCCTTGCGCTGCCAGACCGTGTACGGCTTGAGGATGGGCTTGCCGGTCTTCTCGTCGACGACGTTCGCGGCGAGGTAGGGGAAGTCGGCGCCCTGGAACTTCTTGCCCTTCTCGAAGCAGCCGTCCTTCGGGTGGCAGCCGCCCTTCTGCATGCGCGTCAGCTCGGCGCGGCCCTCGTCGAACTCGTGGTTGCCCACGGAGGTGACGTCGAGCTTGAGCTTGTTGAGCGCCTCGATGGTGGGCTCGTCGTGGAAGAGGCCGGACATCAGCGGGCTGGCGCCGATCATGTCGCCCGCGGCGGCGGTGATCGAGTAGTCGTGGCCCTTGCGCGCCGTGCGCAGCGAGTTGGCCAGGTACTCCACGCCGCCCGCGGGTATGACCTTCTTCGTCCCGTCAGCCTGGTTCTCCGTCACCGTGCCGGAGGAGCCCTGCGGGGGCTCGAGGTTGCCGTGGAGGTCGTTGAAGGACAGCAGCTGGACGTCCACGGTCCGGCCGTGGGCGTTGCCGTGCCCGTGACCGTGGCCGTACGACGCGGACGCCGCTCCGGCGGGGGCGGCGGTGGAGAGGACACCGGCGGTGGCGGCCAGGACGGCCGCCGTCGCGGTCAGCCGTCTTGCGAGGCGCTTCCGTGGCGGCGTCGCGTGCATTTGTTCCCCTTTGTGCAATTGACGAGAAGGCGTGCGTGAAGCGGGCATGGGGCGCGCATGAAGATCGCGTCACATGCGGTCTGCGGCAGCCTACGGTCAACGCGCGTAGTACGGCAGGTGGCGCGAGGTGACGAATCGGTAGCGCTTCGGTGCGTCATCGGCTTCCTCAACAGCCGCCACTGAACCGGAGCGTCGTAGGCTCGCCCCATGAGCGACGTGGTGAATGACGTGGACGTGAGCGGGCAGCGCCGGATCGAGGTGCTGGGGGAGCTGGCACCCGACGTGGTGGACGACGTGCTGCGGCTGATCGGCGAGGCCGCCGCCGCGGACGGGCAGCCGGCCGTCTCCGAGCAGGGGCGCCTTCAGCTCAAGGGGCGGCGCGAGGGCGTACGGCACGTCCTGCTGCGCGACGTGGACAGGAAACTCATCGGTTACGGGCAGCTGGAGGACAGCGACCCCGTGGAGGCCCCTGCGGGCGAGCTCGTGGTCCACCCCGACGCCCGGGGGCGCGGCCACGGGCGGGCGCTCGGCAGCGCCCTGCTGCACGAGTCCGGCAAGCGGCTGCGGGTCTGGGCGCACGGCGGCCACCCGGCCGCCCGGCACCTCGCGCAGGTGCTCGGGCTGAGCCTCTTCCGCGAGCTGCGGCAGATGCGCCGGCCGCTGGCCGGCCTCGACCTTCCCGACCCCGTGCTGCCCGAGGGCGTGACCGTACGGGCCTTCCGGCCCGGCGAGGACGACGCGGCGTGGCTCGCGGTGAACGCCGAGGCGTTCGCCCATCACCCCGAGCAGGGCTCGCTCACCCAGCGCGACCTCGACGACCGCAAGGCGGCGGACTGGTTCGACCCCGAGGGCTTCTTCCTCGCCGAGCGCGGCGGGGAGCTCGTCGGCTTCCACTGGACGAAGGTCCACGCCGCCGAGGAGCTCGGCGAGGTCTACGTGCTGGGTGTCCGCCCCGGCACCCAGGGCGGCGGCCTCGGCAAGGCGCTCACCACGATCGGCCTGCGGCACCTGGCGGCCAAGGGGCTGCCGACCGCGATGCTCTACGTGGACGCCGACAACATCCCGGCCGTACGGGTCTACGAGCGGCTGGGCTTCCTCACCCACGAGACGGACCTGATGTACCGCACCGAGAGCTGAGCCGCACCTTCACGGCACACCTTCACGCCATGTGCACGTTACCCGTGATTAAACCTCGGTTGCGAGCCTTGGCGAATGCAGCCCGCCGCGCCCAGCGCCCCCGAACGACGGCTCCGCGCCGCCCCCGCGTCGCCCTCCGGCGCGCCCGGGCGGCCCCCGGCGCGGAACAATGAAGACATGAGCCAGTCGTCCGGCGCACAGGCACATGACAACGCCGAGTCCCCCGAATCGGTGGGTTTCATCGCCGCCCACCGTCCGAAGGCCGCCGTGGTCGCGGGCGTGCCCCGGCTCGGGCCCGGTCTCGACGCGTACGAGATCAAGGATCTCGACGAGCTCGACGAGGGCGACGGCCACGTGGACGCCGAGCCGCTGCCCGACGGCCGCTTCCTGGACCGGGAGCGCAGCTGGCTCGCCTTCAACGAACGGGTGCTGGAACTGGCGGAGGATCCGGCCACGCCCCTGCTGGAACGCGCCAATTTCCTGGCGATCTTCGCCGGTAATCTCGACGAGTTCTTCATGGTCCGCGTCGCCGGCCTCAAGCGCCGCATCGCCACCGGCGTCGCCACCCGCTCCGCCTCCGGGCTCCAGCCGCGCGAGGTCCTGGAGCTGATCTGGACCCGCTCCCGGGAGCTCATGGCCCGGCACGCCGCCTGCTACCAGCAGGACGTCGCCCCCGAGCTGGCCGAGCAGGGCATCCACCTGATCCGCTGGAACGAGCTGACCGAGAAGGAGCAGGGCAGGCTCTTCACCCTCTTCCGGCAGCAGATCTTCCCCGTGCTCACCCCGCTCGCCGTCGACCCCGCGCACCCCTTCC
This sequence comes from Streptomyces sp. L500, assembly GCF_054551825.1. Taxonomy (NCBI): domain Bacteria; kingdom Bacillati; phylum Actinomycetota; class Actinomycetes; order Kitasatosporales; family Streptomycetaceae; genus Streptomyces; species Streptomyces sp. L500. The sequence continues at coordinate 58,696 of NZ_JBTOLC010000021.1, forward strand.
CGTACATCTCGGGGCTCTCGCTCAACCTCGCCGTGGTCGTCCGCAATCCCGTGAGCGGCCATGACCACTTCGCACGCGTGAAGGTCCCCCCGCTGCTGCCGCGCTTCCTGGAGGTCTCCCCGCAGCGGTACGTCCCCCTGGAGGACGTCATCGCGGCCCACCTGGAGGAGCTCTTCCCCGGCATGGACGTGCTCGCGCACCACATGTTCCGGGTGACGCGCAACGAGGACCTGGAGGTCGAGGAGGACGACGCGGAGAACCTTCTCCAGGCCCTGGAGAAGGAGCTCATGCGGCGCCGCTTCGGCCCGCCCGTGCGGCTGGAGGTCGAGGAGACCATCGACCCGTACGTCCTCGACCTGCTCGTCCGCGAGTTGAAGATCAGCGACGCCGAGGTCTATCCGCTGCCCGGCCCGCTCGACCTCACCGCGCTCTTCGCCATCGGCTCCCTGGACCGGCCCGAGCACAAGTACCCCAAGTTCGTCGCGGGCACCCACCGCGACCTCGCCGAGGTGGAGTCCGCCTCCGCGCCCGACATCTTCGCGGCGCTGCGGGAGCGCGACGTCCTGCTGCACCACCCCTACGACTCGTTCTCCACCTCCGTCCAGGCGTTCCTGGAGCAGGCCGCCGCCGACCCGGACGTCCTGGCCATCAAGCAGACCCTCTACCGGACCTCCGGCGACTCGCCGATCGTCGACGCGCTCATAGACGCGGCCGAGTCCGGCAAACAGGTCCTCGTCCTCGTCGAGATCAAGGCCCGCTTCGACGAACAGGCCAACATCAAGTGGGCCCGGAAACTGGAGGAGGCCGGCTGCCACGTCGTCTACGGGCTCGTCGGGCTGAAGACCCACTGCAAGCTGTCGCTGGTGGTCCGTCAGGAAGGCGACACCCTGCGCCGCTACGCGCACGTGGGCACCGGCAACTACCATCCCAAGACGGCCCGGCTCTACGAGGACTTCGGCCTGCTCACCGCCGACCCGCAGGTCGGCGCCGACCTCTCCGACCTCTTCAACCGCCTCTCCGGCTACTCCCGGCGCGAGACCTACCGGCGGCTGCTCGTCGCCCCCAGATCCCTGCGCGACGGACTGATCTCCCGGATCAACAAGGAGATCGCCCACCACCGCGCCGGACGGCCCGCGTACATCCGCGTCAAGGTCAACTCGATGGTGGACGAGGCCGTCATCGACGCCCTGTACCGCGCCTCCCGCGCCGGGGTGCCCGTGGACGTCTGGGTGCGCGGCATCTGCGCGCTGCGGCCGGGCGTGGTGGGCCTCTCGGAGCACATCCGGGTCCGCAGCATCCTCGGCCGGTTCCTGGAACACTCCCGGGTCTTCGCCTTCGGGAACGGCGGCGAGCCCGAAGTGTGGCTCGGCAGCGCCGACATGATGCACCGCAACCTCGACCGCCGCATCGAGACCCTCGTCCGGGTCACCGACCCCGGACACCGGGCCTCCCTCAGCCGCCTGCTGGAACTCGGCGTCTCCGACCGCACGGCCTCCTGGCACCTGGGCCCCGACGGCAACTGGACCCGGCACGCCACCGACGCCGACGGCCGGCCGCTGCGCAATGTGCAGGAGATGCTCATCGACGCCCGGAGGCGCCGGCGTGGCTCACCGACCTCATGACCCGCCGGTTACGGTCACCGCGCCGGCGCCGACGCCCGCGCCCGGGGAGTACGAAGTGACGACGACGGAACGTTCCGTTTCCGGAGGACAGGCCGCGCTCCACGGCGGCGCCCCCGCCCCCCACGGACCGGAGGCGGCGACCGCCGGGGACGTCCTCTCCGGCTACCTCCACGCCCAGGCCACCGACTTCCTCCGCAGCCTGCGGCTGCACGGCGAGAGCCGCTCCGACGCGGAGGACGCGGGCGAGGCCGTCCGGATGCTGCGGCGCTCCGCGCGCCGCGTCGCCGGCGCGCTCCACGTCTACCGGCCGCTCACGGACGTCACCTGGACGGACCAGCTCCGCACCGAACTGGTGTGGCTCTCGGACGTCCTGGGCCGCGAACACGCCCACACCGCCCGGCTGGCCCGGCTGCGCGGCGCGCTCCACCGCCTGTCCGGCACGGACGGCACCCCGACCGTGGGCGCCGCGCGCGCCGGGGCCCTGCTGGACCGCCAGCTGACCCTGGCCCGTACCCGCGCCCACTCGGCGGCCCTCCAGGCCCTGGGCTCGGCGCGCTTCCACGCCGTCGCGGACTCGGTCGCCGTCCTCGCCTCCGAGGTGCCGCTCGCCCCCGCCGCGCACGAGGTGCTCGCCGGCGAGGCCCTGACCCGTCTGGCGGAGCAGATCCAGCGGCGGCTCACCGAGGCGGTCGACGAGCTGCCCCTGTCGGTGTCCGGCCTCCCGTACAACGCCGAGGCCCTCACCTGGGGCCTGGCCGCCACGCCCACCGTCGACGCCCCGCCCGCCGAGACCCGCCAGGACGCGCCCTGGCACCAGGTGCGCCGGCTGGTCCGGCTGCGGCGCTACGCCCAGGAGGTCCTGGACGAGCAGCGGCAGACGGAAGCGGAACCGTCCCTGTCGGTGCGGCTGCTCAGCGCCGGCCAGGCCCTGGACCGCCACCGCGACGCCGCCGAGGCCGCCGCCGCGGCGGCCTCGGCCGCCCGCACCCCGCGCATCGCCCCGGCGACGGCGTACGCCCTGGGCGTCCTCCACGCAGACCAGCGGCACGAGGTGGAGGCGGCGCGCTTCATGTTCGGCCGGATCTGGCAGCGGGTCTGATGGGCCGGGCCGCGACCGCCGTGGTGCGGGCCGCCGGGTGCGTCCTGTGGCGCCGGGCGCCCGGGGGCATCGAGCTGGCGCTCGTCCACCGACCGAAATATGACGACTGGTCCCTGCCGAAAGGCAAGCTCAAGCGGGGTGAGGACCCGCTGCTGGGCGCGATCCGGGAGGTCCTGGAGGAGACGGGCATGCACTGCGTGGTGGGGGCGCGGCTGCCCACGTCCCACTATCTGGCGGCGGGCCGCGCCAAGGAGGTCCGCTACTGGACGGCGGAGGCGACGGGGGGATTCTTCGAGCCGAACCGGGAGGTGGACCAGCTGTTGTGGCTCCCGCCGGCTGCCGCGCGGGCGCGTCTCACCAACGAGCGGGACCGGCCGCTCGTGGACGCGCTGTGCGGCGCGCTGGGCTTGCGCCCCTGACCCGCCCTTTCACCGTTTCCGAGGGGGCTCCGCCCCCTCGCACCCCCCTGGGGTCACCCACCCGGCGCCAGCGCGTCCCACCGGAGCGTCAGCTCGCCCTGCCGCCAACGGACCGGCCCGTCCACCACCGGCCAGTCCGCCCGCAACGCATCCGCGCACCGCATCCACCGCTGCCGCGCGCTGAGCGCCCCGTACGGGGCGAAGCCCGCCCACGCCCGGTCGAAGTCCCGCAGGAACGCGTGCACCGCCTCCCCCGGAACGTTCCGGTGGATCAGCGCCTTCGGCAGCCGTTCCGCCAGATCGGACGGCGTCTCCAACGACCCCAGCCGCGCCGCGAAAGTGATCGTGCGCGGCCCCTCCGGCCCCAGCGCCACCCACACGTGCCGGCGCCCGATCTCGTCGCACGTGCCCTCGACGAGCAGCCCGTCCGGCGCCAGCCGCCCGCACAGCCGTGCCCAGACGGCCGCGACCTCGCCCTCGTCGTACTGCCGCAGCACGTTCGCCGCGCGGATCAGCAGCGCCCGTCGCCCGGTGCCCCCGGGCAGGGGCACCTCGAAGCCCCCGTGGGCGAAGCTCAGCCCGTCGCGTTCGTACGGCTTGGCCGCCGCGACCCGCGCCGGGTCGATCTCGATGCCCACGACCTCCGCGTCCGCCCGCACCGTGCGCAGCCGTCCGAGCAGCTCGACGGCCGTCCACGGCGCGGCGCCGTAGCCGAGGTCGACGGCGACGGGGTCGGCGGAGCGCCGCAGGGCGGGGGCGTGGGTGGCGGCGATCCAGCGGTCCATGCGGCGGAGCCGGTTGGGGTTGGTGGTGCCGCGGGTGGCCGAGCCGATGGGGCGGACGGTCCTAGCCACGCCGGGAGCCCTCGCCCTCGTCCCACGCCCGCGTGTCGGAGACGTTCGCGGCGGCCTGCCGCCCCGCCTCGGCGGGGTCGCGCTCGCGCAGCGCGGCCAGCAGGGTCTCGTGGCCGACGGGGTCCGCGCCCTGGAAGCCGGACGTGGACCACGCCTCGGCCATGGCCGTCCGCAGCGGCCCGGCGAGGTTGCGGTAGAGCTCGGCGAGGAGCGCGTTGCCGGAGGCGTCGGCGACACCGGCGTGGAAGTCCCAGTCGGCGGTGACCCACGCCTCGAAGTCCCCGGCCTCCCACGCGGCGGTGCGCCGCCGCAGCGCGTCGGCGAGCGCGTCGAGCGCGGTGTCGTCGGCGCGCGCGGCGGCGAGGCGGGCGGCCTGCGCGTCCAGCCCCTCGCGCACCTCCAGGAGCTGGCCGAGGTCGCTGCCGCCGTAGAGGCGGGTCACCGCGCCGGACAGCTCGCTCTTGGCCTTGACGTACGTGCCGTCGCCGCGCCGCACCTCCAGCAGCCCGGTGTGGGCGAGCGCGCGCACGGCCTCGCGGACGGTGCCGCGCGCGACCTGGAGCCGGCGCATCAGCTCGGGCTCGGGCGGGATGCGGCTGCCGACGGGCCAGTCGCCGGAGGCGATCCGGGCCCGGATCCGTTCGATGACCTCGTCGGAGAGCGCCGGGCGGCGCACCGGTTCGAGGGCGGGGTCGGCGGGTTCGGCGGTCATGCGGCCACCGTACCGGCTGGGACCGGAGCACATCACACGTTGGACATCAAACGTCGGACGTCTTACGTTTGCTGTCATGTCCGCCACCCTGGCCGCGCCCACCCGCGCCCGCACCGGCCTCCTCACCTCCATCGCCGCCGTTCTCCTCATCGCCCTCAACCTCCGCCTCGGCATGAGCAGCGCCGCCGCCCTCCTGGACGCCCTCCGCGCCGACCTCGGCTTCTCGCCCCTCGTCGCGGCGCTGCTGCCCACGCTGCCGTCGCTCTGCTTCGCCGCCGCCGGCGCCGGTACGGGCACCCTGGCCCGTCGGCTCGGCGCCGAGCGCACGGTGCTGGCGGCCGTCGTCGCGCTGACCGCCGGGCTGGCGGTGCGGGCCGTACCGGCCACGTGGGCGCTGCTCGCCGGCACCGTGCTGGGGATGTCCGGGCTCGCGCTGTGCAACGTCCTGCTGCCGACGCTCGTGCGCACCCACTTCCCCGAGCGCGTCGGCCTGCTCACCGGCCTCTACACCACCACCCTCGCCCTGGGCGCCACGCTCGCCTCCGCCGTGGCCGTCCCCGTGGCCGGGGCCGTGGGCTCGCCGTCGCTGGGCCTCGCCGTGTGGGCGCTGCCCGCGCTGGCGGCGACGGTCGTGTGGGCCGCCTGGGCGGGCATACGGACGCCGGGTGCCGCCCCGGCGGCGGCGCCGACGGAGCGGATCTCGCCCTGGGCCATGGCCCGCACCCGTCTCGGCGCGCTGGTCACCGCCTACTTCGGCCTCCAGGCGCTCAACGCCTACGCGATCACCGGCTGGCTGCCCTCGCTGCTGTCCGGCCACGGCATGTCCGAGGGCGCGGCGGGCGTCGTGCTGGCGGTCGCCCAGGCCGTGGGCATACCGGTGTCCTTCGTGGTGCTGGCCCTGGCCAAGGGCCCGGCGGGGCTGCGCGGGGCGTTCGCGGGCGTCTCGGCGGCGATGCTCATGGGCTTCGCCGGGCTGCTGGTGGCGCCCATGGCGCTGCCCTTGGTGTGGGCGGTGCTGGTGGGGCTGGGGCTGTGCTCGTTCCCGCTGGTCCTCGCCGTGATCGCGCGGAGCGGCAGCGGGCCGGCGCAGACCACGGCGCTGTCCACGCTCTCCCAGTCCCTCGGCTATCTGCTGGCCGCGCTCGGCCCGCTCGCCGTGGGCCTGCTGCACTCCGCCACCGGCGGCTGGACCGCCCCCATGGCCCTGCTGCTGGGTACGGCGGCGGCCCAGCTGGCGGTCGGGATCGCCCTCACGCGAGGCCGGCCGTAGCGATTTGACCAGGGCTTTGCGTCACTGTTTGGTAAAGGGGAAATGGGAGCCGGTCCGTCCGGTGTTGCACCGTCGGACAGGCGATGGACGCCCCAGGGACGGTCCCTCAGCGGGCGGACGGAGGACACACGGTGAGCCAGTACGCATCCCGGCTCGGCGCCCGCCGCGGCCGTACGCTCGGCCACTTCGCCAAGCCCCAGCTCCGGCGCCTCGGCGCCCCCCGGCGCCCGCGCCGCGTGGCCATGCTCAGCGTGCACACCTCCCCGCTCCACCAGCCCGGCACGGGCGACGCGGGCGGGATGAACGTCTACATCGTCGAGCTCGCCAAGCGCCTCGCGGAGATCGACATCGAGGTGGAGATCTTCACCCGGGCCACCACCGCCGCCCTCCCGCCCACCGTGGAGCTGGCCCCCGGCGTCCTGGTGCGGCACATCGACGCCGGCCCGTACGAGGGCCTGGCCAAGGAGGAGCTCCCCGCGCAGCTGTGCGCCTTCACCCACGGCGTCATGCGCGCCTGGGCGGGCCACCGCCCCGGCTACTACGACCTCGTCCACTCCCACTACTGGCTCTCCGGCCACGTCGGCTGGCTCGCCGCCGAGCGCTGGGGCGTCCCGCTCGTCCACGCCATGCACACCATGGCCAAGGTCAAGAACGCCGCGCTCGCCGCCGGCGACACCCCCGAGCCCGCGGCCCGCGTCATCGGCGAGACGCAGATCGTCCGCGCCGCCGACCGGCTCATCGCCAACACCCGGGGCGAGGCCGACGAGCTCGTCCACCACTACGACGCCGACCCGGAGCGGGTCGCCGTCGTCCACCCCGGCGTCAACCTCGACCGCTTCCGCCCGGCGGGCGGCCGGGCCGCCGCCCGTGAGCGGCTGGACCTGCCCGCCGACGCCCTGATACCGCTCTTCGCCGGACGTATCCAGCCCCTCAAGGCCCCGGACGTGCTGCTGCGCGCTGTCGCGGTGCTGCTGGACCGGCGCCCGGAGCTGCGCTCGCGCATCGTCGTCCCCGTGGTCGGCGGTCCCAGCGGCAGCGGCCTCGCCAAGCCCGAGGGCCTCCAGAAGCTGGCGGCCCGCCTGGGCGTCGCCGACGTCGTCCGCTTCCGCCCGCCCGTCGGCCAGGACCGCCTCGCCGACTGGTACCGGGCCGCGTCCGTGCTGGTCATGCCCTCGTACAGCGAGTCCTTCGGCCTCGTCGCCGTCGAGGCCCAGGCGTGCGCCACGCCCGTCGTCGCGGCGGCGGTCGGCGGCCTGCCCGTGGCGGTGCGGGACGGGGTCAGCGGCTTCCTCGTCGACGGCCACGACCCGGCCGACTACGCCACCGCGCTCGCCCGCTTCGCCGACGACCGGGGTCTGGCCGATCGGATGGGCGCGGCCGCCGCCGACCACGCCCGCTCCTTCGGCTGGGGCGCGGCCGCGACCGCGACGGCGGACGTCTACACGGCCGCGATCGCGGAGCGCCGCCGGCGCTCGCGGTCGGCCCACGTCTGAGCGTTCCTACGGCCCCGTGGCCTCAGACGGGAGTCGTGGCCCGGGAGGCCCGTGCCACGGCGAAGAGGAACAGCCCGCAGGCCGTCACGAGCAGCCACCCGGGCCGGGACGCCCCGGCGAGGCCGGCGGGTCCGACGCCCGAGACCAGGCCCCCCGCGATCGCGATGCCGACCGCCGAGCCGACCTGCCGCGCGGTGGAGGTGATCGCCCCGGCCACCCCGGCACGGGACGGCGGCAGCCCGCCGACCGCGGTGTTGGTGATCGGCGCGTTGGCGAAGCCGAACCCGATGCCGATGAGCAGATACGCGAGCAGGACGGGCAGGACGCTCGCGCCCCGGCCGAGCCCCACCATGCACAGCCCGCCGGCGGTGAGGAAGCCGCCCGCGAGGACGAGCGGCCGTCGCGGCCCGAGCCGCCCCACCAGCGCGCCGGACCACGGCGCGCACACGGTGGCCCCGAGCGCCAGGGGCAGGGCCGCCGTGCCCGCCGCGAGCGGCGTCCAGCCGCGGGCGTGCTGGAGGTGGAACGTGGTGAGCAGCAGGGTCACGTTCAGCGCGACGAACACCGCCACGGCGCCGAGCGCCGCCATGGCGAAGGGCGGCCGCCGGAAGAGCCCGAGCTCCATCAGGGGCTGGGGCCGCCGCAGTTCGACGCGTACGAACCCGGCCGCCGTGACGACGATCAGGGCGTAGCCGGCCATCGCGAGGGGCGACGTCCAGCCGATGCGGGGTCCTTCGATGAGCACGCCGACCGACAGTCCCAGGGCCGCCGTGAGCAGCACCTGCCCGGGCAGGTCGAGTCGCCGGGCCCGCTCGCCCCGGGACTCCGGTACGAACACCGCGACCAGGACGAGCGCGGCGAGGACGACCGGCCCGTTGACCCAGAACACCGACCGCCAGCCGAACGCCGCGATGAGCCCCCCGCCCGCGACCGGCCCCGCCGCCATGCTCAGCCCGAACACGGCCGCCCACACGCCGATCGCCCGGGCCCGCTCCCGGGGGTCCGGCATCGCGTTCACGACGATCGCCAGCGCCACGGGACTCAGCATCGAGGCCCCCACCCCCTGAACGGCCCGTGCCGCCACGAGGAACCCGAGCGACGGCGCCACCGCGCACGCGAGCGACGCCACCCCGAAGACGCCCAGCCCTGCCTGGAACACGCGCCGCCGCCCGAACCGGTCCGCGAGCGCGCCGGACGCGATGAGGAGGGCGGCCAGGACCACGGTGTAGGCGTCGACGACCCACTCCAGGGCGCGCGTTCCCACGCCCAGCCCGCGCCCGATCTCGGGCAGGCCCACGTTCACGATCGTGGTGTCCAGGCCGACGAGGAACATGCTCAGCGCACAGACGACGAGCACGGTCCAGCGCCTGCGCGCGCTCAGTACGGGCGGGGTGGCCGAGGGGGCCGGGGATGTCGTGGTCATGGGCGCCATATTCGGAGCGGGTGGCAACATCCCCCTAACTTTTTTGCCGAAACCGCAACAGGCGCGGGTGGCCGGGGCCGGGTTTCCGTCGCCTCCCGGCGGGGTCGGCACGCCCGCCCCGCGCCGGGCCCCGGGGCGTCGCCTACGCTCGGCTCATGTCCGATGCGAAGACCACCGACGCGAAGACCACCATCGAGCACGCGCTCCGCGACGCGGGCCTCGAATGGGAGAGCCCGGCCGGCTCCGACGGCACGTACGTCGTCAAGCTCCCCGGCACGCGCAAGCTGTCGACGACCGTCTCCCTGGTCGTCGGCAACCACTCGCTGTCCGTCAACGCCTTCGTCGTCCGGTGCCCCGACGAGAACCACGCCGCCGTGCACCGCTGGCTGCTGGAGCGCAACACGCGCCTCTACGGGCTCGCGTACGCCGTCGACCGGCTCGGGGACGTCTATCTCGTCGGGCGGCTGCCGCTCGCGGCGGTGACGCCCGAGGAGGTCGACCGCATCCTGGGGCAGGTCCTGGAACACGCGGACGGCAGCTTCAACACGCTGCTGGAGATGGGTTTCGCCAGCGCGATCCGCAAGGAGTACGCGTGGCGCACGGCGCGCGGCGAGTCGACGCGCAACCTCGACGCGTTCGCCCGCCTGACGCGCGACGAGCAGACGCCGTAGTGCGCCGCCCCACCGGGCGTCAGGCCGAGGCCGCCTCGGTCTCGGCCTCGGCGGCCGGCTTCGCCGCGCCGACGGCGCTCTCCGCGGGGAGGCCGCGCATCAGCAGCCAGTACCCCGCGGCCGCCACCGAGCCGACGACCGCGCACCCCGCCCACAGCACGGCCGCCCCGAACGTGTCGATCACGAAGCCGCCCGCCAGCGGGGCGATCAGTGCCGCGAGGGACCAGGACAGGGTGTAGACGCCCTGGTAGCGCCCTCGCCCCTGGACGGGGGAGAGCCGCACGACGAGCCCCATCTGGGTCGGCGAGTTCACGATCTCCGCCAGCGTCCAGACGCAGATGGTCAGCGCGTACACGCCCAGCGAGCCCGCGAAGGCGGTGAGCCCGAAGCCGTAGCCGGCCAGCAGGGCGGAGATCACGAGCAGCCGCTGGGGGTCGCGGTGCTCGATGAAGCGGGTCACGGGGATCTGGAGGGCGACGATCAGGACGCCGTTGACGGCGATGACCATGCCGTAGTCGGCGCTGGAGAAGCCGGCCTCGCCCATGGCCACCGGCAGGGCCACCGAGTGCTGCATGAAGATCAGGGCCATCAGGAACGACAGCCCGACGACGCCCATGAAGCGACGGTCGCGCAGCACCGTCCCCAGCCCGACCGCGGGCCCGCCGGACGCGCCGTCCCCGCCGGGAACCGGCTCGGGACGGGTCTCGGGAAGCTTGAGGAAGACCAGGACCGCGCAGACGAGCGTCAGGACGGCCTCGCCGAGGAAGCCGATCAGATAGCTGTACTGGGCGATGGCACCGGCCGCGAGCGAGGAGAACGCGAAGCCCAGGTTGATGGCCCAGTAGTTGAGCGCGAAGGCGCGGACGCGGTCCTCGGGGGCGACGATGTCGGCCATCATCGCCTGCACGGCCGGGCGGGAGGCGTTGCTGGCCACGCCCACCAGGAAGGCGACGGCCGCGATCGCGGCGGGCTGCTCGACGAAGCCGAGCAGCGCCACGGTCGCGGCGGTGGACAGCTGGGCGATCAGCAGCGTGGGACGCCGGCCGAGCCGGTCGGTCATCACCCCGGCGCCCAGGGAGGAGACGACCTGGCCGAGCCCGTGCAGCGCGGCGACGAGACCGGCGTAGGAGGCGGAGTAGCCCCGGTCGACGGTCAGGTAGAGCGCCAGGAACGTGGCGACGAAGGCGCCCATCCGGTTGATCAGGGTGGACGTCCACAGCCACCAGAACGCCCGGGGCAGTCCCGAGACGCTCTGCCTCGCGGCCCTCCCGATACTCGCGACCGACATTCCGCGCCCCCCAAGGTAAGTGGTACCAAGCCACTCCGCACCTTACGTATATGAGCGTGTCCACGCCATCCAATTGACGATCGGCGTCAATCGTCCCGGGCGCGGGGCGCTCGCACGGTCGATTACGCTCAAGGGCATGGCCGACGCACCGTACAAGCTGATCCTCCTCCGCCACGGCGAGAGCGAATGGAACGCGAAGAACCTGTTCACCGGCTGGGTGGACGTCAACCTCAACGAGAAGGGCGAGAAGGAGGCGGTCCGGGGCGGTGAGCTCCTCAAGGACGCCGGCCTGCTCCCGGACGTGGTCCACACGTCCCTCCAGAAGCGCGCGATCCGCACCGCGCAGCTCGCGCTGGAGGCCGCCGACCGCCACTGGATCCCCGTCCACCGCTCCTGGCGGCTGAACGAGCGCCACTACGGCGCCCTCCAGGGCAAGGACAAGGCCCAGACCCTGGCCGAGTTCGGCGAGGAGCAGTTCATGCTCTGGCGCCGCTCGTACGACACCCCGCCGCCGGCCCTCGAGGACGGCTCCGAGTTCTCGCAGAGCGACGACCCGCGCTACGCCTCGATCCCGAGCGAGCTGCGCCCGCGCACCGAGTGCCTCAAGGACGTCGTCACGCGCATGCTGCCGTACTGGTACGACGGCATCGTCCCGGACCTGCTCGCCGGCCGCACCGTCCTGGTCGCCGCGCACGGCAACTCGCTGCGCGCCCTGGTCAAGCACCTCGACGGCATCTCCGACGCCGACATCGCGGGCCTGAACATCCCGACCGGCATCCCGCTCGCCTACGAGCTCGACGCCGACTTCCGCCCGGTCGTCCCCGGCGGCACGTACCTCGACCCGGAGGCCGCCAAGGCCGCCATCGAGGCCGTGAAGAACCAGGGCAAGAAGAAGTAACGAAGCGGAACGGGACAGGGCCCCCGCCCGCAGCCGGTGGCTGGGGGCGGGGGCCCTTCTCCACAGGTGAGTGACGTGCGTGGAGTCGTCAGCTGCAGCTTCCGCCGCACTGGCACGAGCCGCCGTTCTGGCAGCCGCACGAGCACCCAGGACCACACTGACAGCCGCTCATTCGGTCTCCTCCCTCGAAGGGGTGTCTGCCTCCACCCAGTCAAGGACCGGCCGGAGCGACCGTCAATGCTCACCACGTACGTATGTACGGACCAAGTGGGGGCGTACAGGCGCACGGAGGGGGCGCCGGGGCGTGCGGGGGGTCAGTCCGTTTCGGTCGTGCCCTGGGTGGTGCCACCGGACTGGGCGATCTCGTCCGCGTGCTCGCCGGTCACCAGGTAGACCACGCGCTTGGCCACCGACACCGCGTGGTCGGCGAAACGCTCGTAGTAGCGGCCCAGCAAGGTCACGTCGACGGCCGTCTCGATGCCGTGCCGCCAGCGGTCGTCCATCAGGTGCTGGAACAGCGTGCGGTGCAGCAGGTCCATGGCGTCGTCGTCCTGCTCCAGCTGGAGCGCCAGGTCCACGTCCTTGGTGATGATCACCTCGGCCGCCTTGGCCATCAGCCGCTGGGCGAGCTGGCCCATCTCCAGGACCGTCGAGTGGAGGTCCCGGGGGACGGCCGTCTCCGGGAAGCGCAGCCGGGCCAGCTTGGCCACGTGCTGGGCGAGGTCGCCGGAGCGCTCCAGGTCCGCGCTCATGCGCAGCGAGGTGACGACGATCCGCAGGTCCGTGGCGACCGGCTGCTGCCGCGCCAGCAGGGCGATCGCCCGGGCCTCCAGATCCCGCTGGAGGTCGTCGACCCTGGCGTCCGCCGCGATCACCGTCTCCGCCAGCTTGAGATCCGCGTCCAGGATCGCCGTGGTGGCGCGCCCGATCGCGGAGCCGACCAGCCGGGCCATCTCGACGAGGCCCTCGCCGATCGAATCGAGCTCCTCGTGGTACGCGTCCCGCATGTCCGTCCTTCTCTCAACCTTGGTGGTGCCGGGGCCGGTAGTCCGGCCGTGACCTCCACGTTCCGGCCGGAACGCGACGGCAGACGGCCACCGGAGTGAACCGGTGCTGGCCTGAAGGTGAACTCTTGGCAACGGGTGTTCGAGGCGCCCCCCATTTGGCTGTGGTTGTGTCGGCGCACCCGCATAACCTGGACTCATGAACCTGGACGCGGCCGTCGCCGCAGCGGCGGCGATCGCCGGAGTGTGCACCGGCGTGATCGCCATGCTGGCGTTCCGCTGGAGCGAGCGCGACCAGGCCCGTCCCACCCGTAGTTCCCTCCACACCGACGCCGTGCTGCCGCCCGGCGTCGACACCGTCCTCTCCGTCCTGCGCTCCTCCGCCGTCGTCCTCGACGAGGCGGACGCCGTCGTGAAGGCCAGCTCCGCCGCCTACGCCCTCGGGCTGGTGCGCGGCGGCAAGCTCGCCGTCGAGCCCATGCTCCAGATGGCCCGCGACACCCGCCGGGACGGCGAGATACGCCAGGTCGAGCTCGACCTCCCCCGGCGCGGCACCGGGCGCGGCGACGCGCTCGCCGTGTCGGCCAGAGTCGCGCCGCTCGGCTCCCGGCTCGTCCTCCTGCTGGTGGAGGACCTCACCGAGGCCCGCCGCATCGAGGCCGTCCGCCGCGACTTCGTCGCCAACGTCAGCCACGAGCTCAAGACGCCCGTCGGCGCGCTCTCCCTGCTCTCCGAGGCCGTCATGGACGCCTCCGACGACCCCGAGGCGGTCACCCGCTTCGCCGGCCGCATGCAGATAGAGGCCACCCGGCTGACCAACCTCGTCCAGGAGCTCATCGACCTCTCCCGGGTGCAGTACGACGACCCGCTCGAGGACTCCGAGCCCGTCCGGGTCGACGAGCTCGTCGCCGAGGCCGTGGACCGCTGCCGCCAGAGCGCCGCCAGCAAGCAGATCACCATGGCCACCGGAGGCACCGCCGAGCTCCACGTCTGGGGCAACCGGGGCCAGCTCGCCGCCGCCCTCGGCAACCTCGTGGAGAACGCGGTCAACTACAGCCCCGCCCGCACCCGCGTCGGCATCGCCGCCCGCCGCGTCGCCGCCCCCGGCGGCGACCTGATCGAGATCGCCGTCACCGACCAGGGCATCGGCATCTCCGAGAAGGACCGCGAGCGCGTCTTCGAACGCTTCTACCGCGTCGACCCCGCCCGCTCCCGCGCCACCGGCGGCACCGGCCTCGGCCTGTCCATCGTCAAGCACGTGGCCGCCTCGCACGGTGGCGAGGTCACCGTCTGGAGCGCCGAGGGCCAGGGCTCCACGTTCACGCTGCGCCTGCCCGAGGCGGGCGCGGCCCGGGACCGCGAGCGGCCGCGCACGGGCGACACCCCAGACGAGCCCGCCGACGAGACCTTCGCCGGCGAGCACCTCCCCCTGCCGGGGGTCCGGCCGTGACCCCCGGCACTCCCTCTCCGTACGTCCCGTACTTCCTGTACTCCCCGTACTTCCCAGAGAACCGACCGGAGGCCGCCTCGTGACCCGAGTGCTCGTCGTCGAGGACGAAGAATCCTTCAGCGACGCGTTGTCCTACATGCTCCGCAAGGAGGGCTTCGAGGTCGCCGTCGCGGCCACCGGGCCCGACGGCCTGGACGAGTTCGAGCGCAACGGCGCCGACCTGGTCCTGCTGGACCTGATGCTGCCGGGCCTGCCCGGCACCGAGGTCTGCCGGCAGCTGCGCGGACGCTCCAACGTGCCCGTGATCATGGTGACCGCCAAGGACAGCGAGATCGACAAGGTCGTCGGCCTGGAGATAGGAGCCGACGACTACGTCACCAAGCCCTTCTCCTCCCGCGAGCTCGTCGCCCGCATCCGCGCCGTGCTCCGGCGCCGAGGCGAGCCCGAGGAGGTCACCCCCGCCGCGCTGGAGGCCGGCCCGGTGCGCATGGACGTCGACCGGCACGTCGTCACCGTCGCCGGCGGCAAGGTCGACCTGCCGCTGAAGGAGTTCGACCTCCTGGAGATGCTGCTGCGCAACGCCGGGCGCGTCCTGACCCGGATGCAGCTGATCGACCGCGTCTGGGGCGCGGACTACGTGGGCGACACCAAGACCCTCGACGTCCACGTCAAGCGCCTGCGCGCCAAGATCGAGCCGGACCCGGGGGCGCCGCGCTACCTGGTCACGGTGCGGGGCCTCGGCTACAAGTTCGAGCCGTAGGCCGGGCCCGGGCCCAAGACCTGCGGGTATGCGAAAGGGGCCCGGAAGCCGTGCGGCTTCCGGGCCCCTTCGCGTGCGTCAGTGGCCCGCGTGCTGCTGGCCGCCCTGCGGGGTGGCCGAGGCGCCCGTGCCGGCGCCCGGCTTGGTGCCGGCCTGGTGGCCGGCGCCCTGCGGCTGGCCCTCGGCCGCGCCGGCCGGGGCCGAGGGGGCCGAGGCCGCGCCCGAGGGGGCGCCCGGCGTGCCGCTCGGCTGGGCGGCGGGGGCCTGCGGGCCCCAGTCCTTGTAGAAGCTCTTCGCCGGGACGACGAACGCGGCGATCTTCACCTCACCCGTGGAGCTGAAGTCGAAGGACAGCCGCTGCGTCGCGCCGTCCTTCAGGCCCTCGCGCCCCTTCGGCAGCACCGCCGACGGGTTGTCCTTGCCGCCCAGGACGATCGAGCCGCCCGCCGGCACGACGACCGGGCCGGAGCCCTTCGCCGGGGCCAGCGTCACGGGCGAGTCCAGGCCCGCGAGCTTGATCGAGCGCAGCTCCTGGTCCTTGCGGCCGTTGTTGAAGACCTTGCCCGTGACGACCGCCGGGCCACCGGCCTTGAGGTCCTGCTGGGTGATCACATTGACGTTCTGGAGCTTGATGTCGCCGACCGAGGTGGCGGCGTTGTCCGGCTTGACCTCCAGCGTCTGCGCGCTGTTGCCCGCCGCGCAGGCGGAGAGCGAGGCGACCGAGACCACGAGGGCGGAAGCGGCGAGAGCGCCGCGTCGAAGGCTGCTGCTCACGGCGGCGGCATCTCCTTGGACGAGGTTCACGTACGAGGTACGTACGGGATAAGGGTCTGTGTCAGCGGGCTTAGGTTACCGAGCCGTCCTGCGGCCTCCGCACCCGACCCGCCCCCATGGTCAACTCGGCGCCGTGGCGGCCCCACGGCCGAATATCAACCACCGCCGGAAGATCGGCCGCCACGGAACGTCCGGCCGGGTGACGCGAGTGAATATCGGCAATGAATGCGGGAGGCACCGGGAAGGGCCTTCCGGAATTGATCAAGTCCGACTTGATCAATTCCGGAAGGGAAGTCCGGAAGGGCTCCGCGCCCCGAACGGAGTACCGGAAGTCGGCCGACCGGAGCCCGGCAAATCGGGACGTTCGGCCGCTCGCGGGGCCTGTCCGACAGGCGTAACGTGGGCGTTTCGCCTGACCCGGACAACCGCTCCGACCTGCGAATACCTGCTTCCGGAAGGGCTCCGCAGCACGTTCCGGTTGCTGTTGTCAAGCCCCGAGATATGCCCTGACCTGCGGAAACGCCATTCAGAACGGACAGTTCCCGTGTTAGACTGGATAGCCACGGAAGGGGTACCTGTCACATGACGTTCAAGGTTGGCGACACCGTGGTCTATCCCCATCACGGGGCCGCGCTGATCGAGGCCATCGAAACTCGCCAGATCAAAGGCGTGGACAAGACCTACTTGGTGCTGAAGGTCGCCCAGGGTGACCTGACGGTTCGGGTGCCGGCGGACAATGCCGAGTTCGTCGGTGTTCGCGATGTGGTCGGCCAGGACGGGCTTGACCGGGTCTTCGAGGTGCTCCGCGCACCGTACGCCGAAGAGCCGACGAACTGGTCCCGTCGCTACAAGGCAAATCTCGAGAAGCTCGCGTCCGGCGACGTGATCAAGGTCGCCGAGGTCGTTCGCGACCTGTGGCGGCGTGAGCGTGAGCGCGGTCTTTCCGCAGGTGAGAAGCGCATGCTCGCCAAGGCGCGGCAGATCCTGGTGAGCGAGCTCGCCCTCGCGGAGAGCACCAACGAGGACAAGGCCGAGGCCCTGCTCGACGAGGTTCTCGCGTCCTGACGACGTACAGCACAGGTGCCGGCGGCTTCGCCCCGCAACTGGCTTCATAGAAGTGCCGCGGTGCCCGCGTGATGACCGAGGTCATCCGGCGGGCGCTGCGGCGTCTTCGGCTCTACAGCTCTGCGCTTTACGAGTCTGCTCACAAGTCTGCGCTTTACGAGCTCCGCAGCGCGCGCTTGGCGTGCCGGGCCCGGGCAGCCGGCCCGACCAGTCGTCACGGAAGGGGCTGGTCGGGGCATCGTGCCCGGCACGCTGAGGCCATACCCAATTCGGCCGAGGAAGCAAACCTGAACGCCAACGCAATGTCTGATCGAGGCAGCTCTCAGACCATTTCGCGCACCGCCGTCGTCATTCCCGCCGCGGGCCGCGGCGTCCGGCTCGGACCGGGCGCCCCCAAGGCCCTGCGGGCCCTGAGCGGCACCCCCATGCTGGTCCACGCGGTACGGGCCATGGCGGCCTCCCGCGCGGTCTCGCTCGTCGTCGTGGTCGCCCCGCCGGACGGTGCCGCCGAGGTCCGCAACCTCCTCGACGCCCATCCGCTGGCCGACCGCGACAGCACCCGCACCGACGTCGTGGTCGTCCCCGGCGGCGCGACCCGCCAGGAGTCCGTCCGGCTGGGCCTCGCGGCCCTGCCCGCCGACGTCACCACCGTCCTCGTCCACGACGCCGCCCGGCCGCTGGTGCCCGTCGACACCGTCGACGCCGTCGCCGCCGCCGTCCGCGGGGGCGCGCCCGCCGTCGTACCGGCGCTGCCGCTCGCGGACACCGTCAAGCAGGTCGAGCCGCGCGTCGGCGAGCGCGCCGGCGAGCCGGAGCCCGTGGTGGGCACGCCCGAGCGGGCGCTGCTGCGGGCCGTGCAGACGCCGCAGGGCTTCGACCGGGCGACGCTCGTCGAGGCGCACGAGAAGGTCGCCGTGGAGGGCGAGGGCGCCACGGACGACGCCGGTCTCGTGGAGCGGCTCGGTGTCCCCGTCGTGGTCGTGCCCGGCCACGAGGAGGCGTTCAAGGTGACCCGGCCGCTGGACCTCGTCCTGGCCGAGGCCGTACTCGCCCGCAGGAGGGCCAACGATGGTTTCTGAGACCCCCCGCCCGGTGCTGCCCCTCGTCGGCGTCGGCACGGACGTCCACGCCTTCGAGGAGGGCCGCGAGCTGTGGTGCGCGGGCCTGAAGTGGGAGGGCGCGAGCCACGGGCTCGCGGGCCACTCCGACGGCGACGTCGCCGCGCACGCCGCGTGCGACGCGCTGTTCTCCGCGGCCGGGCTCGGCGACCTCGGCGCCCACTTCGGCACGGACCGCCCCGAGTGGTCGGGCGCGTCCGGCGTCACGCTCCTGACGGAGGCGGCGCGGATCGTCCGCGCGGCGGGGTTCGAGATCGGCAACGTCGCCATTCAGGTGATCGGCGTGCGGCCGAAGATCGGGAAGCGGCGGGAGGAGGCGCAGGCGGCTCTTTCGGCGGCGATCGGGGCGCCCGTGGCGGTTTCGGGCACCACGACGGACGGTCTCGGGCTGACGGGCCGGGCGGAGGGCTTGGCAGCCCTCGCGACGGCGCTCGTGTACCGCGTCTGACGCGGCGTCCTCACACGGGGCCCGGGGCGGAGCCCCGGTTTCGGGAAGGGGCGGGTCAGGGGAGAGAACCACGGACAACCCCCCGCCCCGGAAGGACCACCCGTGTCTGCCGTGCTCTCCGAGGACCTCAAGAAGTACATCGACGACAACCCCGCCTTCGTCACCGTCGCCACCGTCCAGCCCGACGGCAGCCCGCAGCTCTCCGTCACCTGGGTCAGGCGCGACGGCGACGATCTGCTGATCTCCACGACGGTCGGCCGGCGCAAGGAGCGCAACCTCCGCCGCGACCCCCGTGTCACCGTCCTGGTCAACCCGCCCAACGCGCCGTACACCTACGCCGAAGTGCGCGGCACCGCCGACATCACCACCGAGGGCGGTGACGAGCTGATCGACGAGCTGTCGCGGAAGTACACCGGCAAGGACTACGCCGACTTCAACCCGGCCGCCAAGGACGACGCCCAGCGCGTCGTGGTCCGCATCACGCCGCGCAAGGTCGTCGGCTCGCTCTAGCCGGCTCGCTCCGGTCGGCCGGCTTCAGCCGGCCGCTCCAGGGGTACGAACCTCAGCCGCCCTCCGACCGCACGGCTCCCACCCGGTCGGAGCGCCGCGGCTCGTTCAGCAGCGGCAGTCCGTCGAGCGCGGGCGCCGTCGCGCTGTGGCGGACGTCCTCCATGCTCTTGCGGAGCGCCGAGCGCAGCCGCCTGCCGAGCGGGCGCTCGACGTAGCGGTGCAGGAGCCAGGCGGCGCCCAGCATCACCGTGATGAGCCCGGCGACGAGCGGCAGCGGGGGGACGGCCTCGCGCAGGGCGTAGATGATCGTCATCCCGATGTACTGGTGGAGCAGGTACATCGGGTAGGTGAGCGCGCCCGCCGTGGTCAGCCAGCGCCACCGCACCCGGTCGAAGGTGCCCAGCGCCACCAGCGCCATCACGGCGAAGATCACGAAGACCATGGCCTGGGCGGGGAAGAGCGCGGTCGGGTGGTTGGCGTTGTCGTGCACCCGCTTGGCCACCTGGTGGTTGGCGAGCAGGTACGAGATGACGACGATGCCCCAGAGCAGGGCCGTGGGCCGGTAGCGGTGCATGAGGTAGTAGGCGATGCCCGCGACGAAGTACGGCGCCGCGAAGGGCGTCGCCCACAGGGTGAGCAGCTTGCTGTCGGCCGTCGGGGCGATGGCGGCGGCCAGGGTCCAGACGCCGCAGAAGATCACGCAGCGGCGGTAGGTGACGCCCCTGGCCACGACGAGGGCGAAGAGCACGTAGAACTTCAGCTCCACGAAGAGCGTCCAGTAGACGCCGTCCACGTCCCAGACGCCCAGTCCCTGCTGGAGCATGGTCAGGTTGGTGAACACCTGCTCCGGGCCGGCCACCGAGCGGACCTGGGGCCACAGCAGGACCACGCCGCCGGTCAGCAGGATCGCCACCCAGTAGGCGGGGTAGATCCGCGCGGCCCGGGACACCACGAAGTCGCCGAGGGGCCGGCCCCAGGCGCTCATGCAGATGACGAAGCCGCTGATGAGGAAGAAGATCTCCACGCCCAGCCAGCCGTAGCGCGTTATCGGCTCGATGCCGGGGAACAGCAGACGCGGGTCGCGGTTCCAGCCGCCGTTCAGACTCGTGTAGTGGTACAGCACGACCATGAGGGCCGCGAGCAGACGGAGTCCGTCCAGGATGCAGAGCCTGGGAGCAGGCCCACCCGGTCGGACGCCATCGTTTCCGCCGCCGCTGGCGAAACGCATGTCGTCCTCTCCCGTTGGCTGTCGGCCCGCTGCGCTTACGGGCCACCCAGCATGCTGGCACACCGAGCGTTCCCGACGGGTGACCGAACGTCACCACGGGCCCGCTGGGCTCCGGGTTTCCGCCCGATGCCCGGGGCCGGTCCCCCGAAAGGACCAACGGCGGCCCCCCGGGTGACCGGGGGACCGCCGTCGGGTGTCGTCGGACGTCTTCGCGTGGCGTCAGACGCGCTCGCGTGGCGCGCGCATGTCCGCGAGCGCCTTCGTCAGGCCGCGTTTGAGCACGCGGGCGAGCGGGCGCTCCAGATAGCGGTGCAGCAGCCAGGAGGCCACCATCATCAGCACGACGAGGGCGGGGACGAGGACGTAGCGCGAGATGTCGTTCTCGAACTCCTTGATGACCGTCCAGCCGATGCGCTCGTGCAGCAGGTAGAGCGGGTACGTCAGCGCGCCCGCCGTCGGCAGCCAGCGCCAGTTGATCCGGCTGGTCTTGCCGAGCGCCACGGCCGCGATCGCCGCGTAGAAGAGGGCGAGCAGCATCACCGTGGGCCACAGGGGGAGCTTGTGCCCCACGTACTTCTGGACGTTGTGGTGGGTGTTGAACGCGAAGTGCTGGCCGGCCAGGAAGGTCGCGGCGACGATGCCCCACAGCAGCATGTTGGGGCCGTAGCGGTACATCAGGTAGAACGCGATGCCGGCGATGAAGAACCAGCAGTCGTTCGGCATCAGCACGGCGTCCAGCGCGTCGACGTCGAGCCCCGCCGCGACGGCGGCGGCCATGGCCCAGACCACGCAGAAGCCGACGACGCGCCGGTAGGTCAGCCCCTTCCAGGCGATCAGCAGCGCGAAGAGCAGGTAGAAGCGGATCTCCACCCACAGCGTCCAGTAGACGCCGTCGGCGGGCGCGGCCTTCATCGGCTCGTGGAACATCGTGAGGTTGACCGCGACGTCGCTCAGCGACGGCCCGACGCCGTTCACGGGCCAGACGGAGACGGCGACCGTCGCGGCGAGCACGGCGAACCAGTAGGCGGGGTAGAGCCGGGTGACGCGCGAGACCGCGAAATCACCGATGTCTCTGCCCCAGGCGCTCATACAGATGACGAAGCCGCTGATGAGGAAGAAGAGCTGGACGCCCAGCCACCCGTAGGACGCGGGCACGTACGCCACCGGAAAGCGCTCGGTGGCCGGTTTGGACCAGGCGGCGCTGTTGAAGGCGATGTAGTGGTAGAGCACGACCATGAGGGCGGCGAGCAGACGCAGGCCATCCAGTGCGGCGAGTCTCCCCTTGGGTGCTATTCGCGGGGGTGGTGAGGCAGGACGTTCTTTCTGCCGCTGCTGCACCGTCACGGAGGACGTCAACGTCCCTCCTGAGTCCTGTGTCCGGATTTCGCTGGTTTTATCGCGGGCCTGGCCGGGAAGGCGTGACCGCCGGGGAAGCTACCACGCGGCCCCCTATCATGTGCAGATAGTAAGGAGAGGTCAAAGACCCGCCACCGGTTCCGCGGAAGCTGTCGCTCCGCCGCAGTAGGCGTCCGGGCTCGTACCCGTTATCGAGTCAGCACGTGCCGCCAGGGGCGATGCACACCCTCGGGCCCACTACCCTGGTGCCGTGAGCATTCGCCTGTACGACACCAGCGCCCGGCAGATCCGTGACTTCTCCCCGCTCGTTCCGGGCTGTGTCTCGATCTACCTCTGCGGTGCGACCGTACAGGCCGCTCCGCACATCGGGCACATTCGCTCGGGCCTGAATTTCGACATCATGCGCCGCTGGTTCGCCTACCGCGGCTACGACGTCACGTTCGTGCGCAACGTCACCGACATCGACGACAAGATCCTCGCGAAGGCCGCCGACCAGGGCCGCCCGTGGTGGTCGATCGGCTACGAGAACGAGCGCGCCTTCAACGACGGCTACACGGCCCTCGGCTGCCTGCCGCCCACCGTCGAGCCCCGCGCCACCGGCCACGTCACCGAGATGGTCGAGATGATGCGCGGCCTGATCGAGCGCGGCCACGCCTACGCGGCCGACGGCAACGTCTACTTCGACGTCCGCTCCTTCCCCGGCTACCTCCAGCTCTCCAACCAGGAGCTGGACAATCTGCTGCAGCCCTCCGGCGAGGGCGAGACCGGCAAGCGCGACCCGCGCGACTTCGCCATGTGGAAGGCCGCCAAGGAGGGCGAGCCCAGCTGGGAGACCCCCTGGGGCCGCGGCCGCCCGGGCTGGCACCTGGAGTGCTCGGCCATGGCGCACAAGTACCTGGGCGAGTCCTTCGACATCCACGGCGGCGGCCTGGACCTGATCTTCCCGCACCACGAGAACGAGATCGCCCAGGCCAAGGCCTTCGGCGACGACTTCGCCTCCTACTGGCTCCACAACGCGTGGGTCACCATGAGCGGCGAGAAGATGTCCAAGTCCCTGGGCAACTCCGTGCTCGTCTCGGAGATGGTCAAGCAGTGGCGCCCGATCGTGCTGCGCTACTACCTGGGCACCCCGCACTACCGCTCGATGATCGAGTACAGCGAGGAAGCGCTGCGCGAGGCCGAGGCGGCGTTCGCCCGCATCGAGGGCTTCACGCAGCGCGTCGTCGAGCTCGCCGGCCCCGTCGAGCCCGCCTCCGAGGTGCCGCTCGCGTTCGCCGAGGCCATGGACGACGACTTCGGTGTGCCGCAGGCGCTGGCGGTGGTCCACACCACCGTCCGGCAGGGCAACTCCGCCCTGACCGCCGACGACAAGGAGACCGCCGTCGCCCGGCTGGCCGAGGTCCGCGCCATGCTCGGCGTCCTGGGCCTGGACCCGCTCGACGAGCACTGGGCCGCCACCGGCCCCGGCCGCGGGGACGATCTCCACGGCGTGGTGGACTCCCTGGTCAGGATGGTCCTGGAGCAGCGCGAGGGCGCCCGGACGCGGAAGGACTACGCCACCGCCGACGCCATCCGCGACCAGCTCCAGCAGACCGGCCTCGCCATCGAGGACACCCCTTCCGGCCCCCGCTGGACCCTGTCCTGAGGGACACTTTTCGTACGTACGTAGTAGGTAGGCAGCCGCCGGACGGAGTCCGGCGCAGCTGTCCGAAGCCCGTGAGGCCCGCCAGGGCCGAGCGGTGCGAGGGCAGCGGAAGAAAGAGTCAGGTGACCCCCATGGCCGGCAACAGCCAGCGCAGGAACCGTCGCACGTCCAACAAGAAGGGCGCGACGGTCGGCAGCGGCGGCCAGCGGCGCCGGGGCCTGGAGGGCAAGGGCCCGACCCCGCCCGCGAGCATGCGCAAGGGCCACAAGAAGAACCGCGTGGCCAACGCCCAGGCCAAGCAGGCCGCCCGCCGCCCGGCCCCGCGCCGCGGCGGCCCCAAGGGCGCCAACGAGCTCGTCGTCGGCCGCAACTCGGTCGTCGAGGCGCTGCGCGAGGGCGTGCCCGCGAACACGCTCTACGTCCAGCAGTTCGTCGACAGCGACGAGCGCGTGCGCGAGGCCATCCAGCTCGCCACGGAGAAGGGCCTCAACCTCATGGAGGCCCCGCGTCCGGAGCTGGACCGCATGACCAACGGCCTGAACCACCAGGGCCTGGTCCTCTCGGTGCCCCCGTACGACTACGCCCACCCCGAGGACCTGACGGCGCACGCCGCCGACAACGCCGAGGACCCGCTGATCGTCGCCCTCGACGGCATCACCGACCCGCGCAACCTCGGCGCCGTCGTCCGCTCCGTCTCCGCCTTCGGCGGCCACGGCGTGGTCGTCCCCGAGCGCCGCGCGGCCGGTATGACCGCCAGCGCCTGGAAGACCTCCGCCGGCACCGCCGCCCGGACGCCCGTCGCCCGCGCCACCAACATGACGCGGACGCTCGAGGCGTACCAGAAGGAGGGCCTGATGGTCGTCGGCCTCGCGGCGGACGGCGACACCGAGCTCCACGAGCTGGACGCCCTGGAGGGCCCGGTCGTCATCGTCGTCGGCAGCGAGGGCAAGGGCCTCTCCCGCCTCGTCGGCGAGACCTGCGACTTCCGCGTGCGCATTCCGATGCCGGGCGGCGCCGAGTCGCTGAACGCCGGTGTCGCCGCGGGCGTCGTGCTCTACGAGGCGGCGCGCCGCCGCGCCTGACCCACTCGCGCCGGTACCGGCGGAACGCGCGGCGGCCGGGGAGTCCCCTCCCCGGCCGCCGCGCGTTCTGCTGAAGATATTGACGGGTCCTGGACACATCCAACCGGTCAAGACAGTGTCCTAACCTCCGGTCACTCGGTTAGATGAGTGTGGACACCAGAACACCCCGCACACCTACGGGGGGAAGCTCTTCCGGGTACGACGACCAGCCCGCGCTGAGTACGGTGAAGGTCCCGTCCGACCCCGCGCAGGTCATCGTCAACCATCTGAGCTTCCGGGTGCAGCTCGCCCGGCCCCCGCGCGCAGCCCGGCAGTTCGCCGGGGGAGTGGACGCGGCGCGGATGCCCGCCGCCAAGAGCGCCGGGGCCAAGCGCCGCGCCCCCGTGGTGTGGAGCGGGCGGACCGGGCCGGGAGACTCCGCCTCCACCCAGCTCCTCCAGGCCGTCCGCGACTCCGGCGGCCTCAGCGGCCTCACCGGCCCGCTGCCCACGGCCGGCGGCGGGGACGCGGGCGTCACCCAGGTGCTGCCGCGCGTCAGCGTCGAGGACGCCCCGGCCACGGTGATCGGCCCGCGCGGGCCCGCCGAGGAGCACGGCGGGCCGCCGACCCGCCTCCTCCACGGCATGCGCCCCGCCCACAGCGCCTACGACGAGGACGCCGGCCACCCCGACGATCTCGGCGACCTCGACGACTTCGCCGACGAGCAGGACGCCGACGAGGACGAGCTCCGGCGCGGCCGCCAGGGCGACTCCGTCCGCCACGCCTACTACCCCGGGCGCCGGATGAACCTCGGCGTCGTCCTCCTCCCCCTCCGCGTCTTCCTCGGCCTCATCTCCGTCTACGGCGGGATGACCAAGCTCTGCGACCCCGTCTACTTCGACGGCGGCAAGCGCGGCTCCCTGGTCGCCTGGCTCCACCAGCTCCACCCCTGGGCCGCCGCCGAGCCCCTGCGCGAGCTGGCCCTCGCCCACCCCGTCGGCGCCGGCCTGAGCGTCGCCTTCGCGCAGGTCGTCATCGGCGTCCTCACCATCTTCGGCCTCTGGCAGCGGCTCGCCGCCGCCGTCGGCGTGCTGCTCTCCGTGATCCTCCTCGTCACGGTCAGCTGGCGGTCCACCCCGGTCTACGGCGCGCCCGACATCATCTACCTGGCCGCCTGGAGCCCCCTGGTGATCGCCGGGGCGCCCTTCTACTCCGTCGACGGCCGGCTCGCCGGCGAGGCCTGGCGGCGGCTCGGGCCGCGCGCCGAGCTCTGGGCGCTGCGGCGGCGCGTGCTGCGCCGGGGCACGGTCATGGCGACGGTGCTCATCGGGATCTCCCTGCTCACCGGGTCGATGCTGGGCGGGGCCGTCCGCTCCTCCCGGGTCGCCGAGACGCCCGGAACCCCGCCCCCGCCGTCCAACAGCCTCCAGGGTTCGCCGCTGCCGCAGCGGCCCTCGTCGTCCTCGCCGCGCGGCTCGCACGGCCCGGCGGCCTCGGGCACGCCGAAGCCCAGCCCGTCCAACCGGAAGACGCCCACCCCCGGGGCCACGCCGTCCGCGCCGGCCGGCACGGTCCACACGCCCACGGCGTCGGCGGGCGGCGCGGGGCAGTCCAGCGGCAGCGCGGGCAGCGTCCGCCCGGCGCCGCAGTCCCCCCACCAGGCGCCGGCTCCGGCGGCCCCGCAGCACAGCTCGTCGGGCGCGACGACGGGGAGCTCCACGGGTGGCGGCTCCGGCGGTTCCACCAGCGGCTCGGGCGGCTCCTCCGGCGGAGGAGGGGCCCTCGGGGGGCTCCTCGGCTAGCCGCCGCCGGTACGCGGACAGTTCCCCGTGCCCCGTAAGGGGCGCGGGGAACTGCGCGCTCAGCCACGACGCGCGGTCGGTTCACCGCGGGCCGGTGGGGGCTTGTCGCGCAGTTCCCCGCGCCCCTTACGGGGCGTTGCCCCTACGGGGGGCTACCGCGCCAGTTCCTTGGCCGCCTCGGCCAAGTCCTTCGCCGTGTCGATCGCCCGCCAGTACGCCCCCTGCGGCAGCGGGAACCCGGCGAGGCGGCGCTCACGCGCCAAACGCGGGAACGTGGTGCGTTCGTGGTCGCCGCGCTCGGGCAGCAGGCCCGTGAAGGCGGGCGAGAAGACGTAGACGCCGGCGTTGATCAGATACGGCGAGGGCGGCGCCTCGACGAAGTCGAGGACGTGGCCGAACTCGTCGGTCTTCACCGCGCCCCAGGGAATGCGCGGCCGGGCCAGCGCGAGCGTCGCCGTGGCGTCCCGCTCATGGTGGAAGGCGGCCATCTCGCGCAGCGAGAACCGGGTCCAGATGTCACCGTTGGTGGCGTACCAGGGCTCGTCGGGGCGGGGCAGGGAGGCGGCCGCGTGCCGCAGGCCGCCGCCCCGGCCGAGGGGTTCGGGCTCGACGACCGTCGTGACCCGCAGCGGCAGTTCGGCCGTGGCGAGCCAGTCCTCCAGGACACGCGCCAAATGGCCGCACGAGACCACGGCGTCGGTGACGCCCTCGGCGGCCAGCCAGGCGAGTTGATGGCCGATGATCGGGACCCCCGTGCCGGGGATCTCGACCATCGGCTTGGGACGGTCGTCGGTGTACGGACGGAGCCGCGAGCCCTGGCCTCCGGCCAGGATCACGGCTTGCGTCGGGTACAGGCTGTACGGGCTGTGCTGCGTGCCGGTCATGCTCCGCACGATATGCGGTGCCGCATGCGGTGCCGCTCAGGGAGGTGCGGCCGGCGGTGGGGGCGGTCAGTGGCTCTGGACGCCGGCGGCGAAGGCCGTGTCGCAGACGGGGCGGGCGAAGGACTGGGCCTTGCGCTCACCGTACTTCTTGCGCGCGGCCTCACCCAGCGCCCGGGCGATCGCCATGCAGTGCTGGGCCAGCGTGGGGCGGCCGTTGGTCGCCTCCTGAAGGTGGGTGAGGGCGACGCCGGGGTTCTTCTCCTGGAGCTCCAGCAGCAGCTTGTCGCGCAGCACCTCGTGCGGCGCACGGGCCTTGGCGACGGTCGAGGCGTTGTCGGAGGACGCGGTGAGGACCTGCGACTCGGCGGTCGGCGCCGCCCAGGGAACGCGGGTCACCGCGAGAGTCCCCGAGAGCACGAGAACGACCGGGAGGACGAGAGCGAGGGTTCTGCCGATGCGGCGGGCGGCCTGGTTCATGCCGCAGATGGTAGCGAGGCGTAATGAAGCCGCTCCATTTAGTCACCCGGTCGGGGGATGTCGATGGTTATCAGAATGACGGTTGAGTTGACGTACGGAGCTCGAAATGCGAGGTGTGCCGGGGTATTTGCCGCCCGGGCGCACCCCGCGTCCGGGCCCTCGTGGACCCGAACGCGAGGCGCGCCTCCTTGGTTACGCTCAGTCGCCGATGCGCTCGCCGCTGGAGGTGGAGAACACGTGCAGTTCGCCGGAGCGCGGCACGACGTGGAGCACGGAGCCCTTCTCGGGCACGCGGCGGCCGTTGACGCGGACGACGATGTCCTTCCGCTCGCCGCCGACCTCGGCGGTGCCGTAGACGTAGCCGTCGGCGCCGAGCTCCTCGACGACGTTGACGGTCACGGCGACGCCGCCGGGCTCGTCGGTCCTGCCCTCGGGCCGCTCGACGATGTCGAAGTGCTCGGGCCGGACGCCCACGGTGACCGTGCGGTCGCCCTTGTCGGCGGCGGCCGTCAGCGCCTCGCGGGGCACGGGCACGACGTCGGAGCCGAACTTCACTCCGCCGTCGGTGATCGGCACCTCGACGAGGTTCATCGCGGGGGAGCCGATGAAGCCCGCCACGAAGAGGTTGGCCGGCCGGTCGTACATGTTGCGCGGGGAGTCGATCTGCTGGAGCAGGCCGTCCTTGAGCACCGCGACGCGGTCGCCCATGGTCATGGCCTCGACCTGGTCGTGGGTGACGTAGACGGTGGTGATGCCGAGGCGGCGCTGGAGGCTCGCGATCTGGGTGCGGGTCTGGACGCGCAGCTTGGCGTCGAGGTTGGACAGCGGCTCGTCCATGAGGAAGACCTGCGGCTCGCGGACGATGGCGCGGCCCATGGCCACGCGCTGGCGCTGGCCGCCGGAGAGGGCCTTGGGCTTGCGGCCCAGGTACTCGGTGAGGTCCAGGATGCGCGCGGCGTCCTCGACCTTCTGGCGGATCTCCGCCTTCGGCACGCCCGCGATCTTCAGGGCGAAGCCCATGTTGTCGGCCACGGTCATGTGCGGGTAGAGCGCGTAGTTCTGGAACACCATGGCGATGTCCCGGTCCTTGGGCGGCAGGTGGGTGACGTCCCGGTCGCCGATGCGGATCGCGCCGCCGTTGACGTCCTCGAGCCCCGCCAGCATCCGCAGGGAGGTGGACTTGCCGCAGCCGGAGGGGCCGACGAGGACCAGGAACTCCCCGTCCTCGATGGCGATGTCGAGCTGGTCGACGGCGGGCTTGTCGGCGCCCGGGTAGATCCGGGTGGCTTTGTCGTACGTGACCGTGGCCATGGTGATGTGATCCCTTCACCGGCAGGAACGTGCCGGACGATCCGAGTAGAGGGAGTGGTCCAGTCCAATCGGGCTGGGTTTCCCGTGACGCTACCGGGGCCGGGAGCCGTTGTCAGCAGGTGGCGGGCCACGAAGTCGTTGTGGGTAGACTGCGTCTCGCATGCCGCCTTAGCTCAGCTGGTAGAGCACCGCTCTTGTAAAGCGAAGGTCGTCGGTTCGAGTCCGACAGGCGGCTCGGTGAAGAAACGCGGAACCGCAGGCCCTCCTCGGAGGGCCTGCGGTTCTGTGCGTTGCGGACCGGCCGGGTTTTTCGTTCCGGTCGGTCAGCTCCGGTGGGTCACCCGGTCGTCGACGGGCCGGGCTCCGGCCGGCTCCTCCTGGGGCGAGTCCTGGTGGCCGGGCCACCAGGCCTTGTGGCCCAGCAGCGAGGTGACCGTGGGCACCAGGAGCGTCGCCATCACGAAGGCGGTGAGCAGGATGCCGAAGCCGACGGCGAAGCCCATCTGCTGGAGCATGGAGTTGTCGGCGAGGACCAGCACGCCGAAGGTGCCGGCGAGGATGATCGCGGCGGAGGCGACGGTCGGGGTGGACTGGGCCACGGCCGTGCGGATGGCCTCCTTGGGCGGGACGCCGTGGCGGACCTCCTCGCGCAGCCGGGCGATCATCAGGATGTTGTAGTCGGTGCCGAGCGCGACCACGAAGAGATAGACGATCACCGGCAGCATGAAGAGCAGGCCCGGCTCGCCCTTGAGGTCCTGGAAGAGCCAGACGGTGGAGCCCAGGGTCGCGCCGAAGCCGAGGGCCACGGCGATCATCATGTACCAGGGCGCGACCAGGCTGCGGAGCAGCAGACCGAGGATGATCATGATGGCCAGCCCGGCGGCGGGGAAGACGACCCGGTAGTCGTGGCCCACGGCGTCCTCGATGTCGGCGAGGACGGCGGAGGTGCCGCCGACGAGGGCCTCGGTGCCGGCGGGCGCGGCCGCGTGGGCCGTGTCGCGCAGTTCGCCGCCCGCGAGGTCGATGGCCTCGTCGGCGGAGGGCCTGTACTTGAGGACCACGCTGTACTGGGCGACGGTGCCGTCGCCGTTGACGACGGCGGGCGCGGCCGTGCCGACGCCGTCGACGGCGGCGAGCTTCCCGCGGAAGGTCTCCAGCGCCGCCCGGTCGAGGCGGGTGCCGTTGGTGGAGCTGAGGTAGATCATGGCCGGGTCGGACTGGCCGGCGGAGAAGCCCCGCTGGAGGTCCTTCATGGCCTGGACGGACTCCAGCTTCTGCGGCATCTGGCTGCTGGTGTCGAACTGGGGCTTCATGCTGAACGCGCCCACGGCGAGGATCGCGAGGACGGCGGCGGACAGCGCGGCGACCACGCCGGGACGGTGGGCGACCAGCCCGCCGACACCGTTCGCGAAGCGGTTCCGGGGCTCCTTGCGCCAGGCCTTCGACGGCCAGAACGCGGCGCGCCCGAGGAGCGAGAAGACGGCGGGGACGAGCGTGAGCGCCGCGACGAGGGTGACGCCCACGGAGATGGCCAGGGAGGGGCCCATCGCCCGCATCATGCCCAGCGTGGAGAGCAGCAGGGCGGTGAAGGCGACGATGACGGCCCCGGCGGCCGAGGCGATGGTCTCGCCGACCCGGGCCACGGCCTCGACGAGGGCCTCCTTGGGCTCCTGGCCCCGGCGCAGGTGCTCGCGGTAGCGGAAGAGCAGGAACAGGATGTAGTCGGTGCCGACGCCGAAGAGGACGACGATCAGGATCGTGGACATGGAGGAGTCGGCCTTCAGCCCGCCGATCGAGGCGGCGGTGCCGATCAGGCCCGTGGCGACGACCGAGACCACGGCGATGACGACGAGCGGCAGGATCGCGATCAGCGGGCTGCGGAAGATGACCAGCAGCAGCACGATGATCAGCAGGAACGTCGCCGACATGACCATGGCGTCGGTGTCGGTGGACGACTCCTTCGCGTCGAGCTGGGTGGCCGCCTGCCCGGTGATGCCCATCTTCAGATGGGTGCCGCTGAGCAGCGGTTTGGCGTCCTCGCGCAGCTTCTTGACCGAATCGGGCAGCTTCTCGTCGTTGAAGTTCTTGGTGGTGGCGTAGATGTTGGCGAGGGCCACCTCGCCGTTGGGGGAGACGGCCTTGGGGTCGGAGACCACCTTGCCTATCTTCTCGTGGTGCTTGCCGTCGAGCCCGGCGGCGACCTTGATGACGTCGCGCCTGTCGGTGTCGTCCAGCTTGCCGCCGTCGGCGCGCTGGAACACCGCGATCGCGGCGGGCTGTTCGGTCTGCGGGAAGGCCTTCTGCTGGAGGTTCCCCACCCGCACCGATTCGTAGTGCGAGGGCAGGAACTCGGTCTCGTCCGTGGTGGACTTCAGAGCCGGTGCGAACATGGCGAGGGCCACGGCCGCGATGACCCAGCCGGCGATCGTGAGCCAGGGTCGATGGACGGCGAACCGCCCGACTCGACGGAACATAACGCTCCTTCAACTACCTCTTAACAGCATGCGTGTACGGGCGCTCGTGTGTGCGGTATAGACGGGAAACACGCTAGGGACTGAAGTTCCCGCTCCACAACAAAATTCCGGGGAATCAGGGGGAAATCGGCCCTGGGGTGGGGAAGTTGAGGAAGCCTCTCAACCCTGAGGAGGAGAGCGGGTGGAGGCCCTCTCCCCCGTGGGGTAGAGGTCACTCGGCCGACCGTCTTCGTCCGGATTACGCTGCCCCCATGAGCGATGTCGATTTCTACGCCGCGCGCATGGAGCGCGCCGTCCTGGCCGCCGTCGAGGCCGGCCTGGCCGGTCTGATCATCTCCCCGGGCCCCGATCTCGGCTGGCTCTGCGGCTACCGCGTCCCGGCCGTCACCGAGCGCCTCACGGCCCTCCTGCTCGCTCCCGGCCGCAAGCCCCTCCTCGTGGTGCCGCAGCTGGAACGGCCCGACGCCCAGCACTCACCGGGCGCGGGCGCGCTGGAGATCACCGGCTGGGTCGACGGCGAGGACCCGTACGCCACCATCGCTGGGCACCTCGACCCGCGCGGCCGTTACGGCGTCTCCGACGCGACCTGGGCGCTGCACCTGCTGGCCCTCCAGCGAACGGCCCCGGAAGCGGGTTTCGGGGCGCTCACGGAGGTCCTCCCGATGCTCCGGGCGGTGAAGGACGCCCACGAGGTCGAGCTGCTCGCCGCCGCCGGGGCGGCCGCCGACGCCACGTACGAGACCATCGTGGACGTGCGCTTCGCCGGGCGCCGCGAGCGCGAGGTGGCCGCCGACCTCGCCCGGCTGCTCCGGGAACACGGCCACTCCCAGGTCGACTTCACGATCGTCGGATCGGGCCCCAACGGCGCCAACCCCCACCACGAGGCGGGCGACCGCGTCATCGAGGACGGCGACATGGTCGTCCTGGACTTCGGCGGCCTCAAGGACGGCTACGGGTCCGACACCACCCGCACGGTGCACGTGGGCGAGCCGACAGCGGAGGAGCGCACGGTCCACGACCTGGTGCGCGAGGCCCAGCAGGCCGCGTTCGAGGCGGTGCGCCCCGGCGTGGCCTGCCAGGACGTCGACCGCGTGGCCCGCCAGGTCATCCGCCGCGCCGGCTACGGCGAGTACTTCATCCACCGCACGGGACACGGCATCGGCGTCACGACGCACGAACCCCCGTACATGGTGGAGGGCGAACACCTGCCGCTGGTACCGGGGATGTGCTTCTCCATTGAACCCGGGATCTACCTGCCGGGACGGTTCGGGGTGCGGATCGAGGACATCGTGGTGTGCACGGACTCCGCCGGGCGGAGGCTGAACAACACGGCGCGCGAACTGCGCGTGGTGAGTTAGCCCGGCCGGGGGCGAGGACGCCGCGCGTCAGCGCGGAGCGGGGTTGCGAGGGGGCCGCAGGCCCCGCTCGGAAACGGTGAAGGGGCGGGGCCGGGGCTGGTTCGGCGCCCGGGCGCTCACCATCACGCTCGCCACCGCCGCCGCCAGCAGCATGATCCCCGCGCCCCAGCCGATCGCCACGCTGAACCCGTGCACCGCACCGGCCTTGACGGCCGACGACGCGCCCGCGTGCCCCGCCAGATACGCCGCGCTCGCCGACGTCGCGATCGTGTTCAGCAACGCCGTCCCGATCGAACCGCCCACCTGCTGCGCCGTGTTCACCGTCGCCGAGGCGACGCCCGAGTCGCGCGGCGCCACCCCGGACGTGGCGACGTTGACGACCGGCATGAAGATCAGGCCCATGCCGAGCCCGACGAGGATCATGGAGGGCAGGACGTGCGAGGCGTAGGCCGGCTCGGCGGTCAGGAACGTCAGCAGGAACAGCCCCGTCGCCGCGAGCAGGGCGCCCGGCGCCATCAGCAGCCGGGGCGGCAGCCGGGTCATCAGCCGCGCCGAGATCTGCGTCGAGGCGAGCACGATCGCGCCGGTCATCGGCAGGAACGCCAGGCCGGTCCGCAGCGGTGAGTACCCGAGCACGACCTGCAGGTAGTAGGTCATGAACAGGAACATCCCGAACATCCCCACGACCGCCAGCGCCATCGTGATCAGCGCGCCGCCCCGGTTGCGGTCGGCGATGACGCGCGGTGGCAGCAGCGGGCTGCGCGCCCGCGTCTGCCACCGGGCGAAGAACGCCAGCAGCACCACCCCGCCGCACAGCAGGCCGAGGACCAACGGGCTGGACCAGCCGTGCGGTTCGGCCTCGCTGCACGCGTAGACGACGGCCACGAGCCCGCCGCAGCCCAGCAGCACCCCGGGCAGGTCCAGGCTCGGCCGGTCGGCCGGCGGCGGCCGGTGGTCGCGCAGCAGCCAGACCGCGCCGAGCACCGCGATCAGGGCGATCGGCACGTTGACGTACAGGCACCAGCGCCAGTCCAGGTACTCGGTCAGCAGGCCACCGGTGATCAGCCCGATGGCCGCGCCGCCGCCCGCGATGGCGCCGTAGATCCCGAACGCCTTGCCGCGCTCGCGCAGATCCGTGAACGTCGTCGTCAGCAGCGACAGCGCCGAGGGCGCCAGCACCGCCGCGAAGACGCCCTGAAGGGCGCGGGCCGCGTAGAGCGTGCCCTGGCCGTGGGCGGCGCCGCCGAGCGCGGAGGCGGCCGCGAAACCGACGAGCCCCAGGGTGAAGGTGCGTTTGCGCCCGATGCGGTCGGCGATCCTGCCCCCGAGCAGCAGGAGCCCGCCGAAGGCGAGCGAGTAGGCGGTGATGACCCACTGGCGGTGGGCGTCGGTCATCCCGAGCTCGCGCTGGGCCGAGGGGAGGGCGATGTTCACGATGGTCGCGTCGAGCACGACCATCAGCTGCGCCAGTGC
Source organism: Streptomyces sp. L500 (assembly GCF_054551825.1). NCBI lineage: Bacteria > Bacillati > Actinomycetota > Actinomycetes > Kitasatosporales > Streptomycetaceae > Streptomyces > Streptomyces sp. L500. Next base: position 92,643 of record NZ_JBTOLC010000021.1, read on the forward strand.
GATCACCACCAGCCCCCACCAGCGGCGGGGGTCGGCGTCGGTTTCAGGGGCCTCGGAATCGGCTATGGGAGGCTCGTTCGAGCTCATGGGTACCCGCTCTCGCGTGCTCTCGCGCCGTGCGCGACGTGCAGAAGCTCGCAATCCAGCCTAGGCCCAGCGGGTGACATACGCCCCTCGACGGTGAATCGGGCGCCTGTTCGGCATATTTCGGCGTATCCCGCAGTACGCCACTCAGGGTACGAGCACGACCTTGCCGATCGTGCCGCGCGTCTCCAGCGCCCGGTGGGCGGCCGCCGCCTCGGCGAGCGGGAAGCGCTGCACGGCCGGGACGACGCGCCCCGCCGCGGCGTCCGCCAGGGACAGCTCCTCCAGCCGCCGTATGCCGGTCTCGCCCCCGCCGAACCGTTCCAGCATGGCCGGGCCGAGCACGTTCCGTGAGGTGATGCCACGCTCGGCGAGCCAGGCCGGCTCGGGCTCCCACGGCCCGGCGCCGACCGTGCCCCGCGCGGACCAGCCGAAGACCAGGTGCAGCCCGCCGGGTGCCAGCAGGTCCACGGCGGCCCGCGCGACCGCGCCGCCGACGCCGTCGAACACGACCGTGGCGGCGCGCCCCCACAGGGCCGTACGGGCCCGCTCGGCCCACTCGGGGTCGTCGTAGTCGAGGGCGATGTCGGCGCCCAGCGCGCCGACGTGCGCGACCTTGGCCGGCCCGCCGGCCAGCCCGACGACGGTGGCGCCCGCGTTCTTGGCGTACTGCACGAGCAGCGAGCCGATGCCGCCCGCGGCGGCCGGGACGATCACGATGTCCTCCTCGCCCAGCTCGGTGAAGCCCAGGATGCCGAGCGCGGTGCGGCCCGTACCGATCATGGCGATGGCGTGGTCCTCGGCGAGCCCGTCCGGCAGTTCGTGGAGTCTGGCGGCGTCGACGACGGCCAGCTCCGCGTAGCCCCCGCCGGAGGCGGCGCGGCCCAGATGGGCGACGACGCGCCGGCCGAGCCAGCGGGGGTCGGCGCCCTCGCCGAGGGCGTCGACGGTGCCCGCGACCTCCCGGCCCGGGACGGCCGGCAGCTCGGGCAGGCCGTACGGGTTGCCGGGGTCCCCGGCGCGCTGGGTGGTGTCGACGAGGTGGACGCCCGCCGCCGCCACGGCCACCCGGACCTGGCCGGGGCCGGGAACGGGGTCCTCGGCGCGCTCGTGGCGCAGGTTCTCGGCGGGGCCGAAGGCGTGCAGACGAATGGCGTGCATGGCGCTCTCCTCGAAGATCGTCACGGGGACGGTCCCGAGTCTTCAACCTCAACCAGGATTGAGGTCAAGCGCAGAAGTCGTTCACACCCGGGGGAAGCGGCTCTGCAGGTCCCAGATGGCGGGGTTGTCGCCGAGTCCGTCATGCATGTCCACCAGATCCGCGATCAGATCGTGAAGGAAATCGCGGGCTTCGCGACGCAGCGCCTTGTGGTCGAAGGTCAGCGGCGGATCGTCCGGCGCCCAGTCGGCCGTGACCTCCACCCAGCCGAAGCGGCGCTCGAAGACCAGGCAGTCGGTGGACTCGGTGAAGTCCAGCTCGGCGAACTGCGTCCGCGCCGAGCGGCTGCCCCGGGGGTCCTGGTCGACCTTCTCGACGATGTCGCACAGCGCCCAGGCGAAGTCGAGCACCGGCACCCATCCCCAGGCTGTGGACAGCTCCCGGTCCTCCTTGACGTCGGCCAGATAGACGTCGCCGCAGAACAGGTCGTGCCGCAGCGCGTGCACGTCGGCGGTGCGGTAGTCCGTCTGCGGGGGGTCCGGGAAACGGCGGGAGAGGGAGTAGCCGAGGTCGATCACGCTTCATGGTACGTACGGAAGGCGGGGACGTACGACGGGTGCGCCCCCGCCGCCACGGGGGCGACGGGGGCGCTGGGGGGTGTACCCGTCGGGGCGTACCGGTGGGGTGCGCCCGCGGGGGTTACTTCACGTTGATGGCGGTCCAGGTGGCGGCGACCGTCTTGTACTCGTTGCTGGTGGCGCCGTAGAGGTCCGCGGTGGCCTTGAGGGTGGCGGTGCGGGCGGCCTTGTAGTTGGTGGTGGAGGTGAAGTACGTGGTCAGGGCCTTGTACCAGATCTTGGTGGCCTTGTCCCGGCCGATGCCCGTGATCTTGGAGTTGTTGTAGGTGGGGCTGTTGTAGCTCACGCCACCGACGACCTTGCTGCCGCTGCCCTCGGACAGCAGGTAGTAGAAGTGGTTGGCGGGGCCGGAGGAGTAGTGGACGTCGACGCTGCCCAGGGAGGACGACCAGTAGTCCTTGGAGCGGCCGTCCTTGCTCGGCTTGTCCATGTAGCGCAGCGGGCTGCCGTCGCCGCGGATGTCGATCTTCTCGCCGATGAGGTAGTCGCCCGGGTCGGCGGGGTTGTTGGCGTAGAACTCGGCGGCGGTGCCGAAGATGTCCGAGGTGGCCTCGTTGAGGCCGCCGGACTCACCGCTGTAGCGGAGGTTGGCGGTGGCGGAGGTGACACCGTGGCTCATCTCGTGGGCGGCCACGTCGAGCGAGGTCAGCGGGTGGGCGTCGTTCTCACCGTCGCCGTAGGTCATGCAGAAGCACTCGTCGTCCCAGAAGGCGTTGACGTAGCCGTTGCCGTAGTGGACGCGGGAGTAGGCGCCCTTGCCGTCGCCCTTGATGCCGCTGCGGCCGAGCACGTTCTTGTAGAAGTCCCAGGTGACGGCCGCGCCGTAGTGGGCGTCGACACCGGCCTTCTGGCGGCCCGCGCCCCAGACGTCGCTCGCGTTGGTGAAGAGCGCGCCGGTGCCGTCGGTGCCCTGGTTGAGGTCGTACGTCTTGTGGCCGCCGCGCGAGCCGTCCTCGAGGGTGTAGCCCGAACCCGACTTGGTGGTGGTCAGCGGAACGTTTCCGCTGTAGGTGCTGGTCCCGGTGCCGGTCTCGATGGCCTCGTCCTGGAACAGCTTCTCGCCGGTGTTCGCGTCGGTGATCACGTGGAGCTTGCTGGGCGTGCCGTCCTTCTGGACGCCGGTGACCACGGTCTCGTACGCCAGGACCGGCTTGCCCTGCGCGGCCCAGATGACCTTGCGCGGCGCGCGGTCGGCGTCGGCCTTCGCGGTCTTCTCCCCGGCGGCGACGCTCAGCGCGCTCTTCTTGGCGGCGGCGGGCGCGAGGGAGGGCGTGGTGCTGGGCACGGCTATCTTGGCGTCGGTCGCCTTGGTGACGTCGCGGGCGCCGTTCTTCTTCTGGTGCACCACGAGGTCGCCGCCGAGCACAGGCAGGCCCTCGTAGGTGCGCTCGTAGCGCGTGTGCGTCGTGCCGTCGGCGTCCTTCACGACGTCACGGACGATCAGCTTCTCCTTGTCGGCGTCCAGGCCGATCTTCGCGGCGGTCGAGGCCGCCCCGCCCTGCGCGTCCTGGACGGCGGCGGCGCGCTGTCCGGCGGAGAGCGCCAACTGCTGGCCGCCCGCGACCTTTTCGGCCGACGCGTTCGCCGAGCCCGACTGCACGCCGATGACCACCATGGCGGCGGAGGCGACAAGTGCGGCGGCGCGCAGGGAGTTCTTTCGGGGGGTGGCGGTGTTGCTTCTCAACTCGATCTCCTAAGAGGGGGGTTACGGACAGCCCGGGTCAAGGGCCGCACCGTTGCATCAGGAGTGGTGCAGGAGCGAATTGAGGAGAGCGTGCCATCGATGGACGGAGATTGACAGGGGCGCAACAAGGATTTGATCTGTTGGTAAACGCTGAGCGGTGGATTGGATCCGCTATGCGGTGAGTTGGGGGGCGGGGAAGATGTGTTCAACTGACGAGAGGGGGCGGTTGAACGGAGTGAAAGGGCTGGCGGGAATGGATATCGGAATGTACGCGGAGGACTACCTTCCGGAGCAATTGCGCGTACAGGTACGTGCGTTGCGCGAAGAGGCATGGCCCGGCCTGGGAGGAATCCCGCACGATCCCGCGTTGAATCCGCTGACGATACCGCTGGTAACGCCGGAGGGTGAAGTCGTGGCGGTGCTCGACGTCCTGTGGAAGGACATCGAGCACGAAGGCGTCCGTTACCGGGCGGCCGGCCTGAGTTCGGTCGTCACCGCCGAGGCGCACCAGGGCAAAGGACACGGGCGGCAGCTCGTGGCTGCCGCCCGTGAAATGATCGCGAAAAGCGGTGCGGACCTGGGAATCTTCACCTGCGACCGCCCCTTGCGGGGCTTCTACGAAGGGGCCGGCTGGCGCGTACTGGAGGGCGCCGTGCTCGTCGGGGGCACCCCGGAGGCTCCCTTCCCCAGCGACCGCCCGGGCTTCGACAAGGTCACGATGGCGGACTTCTTCACCGAGCGGGGGCGGCGCGGTGCCGCGTCGTTCCGGGACGCCCGGATCGGGCTCCACCCCGGGGAGATCGACAGGTTGTGGTGATCAGGGGGGGGCGAGGGGGGCTAGGGCTGGTCGTCCGTCGGCGGCCTGTTGCCGAGCTGCTCGTCGATCTTCCGCTGCGCCGCGTCGACCTGGCTCTGGTACTTGTTCTGCGTCTTCGCGTCGAACGCGTCGCCGGCCTTATCGACGCCTTGCCGGGCTGTGTCCTCGTGCCCCTTGAGCATGCCTTTGAGCTTGTCGAGCATGGACATGGCCGTCCTCCTAACGGAACGCCTGACGCCTTCAGGATCGCCGCGTTCCGCCCCCGCCGCATCCCGGGCTTGCGGTTGCCGTTGCGTCAACTCCTACGGTTTCCCCAGGGCCGGAAAGACCGGCCCGGTGATGTGTGGGAGGGCCGGACGGATGGCCTGGTCGATCGCGGATGTGGCCCGGATGTCCGGGGTGACGTCCCGGACGCTGCGGCACTACGACGAGATCGGGCTGCTGCCGCCCGCGTGGACGGGGAGCAGTGGGCACCGCTACTACGAGGAGGCCGAGCTGCTGCGGTTGCAGCAGATCCTCCTGATGCGGGAGCTGGGGCTGGGGCTGCGCGAGATCCAGGCGGTCCTGGACAGCCAGGTCGACCGGCTGGCCGCGCTCCGCGAGCACTACGAGCGGCTGCTGGGCGAGCGCGACCGGCTGGAGACGCTCGTCCGCACCGTCGGCCGCACCATCACCGAACTGGAGGAAGGGGAGGAGAACGGCATGACGAGGATCAACCGGCCGGAGAACCTGTTCGAGGGCTTCGGCTCCGTCGACGCCGAGACCGACGCGGAGGTGCGGGAGCGGTGGCCGCGCGAGTGGGAGCAGTCCCGGCAGGCCGTCGAGGCGATGACCGCCGAGGACACGGAGCGGTGGCAGCGGGAGGTGACGGCGCAGATGATCCGCATGGCGGAGTTCATGGTGGCCGGCGTCCCGGTCGCCGACCCGGCGGTACAGGCCGAGGTGGAGGCACACTACCGGGGCGTGTGCGACTTCTGGACGCCGAACGCCTGCGCGTACAAGGGGGTGGGGCAGACGTACGTCGACGACCCGAAGTTCCGCGCGAACTTCGACAGGATCGCCGAGGGGCTGGCCGCCTACCAGCGTGACGCGATGGTCGTCTACGCGGACGCCCGGCTGGGCTGAGCCTCCGGCTCGTTCGCCGGCGGAGCGGTCTCAGCCCGTCCTGTCGCCCAGGGACTCCAGCAGGGCGCGCAGCGAGCCCGCCAGCGCCTCGCGTTCGCCCGGGCTCAGGGCCGCCAGGACGCGTTCCTCCGTGGCGACGTGGTCCGGGAGGACGCGGTCGATGAGGGCGCGGCCCTCGTCCGTGAGGGAGACGACGACGCTGCGGCCGTCGTGGTCGCTGCGGGTGCGGACGACGAGGCCGCGGGCCTCCAGGCGGTCGAGGCGCTGGGTGATGGCGCCGGAGGTGACCATCGACGAGCGCATCAGCCCGGCCGGGGTGAGGCGGTACGGGGGCCCGTCGCGGCGGAGGGTGGCGAGGACGTCGAAGGAGGCGCCGTCCAGGTCGTGGGCGGCGAAGGTGCGCCGGAGCTCGGTGTTGATCAGCTGGTGCACCCGGTTCAGCCGGCCGATCACGGCCATGGGGGAGGCGTCCAGGTCGGGTCGCTCCTGGGCCCACTGTTCGAGTACTCGGTCGACGTGATCTGCCACGGCCTCAGCCTAGCAATGTCTTAGCGGTGAGGTAGATCACTCACCGATAGCTTAGTGCTGAGTTATATTGGCTTAGTGCTAAGCAATCGGATCGGGATCGTGTTCCTCACCGCGCTGGCGCCCGCTGTCTGGGGCACCACCTACGCCGTCACCACGGAGTTCCTGCCGCCCGGCAGGCCCCTGCTGGCGGCGGTCGTGCGGGCGCTGCCCGCGGGCCTCGCCCTGGTGGCGGTGACCCGGCGGCTGCCGAAGGGCGACTGGTGGTGGCGGGCGCTGGTGCTGGGGGCGCTCAACATCGGGGCGTTCTTCGCGCTGCTGTTCGTCGCCGCGTACCGGCTGCCCGGCGGCGTCGCCGCCACCATCGGGGCGGTCCAGCCCCTGCTGGCCGCCGGGCTCTCCACCGGACTGCTGGGGGAGCGGCTCTCCGTCCGCACGGTGGTCGCCGGCGCGGTGGGCGTGGCCGGTGTCAGCATGCTCGTCCTGCGGGCCGACGCGCGGCTCGACGGGATCGGGGTGGCGGCCGCGGTCGGCGGCGCGGTGGTGATGGCCACCGGCGTCGTGCTCAGCAAGCGCTGGGCCTCGTCCGCGCCGCCGCTCGCGGCGACGGGCTGGCAGCTCGTCGCCGGAGGATTGCTGCTGCTCCCGATCGCGCTCCTCGTGGAAGGTGCGCCGCCCACGTCGCTCACCGCGGCGAACCTCGCCGGGTACGGCTATCTGGCCGTCGTCGGTTCCGCGTTCGCCTACGTGCTGTGGTTCCGGGGCATCCGGGCGCTGCCCGCCACGGACGTCACCTTCCTCGGGCTGCTGAGCCCCGTCGTCGCCACGGCGGTCGGCTGGCTCGCGCTCGGTCAGTCCCTCACCGTCGCGCAGGGGCTGGGCGGGCTGGTCGTCCTGGCCGCCCTGGTCGTGGCACAGACGCAGCCCAAGAAGCGGCTCGCGCCCCGTCAACTCGCCCACAAGAGCTGAGAGTCAAGGAAGAGGAAGAGGACACGATGCGAGAGATGCGCGAAGACATGAGTGAAGGCACGCGCGAGGACATGCGCGAGGACATGCGCAAGCCTCTGAAGGTCACCGTGTTCGGTGCCGCCGGGAACGTGGGGCGCCGGGTCGTCGCCGAGGCGCTGGCGCGCGGGCACCACGTCACCGCCGTCGTCCGCGACCTGGCCCGGGGCCGGGCGGCGGGGCTGCCCGAGGCAGCGGAAATACGCGTCGGCGACGCGGGAGTCGTCGAGGATGTCGCTGCCTTGAGCGCCGGGCAGGACGTGGTCGTCGGCGCCACCCGCCCCGCGCCCGGGCAGGAGGGCCAGCTCGTCCCGATGGCGGAGGCCCTGCTGGCCGGGGTCGCGGACGCCGGCGCCCGGCTGCTGCTCGTCGGCGGGGCGGGGGGCCTCTCCGTGCCGGGCACGGACGGTCGTGTCCTCGTCGTCGACGACCCGGCGTACGTCCCCGAGGCGTGGCGGCCCATCGCGGTGGCCTGCGTCGAGCAGCTGGCCGCCTGCCGCGCCGCCGGCGCGGCCGTGGACTGGACGTACCTGAGCCCGCCGGCGCAGCTGGAGCCGGGCGAGCGGACGGGCGCGTACCGGCTGGGCCGCGACGAACTGCTCGTCGACGGCGAGGGCGTCTCGGCCGTCTCCATGGAGGACCTGGCCGTGGCCCTGCTGGACGAGGCCGAGCGGCCCGCGCACCGGCGGGCCCGGTTCACCGTGGCGTACTGACGCGGCGACACACGACAAGGGTGCGCGGAGGGCCGCCTCGTCCCGGTGGGGAGGACGAGGCGGCCCTCCGGCGATCCGCTGTGCGTCTTGGACGTCTCAGACGTCTCAGACGTTGACGCCGAAGTCCTGGGCGATGCCGACCAGACCCGACGCGTAGCCCTGGCCGACCGCGCGGAACTTCCACTCCGCGCCGTTGCGGTAGAGCTCGCCGAAGACCATGGCCGTCTCGGTGGCCGCGTCCTCGCTGAGGTCGTAGCGGGCGATCTCGGCGCCGCCGGCCTGGTTGACGATGCGGATGTAGGCGTTGCGGACCTGGCCGAAGTTCTGCGAGCGGGCCGCGGCGTCGTAGATGGAGACCGGGAAGACGATCTTCGTGATGTCGGCCGGGAGGGCCGCCAGGTTCACGTTGATCTGCTCGTCGTCGCCCTCGCCCTGGCCGGTGGTGTTGTCACCGGTGTGGACGATGGACTGGTCCGGCGTCGACTTGTTGTTGAAGAAGACGAAGTGGGAGTCGGAGTAGACCCGGCCGCCCGCGTTCACGGCGATGGCGCTGGCGTCGAGGTCGAAGTCCGTGCCGGTGGTGGTGCGGACGTCCCAGCCGAGGCCGACCGTGACGGCCGTCAGGCCCGGGGCCTCCTTGGTGAGGGAGACGTTGCCGCCCTTGGACAGGCTTACAGCCATGGGATGAGTCCCTTTCTGCTTCTGCGTCGACTCGCGGCGCGCTCCAGGCCGCCGTCACATCCCTGATAACGCCATGTGGGGGACCCGGGGTTCCATTCCGCTTTACTTTCTTTGCCGGTTCCTGACGCCGGGCCGGACCGTCGTGTGCGTTCGCGCCCTCCGTGGATAAACGGGGTGACGTGTCCGCGTCCGTCGGGGGAACATGGACGCATGTCCGGTCCCTACGTCATCCGCGGCTCCGTCTCCCTCCCCGAGGCCGAGCTCCTGTGGCGCTTCTCGCGTTCCTCCGGGCCGGGCGGGCAGCACGTCAACACGAGCGACAGCCAGGTCGAGCTGCGCTTCGACCTCGCGGCGACGAACGCGCTGCCCGAGGTGTGGAAGGAGCGCGCGCTCGAGAGGCTCGCGGGCCGGCTCGTCGGCGGCGTCGTGACGGTACGGGCCTCGGAGCACCGCTCGCAGTGGCGCAACCGCGAGGCGGCGGCCGTGCGGCTGGCGGCGCTGCTGGCCGAGGCGAGCGCGCCGCCGCCGAAGCCGCGGCGGCCCACGAAGATCCCGCGCGGCATCAATGAGCGGCGGCTGCGGGAGAAGAAGCAGCGCGCCGACACCAAACGGGGACGTACCGGCCGCGATTGGCACTGACCGAAGCCGGCTGGAGCTAGTCCAGGTGGCGGTAGCGCCCCCGGAAGTACGCCAGCGGGCCGGTGTCCGTGCCGGGCGTGTCCGCCCGTAGCACCCGGCCGATGACGAGCGTGTGGTCCCCCGCCACCACGCGCTGCTCGGTGCGGCATTCGAGGACGGCCAGGGTGTCCTTGATCAGCGGGGCGCCGCTGACCGCGCCGCGCTCGTGGGGGACGTCCGCGAAGAGGAGCCGGTCGCTGATGCGGCCCTTCATCGCGAAGCGGCCCGCGATGTGGCGCTGGCCCTCGGCGAGCAGGGAGACCGCCCAGGCGGGCTGCCGCTCCAGCAGGTCGTCCATGCGGGAGCCGTTGCGGACGCTCACCATCACCAGGGGCGGGTCCAGGGAGACGGAGACGAAGGCGGTGGCCGTCATGCCGACGTCCTCGCCGCGGGGGCCGTCCTCCGGGTCGTGCGCGGTCACCAGCACGACGCCGGCCGCCAGCCGGGTCAGGGCGGCGCGGAATTCGTCGGCGGTCACCCCCTCGGGGCGGCCCTCGCGGTGGGTGTCTGGCTCGGCGGTCACTACCTCAGGATGGGCTATGCCGGTCTCGGTGGGCGAAGTCGTCTGCAACACGCCTCGCACGCTAGCCGTCCCGGGGGACGGAACGCATCGGGCTGCGGGACCAGTCGGGGTTCCCGTCGGGTCCTAGGTCCTGAGAGCCTGTGCGCGTACGTCCGCGTGGGAATCGGTCCGGAAGAGATCTGATCATGTCCGTTCGTGTCTTTTCCGGGCCCTCGAATTTGCGTTCATTAAGCATAAGAGCGCGATCGAACGCCAGGGGTGCGACTTCAACGCCTCTTGTGACATGAGTCACAGAGGGCGCTAATTGTTGACCCTGTGTACCGGGTGGTCAGCTCGCTGTGATTCAGTGGCCGGGTAATCGGACGAACAAGAAGCCTGGAGTTTGCTGTCGAGGTCTCGGGGGAGAGCGAGCTATGGAGACCGAGTCGGAGCCGTACGTCCGCCTGGCCACCTTGAAACAGGTCCATCGGGCGATCGCGGACCTGAACACCGCGCGCAGCCTCGCGGACACCTTGCAGACCGTCGCCGACGGTGTCGTGTCCGGGCTCGGCTACGAGCTCTCCGCCGTCAACCTCGTCCGCCCGGACGGTGATCTCGTCGTCGCCGCCGTGGCCGGGAGCGCCAGCGCGGAGGCCCTGATGGCGGGGCGGGTCGGCTCCCGGGTGTCCTGGGAGCGGCGGCTGGCGATGGGGGACGAGTGGGGCGATCTGCGCTTCATCCCGTACACCGAGGGCTGGGTCCTCGACGACGACGACGTCCCCCAGTGGCACACCGCCGGCCCGGCCCCGCGCTTCGCCGACGAGTGGCACCCGATGGACCGGCTCTTCGCCCCGATGTACTCCACGGGCCCCTCCGGTGGCGAACTGCTCGGCGTCATCTCCGTGGACAAACCGCGCAACGGCCGGAGACCCGGTGCGTGGGGCCGGGAGGCCCTGCAGATGTACGCGTCGCAAGCGGCGATTGCGATCAGTAACGCTCGTCTACGCGCAAATATGCAGCGCGCTCTGGTCCGGCTCGAACGGGAACAGCAGGCGCTGCGCGCCAGCGAGGAGAGCTTCCGACAGGCGTTCGAATATGCGCCGAGCGGGATGGCCATCGCCGAAATGGGCGGCGACCAGCACGGCCGGCTCCACCGCACGAACGACGCGCTGTGCCGGCTGCTCGGCCGCTCCGCCTCCCAGATGCGCCGCTACTCCTTCGCCGACCTCGTCCACCCCGAGGACATAGGCACCCTGCTCCGCACCTCCGCCGAGGGCGGCCGCGCCGAGCTGCGGCTGGCGCGGCGCGACGGCACGTTCGTCTGGGTGTCGCTGCGCAACTCGGTCGTGGCCGACGCCGCCGACGGCCCGCGCTTCCTGCTCACCCACGTGGAGGACATCGAGGAGCGCAAGCGGCACGAGCTCCAGCTCGCCCACCGCGCCAGCCACGACTCCCTGACGGGCCTGCCCAACAGCGCCGAGCTCCGCGCCCGCCTCAGCAGCCGGCTCTGCGGCCGCCCGCCCGGCAGCGAGACCCACGCGGCGGCGGCCGTCGGCCCGTACGGGGCGCTCGACGGCTTCGCGGAGGTCGCGAGCGTCGAGAGCACGGCGTACGTCCCGGAGCCGCTGCCGGCGGGGGGCCTCCCCTCCACCGGTGGCCACGGTCACGGCTTCGGCTCCGACACCGGCCCCGACTACGCGCCGGACTTCCCGCCCGAGGACTACGGCGGCGGCCCGGGGATCTCCGCCGGCTACGGCCACGGGCACGGCCACGCCTACGACCACCACGAGCACGCGATCGCCCCGGACGAGGACCACGACGGCGGCACCAAGGGCCTGGCCGTCCTCTTCTGCGACCTCGACGGCTTCAAGTCGATCAACGACCGGTTCGGCCACCACACGGGTGACGCGGTGCTGATAGAGGTCGCCCGGCGGCTGAGCAACGGCGTGCGGGAGGGCGACACCGTCGCCCGGCTCGGCGGCGACGAGTTCGTCGTCCTCGCCGACGGGCTGGCCCTGGCGGACGCGGAGGATCTTGCCGTCCGGCTGCGAAATGCCATCATTCCGCCCATAAGGGTCGATGGCCGGGCCGTCCGGGTGGGGGCGAGTTTCGGAATCGGCTGGGCGGGCTGCGGCATGAGCGCGGACGAAGTGCTGCACTCCGCTGACCAGCGGATGTACCGGGAGAAGCGGGCTCGGGCCAAGGCGGGAAGGCGCGCCGGATGAGTGCCGGTTTGCCCGGCCCCCCGAGCCCGGGTGCCCGGCGTGAAACCACCCACTCGGGGTACGCTTCGCCGATGCGGCACCGCCGCCGAGCGTGGTGCGTGGTAGCCGACGGGCACACCATGTGGGATATGGGGAGTGACAGGGGATGACGGCCGGTAACAACGGCGCGGGCAGCGGTTCGGGAGCGTCCGGAGCGCCGGAGAACGACGACCCGTTCGGCTACCTGTACCGCTCGGAGGGCGGATCGGGCGAGGGCGGCCAGCAGCAGCCCGCCGCCTATCAGCCGGGCGTTCCCCGCACGTCCTACAACCAGGTACGCCCGGTGGGCTCCCGCACGTACGGCGGCACGCAGGGCGTCGGCTCGAACCTCGGCGCGGCCGCGCAGCGGCCGGGCGGGCCGAACCCGCACTACGCGGCGCCGGAGACACTGGGCGGCGCCCCCACCCAGGGCCACACCCCGGTACGCGGCGGCCATGGCGCCACCCCGCCCCGCCCGAAGCGGCGCGGGCTGCTCATAGCCGCGATAGCGGTCGTCCTCGTGGTCGCGGGCGGCATCGGCGTGGCGATGCTGACGAACAGCTCATCGGACGACAAGCAGACGTCCGCCGGTGGCGAGGAGAAGCCCGGGGGCGACGAGCAGTCCAAGGGCGGCGACGCGAAGAAGCAGAAGGACAAGGACAAGGCCGACCAGCCGAAGAATCCTTCGGTCAACGGCCAGCAGAAGCGTGACGCGTCGAACCTTCGGCTGAGCGGCGGTGCCACCACGGAGAAGACCGTGAAGGGCGCCAACGCTGACGGGGGTATCTACATCACCGGGATGAACCAGGTCGGTGCCGCCGTCGAGTGGACCGTGGACGTAGAGAAGGCCGGGGATTACCGGCTGAACCTGCGCTACGGCGTCCCCGGCAAGGATGCCACCCTCACCACGTGGGCCAATGGCAACAAGACCTTCAGCCCCATCAAGATGAAGAACTACGGCGCCAAGCCGGGCGACTGGGAGAACGGCTGGTTCACCAGCTGGGTCCAGGTGTCACTCAACAAGGGCACCAACACCCTCAAGTTCTCCTGCGAGCCGGGCGACTCGTGCGAGTCCCACCTCGACCAGGTCTGGCTCAGCTGACGATCCTCAAGAACCCCGCCACCGCCCCCGTCATCGCCTCGCGAGCGGGGGCGAGGTATTTGCGGGGGTCGACCGTCGAGGGATGGGCCTCCAGGAAGGCGCGGACCGCACCCGTGTAGGCCGTGTTGAGGGCCGTTCCTACGTTGATTTTCTTCATGCCGGATGCGATGGCGCGGCGGATTTCCGCGTCCGGAACGCCTGAGGAGCCGTGGAGGACCAGCGGGACCGGGAGGGTGGTGGCGAGGGTCGCGATGAGGGAGTGGTCGAGGGCGGCCGTGCGTTCGGTCATGGCGTGGGTGCTGCCCACGGCCACGGCCAGGGCGTCCACGCCCGTGTCGGCCACGTAGGCGGCCGCCTCGGCCGGGTCGGTGCGGACGCCGGGGGTGTGGGCGTCGCCCGGCTTGCCGCCGACGCGGCCCAGTTCGGCTTCGAGCCAGATGCCGCGTTCTCGGGCCCAGCGGGCCGCCTCCGCCGTGGCCTTGACGTTCTCGCCGTACGGGAGCTTCGACGCGTCGAACATGACCGAGTCGAAGCCGTGGGCGTGCGCGGCGTGAAGGAGGTCCGCGCTTTCGACGTGGTCCAGGTGGAGGGCCAGGCGCGCCGTCGACGCGCGGGCCACCGCCGCCGTCGCGGCGGCGATGGGGGCCAGGTCGCCGCCGTGGAACCTCACGGCGTTCTCGGAGATCTGGAGGATGGCCGGGGCGCCGGCCGCCTCCGCGCCGAGCGCGATGGCTTCGGCGTGCTCGATGGTGATGACGTTGAAGGCCATCACGGCTCCGGCCGCGGTCATCAGGTCGTGGGTGCGGGTCAGTGGCATGGGCTGCTCAACCCCTCCGTGGGTAACGGTCGCTTCGGCGCCGCCGGGTCGGGCCCCGGCCCCGGTCCGCGTCCGCTCACAGCTCCTCGACCCGTATGACCGTCCTCAGCTCCTCGTACGCCCCCGCGTCGAACTCGCCCGCGCCCGGGGCGCGGACCGTCGCCGCCGACAGGGCCACCGCGCGTATGAGGCGGTCCGGCCAGGGCAGACCCTCCGTCAGGGCCGAGAGGAGGCCCGCGACGGCCGAGTCGCCCGCGCCCGTGGGGTTGCCCCGCAGCGGGGCAGGCGGGGTGGCGCGCCAGGTGCCGTCGGGGGTGACGGCCAGCATGCCGTCGGGGCCGAGGGACGCCGCGACGGCGTGGGCGCCGCGGCGGCGGGCGTCCAGGGCCGCGGGCAGGGGGTCCGTGGAGCCCGTGAGGGCGGCCAGTTCGGCGGCGTTGGGCTTGACGACGTCCGGGCGGGCGGCGATGCCGCGCCGCAGCGGCTCGCCGCTGGTGTCCAGGAGGACGGGCACGTGCCGGGCGCGGGCCTGGCGGATCAGGTGGGCGTAGGCGCCGACCGGTACGCCGGGCGGCAGGCTGCCGCACAGGGCGACGGCGTCGGCGTCGCGCAGGAGCTGGCCGTAGCGGTCGTCGAAGGCGGCCCATTCGGCCGGAGTGACGTCCGGGCCCGCCTCGTTGAGCTGTGTCACGTCGCCGGTCGCGTCGTCCACGACGGCCACCGTGCGGCGCGTCGCGCCGGTGATGGGCACCAGCGCGTCGGTCAGCGGCCCCGCCGACTCCGCGAGGAGCCGGCGCAGGGTGTCGCCCGTGGCGCCGCCCGCGAAGCCGGTGACCACCGTCTCGTGGCCCAGCGCGGCCAGCACCCGCGCGACGTTCACGCCCTTGCCGCCCGGCCGTTCGGCCGAGTGCCGGACGCGGTGCGAGGTGTGCGGGAGCAACCGGGGGACGCGGTAGGTCAGATCGAGCGCGGCGTTGAGCGTGACCGTGAGGATCATCGGCGCCTCTCTCCTCGACCGGGGCGACAGTGGGCGGCAGTGGTGGTTGCGCCAGCGATCATGCCAAAGCGAGAGCGGCAGGCCCAGACCTCCGGGCCCGCCGCTCTCGATGAAGTGGGCGGATAATTACCGCACTTCCGGCTTAACCAGCCATTCGCCCTTGCGCATCACGCCGACGAGGTCGAACGTCCCGTTCAGGACGACCAGGTCCGCGTCCTTGCCCGCCTCGATCGTGCCGATCCGGTCCGACAGGCCGAGCAGCCGCGCCGGGGTCGTCGACAGGGCCCGTACGGCGTCCTCGACCGGCAGCCGGTCGACCGTCACCGCGCGCTTGAACGCCGTGTCGAGGGTGAGCGTGGACCCCGCGATCGAGCCCGCCGTCGGGCCGTCCGCGATCCGCGCCACGCCGTCCTTGACCTCGACGCGCATCGGACCCAGCGGGTACATCCCGTCGCTCATGCCCGCCGCGCCCATCGCGTCCGTGATGAACGCGACCCGGTCCGCGCCGGCCTGGTTGAACGCCAGCTGGAGGGCGGCCGGGTGGAGGTGGGTGCCGTCGTTGATCAGCTCGACCGTGACCCGCTCGTCCTCCAGCAGCGCCGCGATCGGGCCGGGCGCGCGGTGCAGCAGCGACGGCATCGCGTTGAACAGGTGCGTCGCGACCGTCGCGCCCGCCTCGATGGCGTCGAGGGTGGCCTCGTACGTCGAGTCCGTGTGGCCGACGGCCGCGATCACGCCGTGCTCGGCGAGCAGACGCACGGACTCCAGGCCACCGGGCAGCTCCGGCGCCAGCGTCATCATGCGGGCCGCGCCGTGCGCCGCGTCGACGAGCTTGCGGACGTCCGCCGGGTCCGGGTCGCGCAGCAGCTCCGGCTGGTGCGCGCCGCAGCGGTGCGCGGAGATGAACGGGCCCTCGAAGTGGATGCCCGCCAGATCGCCCTGCTGCGTCAGCTCGGCCAGGGCCGCCGCCTGCCGGGCGAGGTCGTCCAGGTCGCCCGTCACCGTCGACGCGACCATCGTGGTGGTGCCGTGCGCGCGGTGTGTACGGATCGCGGTGAGCGCCTCCTCGGCGTCGCCGGACGAGAAGGACGCGCCGCCGCCACCGTGGACGTGGATGTCCACGAAGCCGGGGACGATCCAGTGGCCGGTGAGGTCCAGCTCCTTCGCCTCGCGCGGCGCGTTCTCCGCGATGCGGTCGCCCTCGATCGTCACGCGGGCCCCCTCCGCGACACCGGTCGGCAGCACCACGCTGGCGCCGGTGAGAACCGTTCGTTCGGTCATCGGGCGGATACCTCCATGGATTCCGTTGAGAGAAGAAGGTCCCAGGCGAGCAGGCCCGCGCCCAGGCAGCCGGCGGTGTCCCCGAGGGCCGCCGGGACGATCCGGGGGAGCTTCTGGAAGGTGACGCGCTCGGCGACCGCCGCGCGCAGGGGGGTGAAGAGGGTCTCGCCCGCCTCGGCCAGTCCGCCGCCGATGATCAGCAGGCGGGGGTCGAGCAGGGTCAGGGTCGTCACCAGACCGTCGGCGAGGGCGTCCACCGCGTGCTGCCACACCCGCTCGGCGCGGGGGTCGCCCGCCGCCACGGCCTTCGCGCAGTCGGCGGCGTCGGCGGCCGGGTCGCCGCTCGCCGCCGCCCAGGCGCGGCTGACCGCCGACGCGGAGGCGATCGTCTCCAGGCAGCCGCGGCCGCCGCAGCCGCAGTCGAGCGCGTCGGCGTCGGCGCCGCGGCGCACGGCGATGTGGCCGATCTCGCCCGCGTAGCCGTGGGCGCCCGCCTCGATCCGGCCGTCGATGCCTATCGCCCCGGCGATGCCGGTGCCCAGCGGCACGAAGAGGAAGCGGTCGGCGCCCCGGCCGGCGCCGACGCGGCCCTCGGCGAGCCCGCCCGTGCGGACGTCGTGGCCGAGGGCGACGGGGGTGCCGGCCAGGTGCTCGCTGAGGCGGTCGCGGAGGGGGAGGTCGCGCCAGCCGAGGTTCGCGGCGTAGACGGCGGTGCCGCTGTCCGTGTCCACGATGCCGGGTACGGCGATGCCGGCCGCGGCGGCCGGCTCGCCGTACGTACGGCGGCCGTGCTCGCGCAGGTCGGCGGCGAGGGCGAGGATGCCGGCCACGACGGCCTCGGGGCCCTTGGCGCGCTCGGTCGGCCTGCGGGTTTCGTGCAGCAGGGTGTGGTCCGGGGCGATCAGTGCGGCCTTTATGGCGGTGCCGCCTACGTCCAGGGCGATGACGTGTTTCACGTCTGTAGTCTCGCCCTTACGGGCGGGAAAGGTCTAGTCCACTCGCCGTGGCGCCGCCTCCCGCGCGGGGTGCGCTTGGCTTTCCGGGTGCCCCCGGTGGGGGTGCCGCGCCTTCGGCGCGGGTTCTACCCCACCCGCCCGCCCGATTGCCCGGCACGGATTGCCCAGGTAAGGGGCGGGCCGACGGGGGCACGCCTGGGGTGACGTG
>NZ_JBTOLC010000022.1:0-103232 GCF_054551825.1 Streptomyces sp. L500
TCTTAAGATCTTCCGGCCGCTGGGCCAGAGGGCTGATCGCCCTCACCGTGACCGCCGCATCGACGCTTGCCGCCACAGCTGCCGTGGCCGGCCCCGCCGCCGCCCAGGGCGCCACCCCCGCCGCCGACGCCAGCGCCGTTCAGGCCGGGCAGTCCTGCACGGCATCCGACCTGGGCAAGCGCCACCCGTTCATCAAGTCAACCGAAGTCGCCCCGACAATCACCCACTTCAAGGGCTGGTACGTCACCGCGGGCTCGACCGGCTACCAGAACGTCACCACCAACACCCAGACCACCATCTCGGTCTCCGTCGGCCTCAACGGCCAGATCAAGGGCGATTTCGCCGTCCAAACCCTCGGCACCGTCGGCGCGATGCTGGGCCTGAACGTACAGGTGAACTACTCCTCCACCAGCAGCGAGTCGACCTCGGTCAGCTGGAACTTCAACGACCCCGGCTACTACGGCGTCTACAAGGGCACCAAGAAGGTCACCGGCACCTACGGAAGCCTCAACTGCAACCGCGTCCAACAGGGCGACGGCAGCTGGGCGCTGAAGTGGATCGAAGGGGCCGACACCGGCAGCTACACCACCTACACCACCCTCGAAGAGGGCGCGGTGCGCTGCGAGGACAAGGTGCCCGCCAACAGCATCATGCGCAAGGCGCAGGGTCTGCTGGACTGCGGCTCCGCCACTGCCACCGCGAAGCACCCGGCAGGTCCCGTCCCCTCGGCCAAGGCCGACCAGGCCAAGCGCGACGCCGACAACGCCGCAACAGCCGCCAAGGCCGCCCAGAGCATGAAGGCCACCCGGGCCGCCAGGCCCGCCACGCGCGCCGCCCTGGACTGCCAGCCCGGTGCCTACAAGATCGACGTTCCCGGCAAGGTCCTGAACTGGAGCGCACCGCTCCTGGCCAACGACGGCATCCGCCTGCGCGAATCCAACTGGACCAGCGCCCACCTGGACAACTGGCGGCTGTGCAACGTGACAGAGAACAACGGGGTCATCGAGGCGTCCCTGTGGAACTGGGGCAACGGGGGATGCGCGACCATCCCGGCGGACATCGCCAACCTGGAGCAGGCCTACCTGACCACGGCCAACTGCGGGGAGGACGACCTCCAGCGCTTCTACATCTACCGCGACGTGCCCGGCAGCTCGAAGATCGGTCTGCAGAACAAGTACACCGGCTCCATGCTGGGCCACGACCGGTACGCGGACGGGGAGCTGATCCGCCAGTTCTCCAGCGGCAGGCAGGACGGTACGGGTACGTACACCCTGACCGGCGTCTGACAGCCCCTTCCCTGTGAGCGCGGCCCCGCACGTGAATCCCCGGCCTGCCGGTTCCGTGCGGGGCCTTCCGTGTCTCTACCCCGAGACCAGCCTTGGGGGACCGGTGCCCGTGGCCGAACGTCCCCGGTTGCATGCCGGCGACACCCTTCCAGGGCGGTTCGCGCTTCAACCCGAGTGCAGAAAAGTCGGGGACCGTCCGGCCTTGCCGCGCGGCGCCCCGGCTACTTGAGCTTGAGCTTGGTGAGGGCCGTGGTCCAGTCCGTGGCGATGGCCTGCTGGGCGTCGCGGAGCTGTACCTGGCCGGAGCAGATCGCGGTGTGGAGCTTCGACTCGACCTGGTCCTTGGGGTTGTTCGGACCGCCGCCGGGCGTGTGCCCGGGGGAGGGCGGCTCGACCCAGAGGTTGCGGGGGTCGTTGGGGTCGCCGCCGAGCTCGAGGCTGATGAGGTGGTCGTACTCGGAGTCGTGCAGGGAGTCCTTGTCGCCGTAGGAGGCCGCGTTCGCGATCTTCTCCGGGCCGGTGACCGAGACCGGCGGGCGTATGCCCTTGGTGTACCCGGACGGGTTGCAGATCGTCTGCGTGAGGTTCGACTGCGTGACGGCCGGGCTCAGAGCGCCCGGCGTGCACGCCGGGTCCGGCAGAGGCTCCTGGGCCTGGGTGTAGCGGAAGTGGCACGTGCCCGGGGCGGGCTGCTTCTGCACGGTGTACCGCGCTTGCGGTCCGGGGCCCGTCGGTATGTTCCCGTCGCTTGCCGCCGCAGTGTGGCCGGCGGGCTGCAGATTCGTTTCTGCGGATACGGCGGCGCTGGGCGACGGGCTGCTGGAGCAGCCGGCCAAGGCGAGTACGGCGAATGTGGCTGCCGGAATGTGACGACGAAGCATGGGTCCCCCCGTGAAGTGACTGATGCTGACGAAGCTATCTGTCCCACCTCGCCGAACTCGTGTCCGTGCGTGGAACTTGCACTGGGTTTGGCTCGAACTTTTATCCGGCTTGGTGCGTGCCGAGCACCGAAGGGGGCCGTTGCGCTCGGCACGCACCAAGAGAGGAAGCCGTCAGCAGCGGGCCAGGTCAACGCCGCATGGGAACGCTGCATCCACCTCGGGCTCCCCGCCGACGGTTGGGGGAGCGGAGTTGACAGTGTTGGCTGATCCTCAGTAGTCGAACGTCTCGAAGGTGACGACTGCGGTGTCCTGGCTTTCCCAGCGGACGTCAACCCTCACCTCGTCGGCCTGAAGACTGCCCGGCGGCCTGAGGATGCCGAGGGCGAGCCCCTCCTTCCGTTCCACCACGCTGTCGGATCCCACCCCGCCCGGCCTGTTCCGCTCTCCGGGGAGCGAAGCGAGCCAGGGGCGGGCATCGGCGCGCGCCATGCGGAAGGTGCCCGACTGCGTGTGGCCCGCAAGGCCGCCGATGAACTCGGTGCACCGTTGATCGCTCGCCTGGTCGGGGAGCACCCAGCCCATGGCGTACATGGCTTCCGAGTGGAGTGCTCGACGGGATCACACCGCCGTTGACGGCCCCCCGCGCGCTGGACTTCGGCGACGTCGCCGAAATCCTCAGTCGTGTCACCGGACGGACCGTCACCCGAGTCGTCATGGACGACGACGAGTGGACATCCACAGCGGTCGCCGGCGGGATGCCGCGGTCGGCCGCGGAGTTCGCGCTGACGATGTTCGCCGCGTCGCGCAACGGTGAGTTCAACGTCACCGACCCGACGCTGGAAGCCACTATTGGCCACCCTGCGAAGACCGTCCAGGAGGTCTTGGAGGCCGCCGTACGCTCCCGGTGACTGGCCGTCGGCATCTGCGGATGGCCGATCCGAGGACGTCGCTTTCGCGTCGCGAGGGACGCGGCGTCGCCGGGGCGCGCCGACGGAGTCCCGCGCCACCCACGGACACCGTGCTGCCGCTTGTCGTCGGCTTCTGCCTCGTGCGCCGGACGTGCCTCGGGCCGGAGCGAAAGGATGCTGCCGTCGGTACGCGGTGGCTTTGCGGGAGGGGTGGGCGGACATGGGCGGACGGTTCTCGTGGGGGCGGAGGCTCGGGTGTTTGGTTGCGGCGGCGCTGGCCGTGCTGGTGCACATGGCGCCCGACGCGTCGGCGCACACTTCGCACGCTGCCCATGCCGAGGCCGCTGCCGTGAGTTGCGCGGGGAGCAACACCATCTCGTTCTCGCCCGGTCTGTCGCTGCCGGCGCGGCGGACCCGGATCGGCGGCGACGGCGCGTACACGTGTCTTTCCACGGACCCGGCGCTGAGTTCCGGGGTGTCCTCGATCAGCGGTGGCGGGTGGAACGGCTACTTCTTCTCCGACGCGACCACCGCCGAGCGGATCACCTGGAACACCGGGGAGCAGACGACGGTCGTGTATCACCTGGGGAACGTGCAGCAGGTGGTCGGACAGGCGGTCGTCCTTGTTGTGGGCCGGGTGGTGAAGGGGAAGTTCAAGGGACACACGGTGGCCTCGCCAGGGCTTCAGCTCACACTCGATCCGCTGAAGTGCCTGTCGAAGCGCGGGGTGGAGCGGATCACCGGGCCGTCGACGTTGGTGATCGTCTGACCGGGCGGCGGTCGTTCTATCGCTTCACATTCGCGTCGGATGTCGTGTCAGGCGTCTTGCCATGTCTCGCGGCCGTAGCGGGTGACCAGGTCCAGCACGTACGCGGCGTCAGCACGTGTGCTGGCGGGATTGATGGTGCACATGCGAAGCACGGTGGCTCCGCGCACCGTGGTGGTGAGGAGGACGGCTTCGCCGTCGGCGCACACCCTCCGGCTGATGTGTGCCTGCGCCGCGTCGGCGTCCCAGGTCGCGGACGCGTTCCGGGGCCGGTAGCGGAAGGTGAGGATGGCGAGGCTCGGCGGCGTGACCAGCTCCAGTTCGGGGTGGGCCTCGACGAGCCCGGCGGCGTACTCGGCGAGTTCCGCGCCCTGCTCGATGGCCCGGCGGAAGGCTCCGGCGCCGAACGTCTTCAGGGAGAGCCAGAGCTTCAGGGCGCGCAGACCCCGGCTCTGCTGAGGGCCGTAATCGGAGAGGTTGATCTCCTCGCCTGGCGGGGCGGCCGGATGGGCCGGCCGGAGATACCCCTGGTCCAGGGCGTGGCGCGCCAGGCCGAAGGTCTCCGGGAGCAGTTCGGGACGCCGTAGCAGGACACAGCCGATCTCGTAGGGCTGGAACAGCCATTTGTGCGGGTCGACGGTGAGGGAGTCGGCCCGGCCGAGGGCGTTCCGCAGATGGTGACCGCGTGGGGTGCCGGCGACGGCTGCGCCGTGGGCACCGTCGACATGCAGCCACAGGCCCTCCTCCCGGCACACATCGGCTACGCGGTCGAGCGGGTCGACGGTCCCGGTGCCGGTCGTGCCGAGCGTGGCGACGACGGCGAAGGGGCGCAGCCCCGCGCGACGGTCACGGCCGACGCGCTCCGCCAGGGCGTCGGCGTCCAGGCGCAGGTCGTCGTCCGGAGGCAGGACGGTGAGCTGTTCGCGGGTGAGGCCCAGTAGGTGCGCCGCCTGTGCGACGGAAGGGTGGGCCTGGGAGGAACAGTACAGCCGGGCGTGCGGCTGCGGCCGGCCGTCGAGCCGGTGGTCACGGGCGACGGCCAGACAGGTCAGGTTGGCCGTTGAGCCGCCGCTGACGAACAGGCCGCCGTGGCCGTCCGGGAGGCCCAGGAACGCCTTGAGCCAGCGCAGGGTGGTCAGTTCGATCCGGGTGGGGCCCGCTCCGACGAGCCAGGCGCCGGGGACCGAGAGGTACGCGGAGGCCAGCGCGTCGGCGAGCACGGCCGGGAAGTTGCCGGTGGAGGGCACGAAGGCGAAGCAACGCGGGTGGTCCAGCCGGGTCGCCTCGGCGAGTGCCCGCTCGGTGACGTGGTCGAGGAGGCCGGGCAGGTCGCGCGTGCCGTGCTCGGGGAGGGGCTCGTCGAGGGCGGCCCGGAGAGCGCCGGGGGAGGGGGCATGGCAGGGTGGGCGGGAGCCGGGGGTCGTCAACCGGCCGATGACGAGGTCGATGGCGTGGCGTCCGGCCTCGCGCATCCGCCGCTCGTCCAGCCGCAGGGGCGGCAGGTCGTCCAGGTCGTCCCCGGTGCGCCGACCGTCGTTCTGCCGGGCGTTCTGGTCGTCCTTCTGGGCGTTCCGGTGGTCCTTCCGGGCGCGCCGGCCCTCCTGCTCGGCGTTCCGGCCCTCCTGCTCGGTGTGCCCGTCCTCCTCCTCGGCGTTCCGGGCGTCCTTCTCGGCGTGCCCGTCCTCCTCCGCGTCCGGGGCGAGGGCCGCGATCCAGGCCGAGGCGTCGGGCCGTAGCGGCGGGCGGGGCAGCAGTTCCGCGACCGGCCCCGGGAACTGGACGAGCGCCAGCTCCTGGCCCGCGGTGACCGGCCCGGAGCGGGCGACCGCCCACCACAGGGCCTCGTCGTCGGCCAGCCGGGACACCACAGGCGGCCCGCCGAGCGGTCCCGTCACCTTGCCACCGTCCCTGCGGTAGCGCCCCGTCAGGGGCGGGCGGCGCACCACGGCGGCTGTACGGGCGTGCACCACGAGCTGACTGTGGCGCAGGCCGGCCGGCAACCGTCCGGCTGCCGGAGGGGGCAGGACGGGGAGGAGGAAGGACAGGACGTGCAGGCCCAGGGACGGCAGCAGGCCCGTCGCGCCCTCGGCGGCCTGGACCAGCGACACCACCGTCTGGAAGCGCGGATTGACCTCGACGGCCCGCAGCCGGCCGCCGTCCTCCACCAGGTCCAGGCCGAAGGCGCCGCGGAAACCGCGTCCCCGCAGGACTTCGCCCACGCGGTACGCGGCCGCCCGGGCCTGCCCGTACAGCCCCTCGGGCAGGTCGTCCGGGCCGACGAGCTGGTTGCCGCAGTGCGCGCCCCAGGAGGCGGCCAGTTCGGGCAGCCCGACGAGCTGGTGGGAGACGGCCGAGACGACGGTCCGGTCCGGCCCGGCGCACGCGGTGACGGTCAGAGAGATCCCGGGGCAGAAGCGGCTGAGTTTGACGGGTTCGTCCGGCCAGGCTTCCAGGCGGGCCCGCAGGGCCGACGGTCCGTCGACGAGGACGGTCCCGCGGCCGAGGAGGTTGTTCTCCGCCCGCTGGACGACGGCAAGCGGCCACCGGCCGTTCCAGTACGCCTCCGCCGGCTCGCGGCCCGTCGCGGGGATCACCACGAAGGGCGGGACGGGGACGTCGGCCTCGGCGAACAGTCGCGTGGCGCTGATCTTGTCGGCGGCCCACGCCGTGACGCCGGCGTCCGGGGCCAGCAGCCGGTAGCCGTGGGTACGGGCCCAGGTACGGGCGTTGTCCCCGTGCTCGGGAGCGAAGGACACGCAGACGCGGCGTGGATCGGGCGGCGGGCACGGCTGTCGGCCGGGCGGGGGATCCGGCAACGGCTGCCACGCCGAGACCGGCTCGTGCCGGAGCCAGGGGGGCGCCGGCTGGAAGGACGCGCTCACGGCGGGGCAGTGGTCGAGCCACACGACCTCGTCGACCAGGCCGGTCAGCAGCCGCAGACCGGTCCCGGCGTCCACGCCCTCGATGTCCCCTACGCCCTCGATGTCCCCGGCGGTCCGGTGCCCGCCGGCCCGCGACGCGCCGCTCGTCCACTCACTCGCATCACTCGTATGTCGCACGGCTGCTCCTTCGCCGGGTGGTGTGCTGACGCAGGAGCGAGGCGCCGTCCGGCACGCAGCGCTCACAGATCTCGGCGTGCGCCTTCCGGTTCCGCCGCTGTGCCGACCGCAGCAGAGCCGCCTCGTGGTGGATCACGGCGAGGGAAGGCGTCAGCGGCGACAGGTTCCCCAGCGCGGCCGTCAGGGCGCGCGCCCGCTCGGTCATGACCCGGTGCTCCTGATTGAGCGTTCCGGAGAAGCCCGGTGGGGCGAACGGCGGCTCCATCGTGGGCCGTACGTCGTTCGCGTAGACGGAGGCGGGGAAGTCCGAGGCGTAGGCCATGGCGGCGGTGGCCGCGTCGTACAGCGTCCGCAACCGCTCCAGGCCGTGGCGGACGGAAGCCCACCGTGCCGCGCCCACGGCGGCCAGGGTGTCGTCGAGGGTGCTGTTCATGGTGGTCAGCAGGAGGTGGAAGAGCTGATGGCCGAGTTTCCAGCGGCGCAGTGCGTCGTGGGCCGGGCCGTCGGCGGGCTCGCCGTCGCTCGGTGCCGGGTGCCCGGTATTCGGCCCCTCCGGCGTGGATCCCGGTTCGGATCCCGGCGCGGACGTCAGCCACGCGGCCAGTGTGGTGTGGGAGGCGTGCAGCAGGCCGGTCAGGGCCGCCGCACGTTGGGAGTCGTCCAGACCGGTGTGCGGAAGGTCGGCGAGGACGGCTGCCTGGAGCCGTAGCACGCCGCGCGTCCAGGACGTCAGGTCCGGCGCGTGGCGCGCGATGTGGAAGTAGCGGTCGTAATCGGCGGTCGTGGCCGCCGGCTCCCGGGCGGGGACGCGCGAGTCGGTGGTCAGCGGCAAGGGCAGCGGGAGCGGCGGCATATCGCTGTTCATCGGCCGCGCCTCCGAGGAGCGGGCCAGGACGCCTTGGCCAGCTGCTCCACCCGCTGGTGGAGGCGTTCCAGATGCAGCTCGCTCTCCGGTTTCATCAGCACGCTGCGCAGCACGTGGGTGTCGTCGGCGTCCGCGACGGCGTCGGCGTGGCGGGCGGTGAACGCGTCGGCGGTGACACGGGCGACGCTGAGGAAGACGGGGTCCTCCTTGGCGTTCATGCCCCGGTGCATCACCTCCTCGCTCGCCAGGCCGACACGGGACAGGCGGGGTGGTGAACTCCCCGGAGAGGCCGGGTAGTACGTCACGATGTCGAGTTCGGGAGGCTGGTACGGCTCCAGGTACGGAGAGGCGCCGATCAGCTCGGACCAGCGGACGGCGGCCCGCCGCCCGGCGGCGAGCACCGCCCCGAGTCCGTCGGGGGTGAGGGGCAGCAGCTTCAACGTCAGCCACAGAGCGGCGGCGGCCGCGCCGGAGCGGGAGCATTCGAGGCTGATCTCCCCCAGGTGGGGCCGGCGGGACGTGAAGTAGGTGTAGGGCGAGTCGTGCCGGAAGAACCGGGCGACGTCCGGGTCCCCGAACAGCACCGCTCCACAACCGTACGGCTGCAGCCCGTGCTTGTGCGGATCGATCGCCACCGAATCGCACTGCGCGATCGCCCGCAGAGCGGCGGCGGTCTCCGGCGCGAGGGGTGCCCGCTGCCCGTCGGCCCTCCCGTCGGCTCTTCCTCCGGTTTCTCCGCCGGTTTCTCCGTCGGCCAGCAGCCGGAAGAAGCCGCCGTAGGCGGCGTCGGCATGGACGCGCACCCCGTAGCGGCGCGCCAGCGGGACGACGCGGTGCAGTGGATCGACGGCACCCAGAGCCGTCGTGCCCGTGGTGACGACGACCGTCCCCACGACCCCGGTGGACAGCAGCCGGTCCAGCTCGCCCAGGTCCATGCGCCCGCGGGCGTCCACCGGCACCGTGTGGACGGGGACGCCCAGCAGGTGGCACATCCGGGCGTGGGTGTAGTGCGCCTCGGCGCTGACGGCGACCGCCGTGCCGGGACGGCTCTCACGGGCGACGAACAGGGCTTCGAGGTTCGCCTGGGTGCCGCTGCTGGTCAGGTGCCCCAGATGGGCCGTGAACCCGGCCATCTCCGCGAGCCGCTCCACCACCTCCTCCTCCATGGCGGAGGTCGCCGGACCGCCGTCCAGCGCGTGGTTGTTGGAGTTGACCAGCATGGCGGCCGCATAGCCGGCGACCGCCACCGGGTGCGGCGGCTTGAGCATCTGCCCCGCGTAGCAGGGGTGGAAGAAGGGGTAGCTGCCGCGCAGCCGGGCGGTCAGCTCCTCGAACGCCACCGCGCAGGCCGCATCGTCGACCGCCATCGAGGTGTGCGTCGCGAACTCGCCGTACGTGCTCGCCCATTCCCGGAAAGCGTCGACTCCCCGCCCGAGCCAGTACCCCAGCTCCATGCCCACCCCCGGCACCGGCCCCCACTGACCCGATCACCGTAGCGGCGGAAAATCACCCCATCACGACAATCGGTGGTTATCACCTGAAAGGAGTGTGCGGGGCCGGGCCGGTGAAACGCGGTCAGAACCAGTGGAGGCAGTGCGGGGAGCGGTCGGAGCGGAAGAGAGCGTCGGCGAGGGTGGCCGCGTCCGGGTGGTGGGCGTGGATGTGCCCGGCGCGTACGAGCGTACTCGGGGCGGTGCCGCCGAGGTAGACGGAGCCCAGGTCCCGCACGTCCAGGGACAGGTCGGGCTCCCGGTCCGTCGGGACGCAGTCGGCCTTGCCGTCCCGGACGGTCAGCAGGTAGCGGCCGTGTTCTCCGGAGGAGGGGCCGCCGAGGAACGGGTCGTCGACGTCGAGGACGAGCTCGCCGTCCGTGAACCAGCCGCGCGCGGTCAGCGCGCGCGGGACGTCCAGCAGCCGCACCCAGAGCCAGTCGGTGTCGTCGCCGACCTGCCCGGCGCGGAAGTCGGCGAGCTGCCAGCGCAGCGGGTGCTCGGGCGGGAAGTGCTGGAACTCGACCTGGGTGACCAGGTCGTGGCCGAGGACGAACCGGGCGAGGTCCGTGATGACGGCGTCGTCGGTGGCGATGGTCTCGTCGACCTTCAGGATGCCGGACTCGACCCGATAGCTGGCGTAACCGTCCGGGACGCCCTCGGCGTCCCGGTGGACGGCGATGTAGCGCGGCGCCGGCGAGATCGGCGGCCGCCCCGCGCGCGAGGCCCACCAGCGGTGCGGCCGGGACAGCGCGCCGGGCTGGGCGCGGCGGTACCGGTCGTAGACCTCTTCCAGGATCTCGCCGCACTCGGCACGCCGCAGCACCTCGACCGAGCCGGTGCCCGAGCCGGCGGTCCCGCACGCCCGGGGGAGGGCGAAGGCGGCCCGCGAGCGTGACACCGTCAGCTGCCGCGTGTACGTCGCCGGTCCGTAGCCGAACCTGCCGTAGATCGGGAACTCGGAGGCCAGTAGCACGGAGAGGAACTCCCCGCGCGCCCGGAGCCCGGCGAGCTGATGCCGCATCATCGCGCTGAGGACGCCCCGGCGTCGGTGCGAGGGCAGGACGCCGACGAAGCTCACCCCGGCGGCCGGGGCGAGGACCTCGCCGGGCAGGGTGAGCTCGAAGGAGTACGCGCCGGCGGTGCCGACGGGCCGCCCGTCCGCCGTCAGGGCGAGCAGGCAGCGGTCCGTTTCGAGCGCCGACCACCAGAGCCCGCCGTCCTCGGCCGGGGTTTCCGGGAAGTTCCCGAACGCGGCGTGCAGGGTGTCGACGAAGACGTCGAGATCCTTGTCGGTCGCGGGACGGATCTCCATCGGTGCCGCTGCCTCCCCGTGATACCGGCACCACGACACGTGGTGCCCCGCTCACAGTGCAGCGTCGGACTGTCGCCCGGTCAATCGGATTACGGCCGGGCCCGCGACCGACCTCGACCGAGGTCCTCGGAAGTGGCTGGTTATGATCGGCACCCACTCCGCAATGACCGGCCGTGTTTGACGAGGACTGATGACCCCCACAGGATCCGAGGACCCGGGCGAGCCGGTACCGAGAAGCCGACGACGACGGCCCGTGCGCCTGCGCACCCTGCTCGTCTGGCTCGCGGTGGTGCCCACCGTGGCGATGGGCGTCCAGGTCGTCATCAGCTCCGACCGGTCGGTGCAGGAGTCCCGGCACCTGCGCAAGGACGTGGTGGCCGGCCGGCAGACCGGCGTGCCCCTGTACCGGCTCATGACCACTCTGCAGGCCGAGCGCGCGGTCACCGCCGCCTGGTGGTCGGGCATGCCCGTCACCGGGACCGAGCTGCGCGGCCGCCGGGACGACACCGACCGGGCCGTGGCCGGGTTCCTGAAGTCCTCGGACCCCGACCAGCTCCACACCGACCGGGCGAAGGACCGTCTCCGCGACGTCACGCGGCGACTGGCCGACCTGGGCGCCCAGCGCGAACGCGCCGACGCGCGCCACGGCAGCCCGGACGACGCCGTCGACTTCTACACCGACGTGATCAGCGGAACGATTCGCTGCTACGGGGATTTCAGCCACGTCGACGACGGCGGGCTCACCCAGGAGACGACGTCGCTCGTGGCCCTGTTCTCGGCGGCGGAGGTGGTGGCCCGCGAGGACGCCATCCTCGCGCTGGCGGGCCCCTCCGGAAAGCTGACGTCCGCCAGGTTCGGCGAATTCGTCGAAGCCGTCGGTGCGAGCGACTACTTGTACGACACGATCGCCCAGGATCTGCCCCTCGACGACCAGGACGCCCTCCAGCGGATCCTCACCTCGAACGCCTGGCAGATCAAGTCCCGCATCGAGAAGGCGGTCGTCTCCGACCACCGGGACGTCTCCTCCGGCGTCGTCCTGCCGCCGGACGTCGGCGACTGGCGGGCGGCCTACAGCACCTTCTCCGCCCAGCTGAACACCCTCGACGAGAGCGAGCTGCACGAGCTGCTGGCCCACGCCGACGACCGGGCGGCACAGCTGGAGGACCAGGTCGTCCTGCTGGTGGCCGCCGGCGGTGTCGCGCTCCTGCTGGTCGTCGCCGTCGTGGTCCTCACCACGCGTTCGGTCCTGCGCCGCCTGCGCTCGCTCCACGACCGCACGGTGGCGGTCGCCGAGAAGACCCTGCCGGACGTCGTGGACCGCCTCCAGCGCGGGGAGGACGTCGGCACCGACGCGCTGCCGCGCCCGAGGGGCGAACAGGACGAGGTCGGGCGGATCAGCGACGCCTTCGCCCGCGTCGTCGCCGTGTCCGTCGAGGGCCACCGGAAGCTCGCCGACGAGCGGCACGGCTTCAGCGTGTTCGCCTCCGGCATCGCCGCGCGGACCGGGAACCTGGTCAGCCGGCAGCTCGCCCTCACCGAGCACATCCAGGACGCCTTCGGCCAGGACGAGGCGCTCCTCGCCGACCTCATGAGGTCCGATCAGCTCACGGTGGGCATGCGGCGGCAGATCGAGAACCTGCTCATCCTGGCGGGCGGCGAGATCCCCGACCCCCACATGGAGCCCATGCGCGTAGCCGACCTGCTGCGGGAGGCGGCCGCCGAGGTCGAGGACTTCCGGCGCATCGACCGGCACGCCATGGACGAGACCAGTGTCGAGGCCGAGGTGATCAGCCAGCTCAGCCACCTCCTGGCGGAGCTGCTGGACAACGCCACGCGCTTCTCCCCGCCGACGTCCAGGGTCACCATCCGGTCCGAACTGGTCGGCGACGGCCTCTGCGTCGAGATCGAGGACCGCGGCCCGCGCGTGACCGCCGAGAGGTACGAGGAGATGAACGGCCGGCTGCACTCGGCGCCGCCGTACTCCGTACTGGCCCGCAACGCCCACCGGCTCGGCCTCTTCGTGGTCGGCCACCTCGCCGACCAGCTCGGGGCGACGGTCACGCTGCGCCGGTCGGCGTTCGGCGGAACGTCCGCCGTGGTGATCGTCCCGGGTGAGCACCTCGTGCCGACCCGGGAGGGCACCCCGGTGCCCGGGCCGGTCGAGGTGCCCGAGCCGGTCGGGGATCCCGCGCCGCGACCCGCCGACGAGCGGCGGCCGAGGCTCGTCGCGCCGCGCGGGACCGATGACCCGGATCCGGCGGACGGGCCCGCGCCCGGCACCCCGGGACTGCCGCGCCGCGTACGCAAGGAGCAGGTGCGGCAGTCGGGGAACACCGCGCCGGAGGCCCCGGCCCGCTCCGGCGCCGAGGGCGCAACCGGCGCCGGCCGGCCCGCCCTCCCCGAACGCGTCCCGCAGACCCACCTGGCCCGGCGGCTCCGCGAGCCGCGTACGGCCGAACCGGTGGGCCAGGACGCCGCCACGCCCGAAGAGGTGGCCGACGCCTGGGCGGACTACGAAGACGGCACCAGGCAAGTGGAACACGAGCTCCGACAGGAAAAGCCATGACGACGACACAGAACGATGCGATCTACAGCATCCTGGACAACAACCTGAGCAGGATCGCGGGGATACAGGGAGCCGTGCTCCTCTCCAACGACGGTCTCAAGCTCAGCGCCTACATGCTGGAGCGGGACCAGGCCGAACGGGTCGCCGCGGCGGCCTCCGGCATCGCCTCCACCATGAAGGCCATCTCGCGGGAGATCGACGGCGGGGGAGTGATCCGCCAGCTCGTCGAGATGGACGACCGGTACCTGTGCATCGTCGGCTGCGGATCGGGCAGCACGCTGATCGTCGTGGCCTCCCGCAAGGCGCGGCTCGGGGAACTGGGCGGCGAGACGGTCCGCGCCGCGCAGGCGCTCGGCGAGTGGCTGGGCACCCCCGAGCGCGCACAGACGCCCACGGCCTGATGGCGGCCGACCCCCGGCCCGGACGGCGCCGCCGGACGCGGCTGTACGCCCTCACCGACGGGCGTACGGCCGCGTCCCGGCACGGCCTGACGATGGACACCGTGATCACGGCGGCCGCCGACGCCGGCGACGGTCACGGCAGCCTGCCCACGGAGTGGCAGGAGATCCTCACCATGTGCCCGTCGCCGAACGGGCGGGCGGTCGCCGAGATCGCCGCCCGGATGGGGATGCGGCTGACCCCCATGGTGGTCCTGCTCGGCGAGTTGCTGGAGCGCGGCCTGATCCGCCACCGGCCGCCGCTGGACGCCTCCGAGACCTCCAACGTTCACCTGCTCATGAAAATCAGGGACAACCTTGCCCGGCTTTGACACCGACGACGACACCACCGCCGCACCGGAAGCCTCCCCCGTCAAGATCCTCGTGGCCGGGGGCTTCGGGGTCGGCAAGACGACCCTGGTCGAAGCGATATCCGAGATCGATCCGCTGCGCACCGAGGAGCGGCTGACGTCCGCGGGCGTCGGCGTCGACGACCTCGACGGCATCGAGAACAAGACGGCGACCACGGTCGCCATGGACTTCGGCCGGATCACCCTCACCGACGCCGGAGTGGCCCTGTACCTCTTCGGCACACCGGGCCAGGAACGCTTCTGGTTCATGTGGGACGACCTGCTGCGCGGGGCGCTCGGGGCGATCGTCCTCGTCGACACCCGGAGGCTGGACCGCGGCTTCCCCGCCATCGACTTCTTCGAGAACCGCGGGCTGCCGTTCGTCGTCGGCGCGAACTGCTTCGACGGCGAACAGCCGTACACCGCCGAGGAGATCAAGTCGGCCCTCCACCTGACGGATCCCGACACCCCCGTCCTCCTGCTCGACGCCCGCTCCCGGGAAGACGTCCGGGGCTGCCTGCTCTCGCTGCTGGAACGGCTCATCACCCAGGCGCGCGTCCCCGCGCCCGTCTGATCGCGTACCTCCGACGCCGACGGCGAGGTGTCATCGTGGCCCTGTTGACCCCTCGTCGGACCGCCCCCTAGCCTTGCTCGGGTGTGTCGAAACCGAATTCGGCCAACACTCGTGCCCGGCGCAGCAGTTCGACTGCGTTCGAGACCCCGGCACTGAACGCGCGCGACGTTCCACTCCCGGTGACTGTCCCAGGCCGTGGCCCGCGGCGGCCCCTCGCGACAGCGCCGCCCCCACCGCCGAAGGAGAATCGGCATGGACGCTGAGCCCATCGCTCTAGTAGGGATCGGTTGCACGCTGCCCGGGAACGTCCACGGGCTGGAGGACATCCACACCGTTCTGCGCGAAGGACGGGACTGCATCGAGGAGATCCCGCCCAGCCGGTGGGACGTCGACGAACTCTACGACTCCGACCCCCTGACCCCGGGGAAGACCTATGTCCGCCACGGCGGGTTCGTCGACGACCCCGACCGTTTCGACGCGGCGTTCTTCGGGATCTCGGACGCCGAGGCGGTCCGGATGGACCCGCAGCAGCGGCTCCTCCTGCAGACCGTGTGGCACGCCCTGGAGCACGCCGGGCAGAACCCCGAGGACATCCGGGGAAGCGACACCGGCGTCTTCGTCGCGATGATGAACAGCAACAACTACGGAGTGCTCAAGCACGACATCGGCGGCCTCGCCGGGGTCACGGCCTATGACTCGATGGCCGACGAGATCAGCATCAGCGCCGGCCGCATCGCCCACTTCCTCGATCTGAAGGGGCCGTGCCTCACGGTCGACACCGCCTGCTCCGGGTCGCTGACCGCCCTGCACCTGGCCCGGCAGTCCATCCTCACCGGCGAGTGCGACTCCGCCGTCGTCGCCGGCATCAATCTGATCCTCACGCCCGAAGTGCACATCTCCTTCTGCAAGCTGGGCCTGTTCTCCCGCAGCGGCGAGTGCCGGGCGTTCGACGCGAAGGCGGACGGCTACGTCCGCAGCGAGGGCTGTGTGGCCGCGCTGGTGCGCCGCCAGTCGCTCGCCGAGGAGCGCGGCGACCCCATCCTGGCCAGTGTCGTCGGCACGGCGATCAACCATGACGGACGCACCCCCGCGCTGACCGCGCCCAACGGCCGGACCCAGGAGCAGGTGATCCGCACGGTGCTCTCCCGCACCGGCGTCGACCCCGCCCAGGTCGACTACGTCGAGGCGCACGGCACCGGGACGCCCGTCGGCGACCCCATCGAGATGAACGCCATCGCCGGCGCCTA
This sequence comes from Streptomyces sp. L500, assembly GCF_054551825.1. Taxonomy (NCBI): domain Bacteria; kingdom Bacillati; phylum Actinomycetota; class Actinomycetes; order Kitasatosporales; family Streptomycetaceae; genus Streptomyces; species Streptomyces sp. L500. Next base: position 15,745 of record NZ_JBTOLC010000022.1, read on the forward strand.
CGGCCACGCCCACACCCCGGACCGACCGCTCTACGTCGGGTCGGTGAAGACCAACTTCGGGCACACCGAGGCCGCCGCGGGGCTCCTCGGCGTCGTCAAGGCCGCCCTCTCCCTCCACCACGAGACCATCTACCCCAGCATCCACCTCGACCGGCTCAACCCCAAGATCGCCCTGAACGGCGCCGCGGTGGAGGTCCCCGGGGAGCCCGTGCCCTGGCCCCGGGGGAGCACCCCGCGCCTGGCCGCCGTCAACTCCTTCGGCTACAGCGGCACCAACGCCCACGCGATCCTGCGCGAGGCGCCGCGCCCCACGTCGCGTACCGAGGAGGCCGGGCCGCGCCCCGCCGAGCTGCTGGTCCTGTCGGCCAAGTCCCCCGAGAGCCTGGACGGTCTCGCGGAGCGCTGGGCCGAGCACCTCTCCCGCAGCGACCAGAACGCCCTGCCGGCGGCCGTGTTCACCGCCGCCGCCGGGCGCGCCACGCTCCGCCACCGCCTCGCGGTCACCGGGCGGGGCCCCGTCGGCATCGCCAACGACCTGCGGCTGTGGCGCACCCGCCGCACGCCCCCGTCGGTCACCAGCGGCCATCCGGCCAAGCCCGCCAGGACGGCCTTCGTCTTCACCGGCCAGGGCGTGCAGTACCCCGGCATGGCCAAGGAACTGTACGCGCACGAACCGGAGTTCGCCGCCGCGATCGACCGCTGCGCCGAAGTGCTCGACGAGGAACTTCCCGTGCCGCTGCGGCGGCTCCTCTTCGAGGACCGGGCCCCGGAGGCCCTCGACGACACCCGCCTGGCCCAGCCGGCGCTCTTCGCCGTCGAGTACGCGCTCGCCACGCTGCTGCGCTCCTGGGGAATCGTCCCGGACGCGGTCGTCGGGCACAGCATCGGCGAGATCGTCGCCGCGTGCGTCGCCGGCATGCTCCCGCTGGAGGACGCGGCCCGGTTCAGCGCGCTGCGCGGACGCCTCATGGGCGAACTGCCGCGCGACGGCCTGATGCTGGCCGTCGCCGCCGACCCGGAGACCGTCCTGGGCTGGCTGTCGGGGCGGGAGGACGACGTCTCCGTCGCCGCGGTCAACGGCCCGCGCGCCGTGGTCGTCTCCGGCGGCGCGGAGGCCGTGGACGAGGTGGCGCGGCTCGCCGGGGCCCAGGGCGTCCGGACGACCCGGCTGCGCACGTCGCACGCCTTCCACTCGCCGCTGATGGACCCGGTCCTGCCCGAGCTGGGGAAGGCCGCCACCGCCCTCCGCACGGCCGCCCCCACCGTGCCGGTGATCTCCAATGTGACGGGAGAGGCGCTGACCGGGGCCGAGGGACCCGAGTACTGGAGCCAGCAGGTCCGGCGCCCGGTCCGGTTCCACGACGCCATGCGCGCGGTGGCCGCGCTCGGCTGCACCGCGGTCGTCGAGATCGGCCCGCACCCCGCCCTGGCGGCGTACGTCCCGGAGGCGTTCGGCACCACCGACGTGACGGTGATCCCGACCCTGCGGCGGGACGGGCGGGACGTGCGCAACGTTCTCGCCGCCGCGGGCTCCCTGTTCACGGCGGGTGCCGCCGTCGACCTGCCCGCGCTGTACCGCGGCCCGGGCCACCGGCGTACCTCCTCCGCCCCGCAGTACCCCTTCCGCAAGGACCGGTACTGGGTGACGCCCGCGCCGGACGCCGGCCGCGACGAGCCGAGGGCACCGGAACGGAGCCGACGGACACCGGCCCCGGCCGAGCCACGGCCCGCCACCCGGACCGTCCACCGGCACGAGGTACGACCGGGCACGCCATGGGTGGACCACCGCATCCTCGGCTCGACCGTCTTCCCCGCCACCGGCTACCTGGAACTGGCCGTCGACGCCTACGCCGCCGACGGCCACGGCTCCGCGCCCGTCGAGCTGACCGGCGTCGACTTCGTCCGGCCGCTCCTCCTGGCCCCGGCCCGGCCCACCGGCGTCCAGGTGGAACTGGAGGACGACGGGCCCGCCACCGGCGGCCGATTCCGGTTCACCGTCGCCGGAAGCGACGGCGACGGCCCGCCCCGGTACTGCCGGGGGAACATCGGCCCGGCTCCCGGGCAGGCCCGGCCGGGAACGCCCCCGGAGGAGCTGCGCGCGGCCATGCCCACGACCCTCGCGCCCGGCCGGCTCTACGGGCTGCTGCGGGAGGACGGCATGGAGTACGGCGCGAGCTTCTCCACCGTCCGCGAGGTGTGGCTCGACGAGGCGGGCGGTCAGGCACTCGGCCGGATCACCGCCACGCCCGACGTCACGTCCCGCGTCGGCCACGGGCACAGCTTCGCCACCATGCTCGACGGCTGCCTCCACCTGACCGCCGCCGCGGCCCGCGAGGGCGCGCCCAGGGGCACCTACATCCCGGTCGGCATCGGCCGGATGGTGCTGCGCGGGCCCCTGCCCGAGCAGATCTGGGGCCACGTCCGCCTGCGCCCCAACGACACCGGGACGGCCTTCACGGCCCACCTGAGCGTCCTCGACGACACCGGCGCCGTCCTCGCGGACCTGGAGGACGTGGAGTTCCGGCGGATCGCCTCGCTCACCGACACCTCGGCGGTCCCGGCCCCGTCGGCCGACCGCTCCCGGGAGGACGGCGACTCGCGGCAGGAACTGCGCGAGCGCGTGGAGGCCCTGCCCGCCGAGGAGCGCCGGCAGGCGGTCATCGGCTGGCTCACCGACGAGATCACCGACACTCTCGGGCGGATGTCGGTCGAGCTGGAGATCGACATCGACAGTCTCGACCCCTCCCTGGCCCTGCTGGAGGTCGGCCTGGACTCGTTGAGCATCACCGAACTCCAGCGGCGGATCCAGGAGAAGCTCGACTTCCGCTTCAAGGCGATGGAGGCACTGGAGTACCAGAGCATCGAGGAACTGGCGGACTACCTGCTCCACCAGGTGATCCTCGCGGACCCCACGGGCTCCTGACGCAGATCCCACCCAGAGGGGAAGTGCAAGCGATCGTGTTATCCCCCGACTACGTCAACAACTACATCGACACCCACTTGGGCGAACGACAGGTCAACAAGATCCAGCACAGCTTCCCGTCGCCGCGGTTCTGGAACGAGACGGACGTGCCGCTCGACGAGATCGGCGAGGACCGCCGCCGGCTGCGCGAAACGGCCGGCACGGCACCGGTGTTCCTGTACATCGGCGTCCCGTACTGCATCAAGACCGACCCCGGGAAGTGCGGGTACTGCCTGTTCCCCGTCGAGGAGTTCCAGGGCAACGCCGCCCTCGAGAACTACTACGGCTACGTGGAACGCGAAGCCGAGATGTACCGGGAACAGATGGAGGGCAGCCTCCTCGTCGGCGCGTACTTCGGCGGGGGCACCTCGAACCTCTACAAGGCCCCCGTCTACCACCGCATCATGGACACCGTGCGCCGCCTCTTCCCCGAGATCTCGAAGGAGGCGGACCTCACCCTGGAGGGCATCCCCCAGCTCTTCACCCGGGAGAAGATGCAGGCCATCCGCGACTCCGGGATGAACCGCATCAGCATGGGCGTCCAGCAGATCAACGAACGCCTCAACAGCTTCAGCGGACGCAAGCAGACCACCAAGCACGTCATCCAGAGCCTGGAGTGGGCCCGCGAGCTCGGCCTGTCCGCCAACGTCGACCTCATCTTCGGCTGGCCCCAGCAGACCGTCGACACCCTGCTGGAGGACCTGGAGACCCTGGTCTCCTGGGACGTGTACGACATCACCCACTACGAGCTGAACGTCGGCGGCCCGACCGACTTCGCGCTCAACCGCTACCACGAGCTGCCCAGCACCCTGGCCAACCTGGAGCTGTACCGCGCGGGGCGGGACTTCCTCCTCGACCACGGCTACGAGCAGCTCTCGACGTACAACTTCCGCCGCCCCGGCGACCCCACCGCCCGGGACTTCCGCGAGGGATACACCACCCGCTTCGACCACGTGGACTCCCTCGGCCTCGGCTACGCCGCGATCACCTTCTTCGGCAACCCCATGCTCGAACCCGGCCGCTCCTGGTCGTTCATCAACCAGCGCAGCCTCGCCCAGTACAAGGCGGCGGTCGACAACGGCCGGTTCCCCGTCGAACGGGGCTTCCGGCACAGCCCCGAGGACTGGCTGCTCATGGTGCTCTTCCGCAGCCTCATCAGCACCGAGATCGACCGGGTCCAGTACCGCGCCGCCTTCGGCCTCGACATCCACGAGAAGTTCGCCACCATCTGGGACGCCCTGGCCCAGCGGGGCTACGCCGAGATCACCCCCGAACGCATCAAGCTCGTCGGCGACGGCGCGTTCTACGCCCCCATGATCTCCGCCCTGGTCGCCGAGGAACGCTACCGGGAGCTGCGCGAGGAGGCCGCGCGGCGCAAGAAGGAGTCCCGTCCGAACCTGCCGCTGGTCCGGAGCGACCAGTGACGGACGACCTTCCCCTGGCGGACAAGGGCCTCGTCGTCACCGGCGGTTCGCGCGGCATCGGGGCCGCGGTGGTGAGGCTGGCGCTGGCGCAGGGCGCCGACGTCGTCTTCGGCTACCACAGCGACGAGAAACGGGCCCAGGCCCTGGCCGACGAGCTGAGCGCCGCCCACCCGGGGCGGCGCTGCGTCCCGCTCCGGGCCGACGTCTCCGACACCGCGGAGGCCCGGCGCTTCGCCACCGAGGCCCTGGACCGCCTGGAACGCTTCGACGTCCTCGTCAACAACGCCGGAGTCACCCGCGACACGCTGTTCGCCCGCATGGCCCCGGAACAGTGGCACGAGGTCATCGGCACCAACCTCGACAGCATGTACACCGTCACCAGGCCGCTGCTCATGCCGCTCGTGAAGCAGCGCGGCGGCGCCATCGTCAACATCGCCTCGACCTCCGGGCTCCACGGCATCCCCGGCCAGACGGCCTACTCGGCCGCCAAGGCCGGGGTCATCGGCTTCACCAAGGCGCTGGCGAAGGAGATCGGCGCCCGCGGCGTGACCGTCAACGCGGTCGCCCCCGGGCTCATCGAGACCGACATGACCGCCGAGATGCCCGAGGGCAAGGCCGAGTTCCTCAAGTCGCTGATCCCCGGCCACGCCTTCGGCACCCCAAAGGACGTGGCCCACCTGGTGTGCTTCCTCGCGTCCGACCGGGCGCGCTACATCACCGGACAGGCCATCGAGATCTCCGGGGGGCTGGTGGTGTAGACATACAGGACCGAAGGGCGCGGCCCCTCAACCGGCCGCGCCCCGCTCGGCGGCCACCCGCAGCAGGCCCTCCTGGGCGAGGGTGGCCACCAGGGTCCCGTCACGGGTGAACACACTGCCCAGGACCAGCCCCCGCCCGCCGGAGGCCACAGGCGTCCGGTGGGCGCACAACAGCCAGTCGTCCGCGCGGAAAGGGCGATGGATCCACACCGTGTAGTCGACGCTCCGGGCACTGGCGTGGAACCACGAGACGCCGTGCCGCACCACGACCGTCTCCAGCATGGTGACGTCGCAGACGTACACCAGCAGGCAGGCGTGGAGCAGCCGTTCGCGGCCGGCGCCCGCCACGTCCGGCAGCTCGCCCCTGGCCCGCACCCACACCAGCGTGCCGGGGGAGGCCAGCGCCGGGTCCTTCTCCGCGTCGAAGCTCAACGGCCCGACGAAGCGCAGGTCGTACGGCATCCCGAGGGGCTGCATCACCTCGCCGAACGCCGTCGTCAGCCGCTCCTCGTAGGTCGGCAGCTCCTCCGGGCCGGGGACGGACGGCATCGCGTCCTGGTGGTCGAGGCCCGGCTCGGGGCGGTGGAAGGAGGCGGTCATGGCGAACACCTCCCGGCCGCGCTGGGCCGCCGTGACCCGGCGGAGCGCGAACGCGGTGCTGTCCTTCACCCGCTCCACCCGGTGGCCGAAGGGCACGGCCGGCACGGCGGGCCGGACGAAGGAACAGTGCACGGAGTGCACGGGCAGCCCCTCGGCGACCGTGCGCCCGGCGGCGGCCAGCGCCTGCGCGGCCAGATGCCCCCCGTACACCGGGGAGGACAGCTCCAGGGGAGGCCGCCCGAGGAAGAGCTCCCCGTCGCCCGGACCGGCCGCCGGGTCGAGAGCGAACAGCTCCCGCAGTGCGTGTCGCTGATCCATGGGCCCCACTTCGCCTCGGGTCACCGCGTAAGGGCCAAGTATCACCACCACCGCCCGGGCCATCAACCGGAACGCCCGGGAAACAAGGCGGAGTTGCAGTGGTGACAGGGATCTGCTCCATGCGGTACTCCGGAACCCCACCGGCCAGGGAGGCCCCTCATGTCCGACCGCCTCAGCGCCTCGCTGTACCGGCGGCGCGTCGCCGTGCTGTGGGTGAGCGCCGTCGCCCTCGTCCTGGCCGGCCTCGGCGGACTGGGCGTCGAGAACCGGCTGGTCCACGGCGGGTTCTCCGACCCCGGCGCGCGGTCCTCCCACGCCGCGCGCCTGGTGGCCGAGCACTTCCCCGCCGCCGGCGACGACCTGGTGCTGCTCCTGCGCGGCACCGACCCCGTCGACACACCCGCGACGACCACGCTCGGCACGGAAGTGACCCGCCGCGCCGGACGGTCCCCGGGCGTACGAGCCGCCACCTCCTACTGGACGGCGGGCCGGCCCCCTTCGATGCGCTCCCGGGACGGCTCCCTCGGGCTCGTCACCCTCTCCCTGAGCGGGAACGAGGACGACCGGGCGCGGACCGCCGAGCGGCTGGTCCCGGACATCCGGCGGCACGCCGAGGGCCTGACGGTGATGGCGGCCGGACCCGCGCAGGTGCAGTCGGAGGTCGGCGAGCAGACCGCGCACGATCTCCTGCTGGCCGAGGCGGTCGCCATGCCGATCACCCTCGTCCTCCTCCTGCTGGTCTTCGGCAGCGCGGTGGCCGCCACCCTGCCCCTCGTCATCGCGCTGCTGTCGGTCCTGGCGACCCGGGCCGTCCTCAACGCCCTGGCGGGCACCGTGTCCATCTCCGTGTACTCGATGAACTCCACCACCGCGCTGGGCCTCGGACTCGCCATCGACTACAGCCTGTTCATCCTCGCCCGCTTCCGGGAGGAGCTGCGCACCGGCGCCACGGTGCGCGAGGCCCTGGTCCCCACCGTGCGCAGGGCCGGGCGGACCGTCGCGTTCTCCGCGCTCACGGTGGCCCTGTCCCTCGTCGCCCTGCTGGTCTTCCCCCAGTTCTTCCTGAGGTCCTTCGCGTACGGCGGGATCGTGGTGGTCCTCACCGCGGCGGCGGGAGCGGTCTTCGTCCTGCCCGCGCTCCTGGCCGTCCTCGGCCACCGGGTCGACCGCTACGACGTCTTCGCCCGACTCCGCTCGCCCGAGCGGCGCGCGGCCGCCCCGGAGAACGGGCGCTGGTACCGCTTCGCCACCGCCGTGATGCGCCGCCCGGCCCTCTACGGCGGGGGAGTGGTCGTCCTGCTGCTGATCCTCGCGTCCCCGTTCACCCGGGTCTCCTCCGGCCTCTTCGACGACCGCTCACTGCCCGCCGACTCCCAGGTGCACCGCGCCACCCAGACGCTGCGCGACCGGTTCGACGCCGGCGCGCTGGGCACCGTCCCGGTCGTCGTCCGGGGCGCGGGGCGGGACCTGGACGCCTACGCCCGCACGCTGTCCTCGGTCCACGACGTCCGGCAGGTGACCGGGGCCACCGGCTCCTACGCCGCCGGACGCAAGGTCCAGGACCCCGGGCCGGCCGCTTTGGTGGACGGCGACACCGCGCTGCTCTCCGTGGTCTCCGCCGTGGAACAGGACTCGTCCTCCGGTACCGCGCTCGTCCGCGCGCTGCGGAAGGCGGACCCGCCGGACGGGGCGGCGGTGTGGGTCGGCGGACGGGCCGCCGAGGTCGAGGACAGCACCGCCGCCATCGCCCGTGCCACCCCGGCGGCGATCGGCATCGTGGTGGGCTCCTCCCTGGTGCTGCTGTTCCTGTTCACCGGAAGCGTGCTGATGCCGGTGAAGGCGCTGGTGCTCAACACCCTCAGCCTCAGCGCCACGTTCGGGGCGATGGTCTTCGTCTTCCAGGAAGGCCACCTGGCGTCCCTGGTGGGCAGCCCGCTGCACACCGGCACACTCGACGCGACCATCCCGATCCTGACCTTCTGCGTGGCCTTCGGGCTCTCCATGGACTACGAGGTGTTCCTCCTCTCCCGGATCCGCGAACGCTATCTGCGCACCGGTGACAACACCGAGTCGGTGGCCTTCGGCCTCCAGCACACCGGCCGGATCATCACGGCCGCCGCCGTGCTGGTCGCCGTGGTCCTGTTCGTCTTCGCCATCTCCGGCGTGACGCTGCTGAAGCTGCTGGGCGTCGGCCTCGCGCTGGCGGTGGTCCTGGACGCGACCCTGGTCCGCGCCGTGCTGGTCCCCTCGTTCATGCGCCTGGCGGGCCGGGCCAACTGGTGGGCACCCGGGCCGCTGCGCCGTCTCCACGACCGGGTCGGGCTGCGCGAGTGACGGGGGCCCGTACCCGCCTCCGCCGGGGGTCTCCACCACGAGCACGTCGCCCGGCCGCACGTCGACCGAGTCGCAGCCGGCCATCGGCGTGGTGCTCCCGTCGGCCCGCTCCACGCGGTTCGAGCCGAGGGCGCCCGGCCGGCCGCCCGCCATGCCGTAGGGCGGGATCCGGCGGTGGCCGGAGAGGGTGCTCACCGTCATGGGCTCGCGGAAGCGGATCCGGCGGACGACTCCGTCGCCGCCGCGCCGGCGGCCGTCGCCCCCGCTGCCGGTGCGGACGGCGAACTCCTCCAGCAGGACGGGCAGGCGCCACTCGAGCACCTCCGGGTCGGTGAGGCGCGAGTTCGTCATATGGGTCTGGACCGCCGACGTACCGTCGAAGTCCGGGCCGGCGCCCGAGCCGGACGCGACGGTCTCGTAGTACTGGTGACGGTCGTTGCCGAAGGTGACGTTGTTCATGGTGCCGCTCCCCTCCGCCTGGGCGCCCAGGGCGGCGTAGAGGGCGCCGACGAGGGCCTGGGAGGTCTCGACGTTGCCGGCGACGATGGCGGCCGGGTGGGCGGGGGCGAGCATCGAACCCGGTGGGACGACGATGCGCAAGGGACGCAGACAGCCGTCGTTGAGGGGGATGTCCTGGGCGATGAGGGTGCGGAAGACGTACAGCACCGCCGCGTTCACCACGGCGGTGGGCGCGTTGAAGTTGGACTCCAGCTGTGGGGAGGTGCCCGTGAAGTCGATCGTGGCCGACCGCTGCCGGCGGTCGACCGTGACGCGTACGGCGATGACCGCGCCGGAGTCCGTCTCGTAACGGCAGTGACCGTCGGAGAGACCGGTGACGGCCTGCCGGACGGCCTCCTCGGCGTTGTCCTGGACGTGGCGCATGTACGCCCGCACCACGTCCAGGCCGAAGTGGTCGATCATCTTGCCGACCTCCTCGACGCCCTTGCGGTTGGCGGCGATCTGGGCGCGCAGGTCGGCCAGGTTGGTCGCCGGATCGCGGGAGGGGAACGGTGCCGACGCGAGGAGTTCCAGGGTCTCGTCCTCCCGGAACCGTCCGTTCTCGACGAGGAGCCAGTTGTCGAAGAGGACGCCTTCCTCGTGGATCTCGTGGCTGTTCGCCGGCATGGACCCCGGGGTGAGCCCGCCGATCTCCGCGTGGTGGCCACGGGAGGCGACGAAGAAGAGGAGCGCCGGGTCCTGCCCGTCCGGCCGTTCGTCGAAGACCGGGGTGATCACGGTGACGTCGGGAAGGTGGGTGCCACCGTGGTACGGGTCGTTGACGGCGTAGGACTCGCCGGGCCGCATGGTCCCGGACCGGCGGTGGACGACCTCCCTGACGGCGGTGCCCATGGAGCCGAGGTGCACGGGGATGTGCGGGGCGTTGGCGACGAGACCGCCTCGGGGGTCGAACAGCGCGCAGGAGAAGTCGAGCCGCTCCTTGATGTTGACCGATTGCGCGGTCGAGGCCAGCCGCGCCCCCATCTGCTCGGCGACGGACACGAAGAGGCTGTTGAAGATCTCGAGCATGACCGGGTCCGCCCTGGTCGCCACGTCGGCGTCCGGGGGCGCGGCGACCCGCTGGACGAGCAGGTGCCCGGCCTCCGTCACCCCGGCCCGCCAGCCCGGTTCCACGACGGTCGTCGCGTCCGTCTCGGTGATGACGGCCGGGCCGGTCACCGTGGTGCCGGGAGCCAGGCGTTCACGTTCCCGGTGCGGTACGTCGCGCCACGCGCCGTCCGTGTGGAGCCGGACGGTGCCGGAGCCGCCGCCTCGCGCGGAGGGCGTGCCGAGGGGGGTGAGGTCGGGCTGCGGGGTGAGGCCGGTGGCCTCGACGGAGAGCGCCTCGACGACGACGGGGCGGTCCAGCAGGAACGAGTACAGCGACCGGTGGCTCGACTCGAACTCCGCCAGCATGGTGCCCTGTTCGTCCATGTCCACGGTGACGGCGGTGTCCGTGCCGTCGTAGCGCAGCCGCGCGCGCCGGGTCACGCGGATCCGGTCCGCCGGGACGTCCTCGTCGTGGAGGACGGAACGGGTGGCGGCCTCCAGCTCGTCGGCCACGGTGCGGATCTGCTCCATGCTCGCCGCTTCGAGGGGGAGCTCCACCGACCGCTCCCGCAGGGTGGTGGTGTCGGCCAGGCCGATGCCCAGCGCGGAGAGCACCCCGGCCATGGGCGGTACGAGGACCGTGCGGATGCCCAGCGAGTCGGCTACCGCGCAGGCGTGCTGCCCGCCGGCGCCGCCGAACGTGGTCAGCGCGTACGCGGTGACGTCACGGCCCTGCTGGACGGAGATGCGCTTGACGGCGGCCGCCATACCGGCCACCGCCACCCGCAGGAAGCCCTCGGCGACCTGCTCCGGGGTGCGCCGGTCACCGGTGCTGTCGTGGATCTCCTCGGCGAGCTCGGTGAAGCGGCGGCGTACGACGTCCTGGTCCAGCGGCTGGTCGCCGTTCGGTCCGAACACGTGGGGGAAGTGGGCGGGTTGGACGCGGCCGAGCATCACATTGGCGTCCGTGACGGTCAGGGGACCCCCGGCGCGGTAGCAGGCGGGGCCGGGGTGTGCCCCGGCCGAGCCGGGGCCGACCCGGTAACGACCGCCGTCGAAGCGCAGCACGGAGCCCCCTCCGGCCGCGACGGTGTGGATGTCCAGCATCGGCGCCTGCAGCCGGACCCCCGCGACCTGGGAGGTGACCACCCGCTCGTAGGCGCCGGCGAAGTGCGACACGTCGGTGGAGGTGCCGCCCATGTCGAAACCGATGACCTTCTCGAAGCCGGCCAGTCGTGACATCCGGGCCATGCCGACGATGCCGCCCGCCGGCCCGGACAGGATGGCGTCCTTGCCGCGGAAATGGCCGGCCTCGGCCAGGCCGCCGTTGGACTGCATGAACATCAGGCGCACGCCGGGCAGCCGGTTCGCCACCCGCTCCACGTAGCGGCGCAGGACGGGGGACAGGTAGGCGTCGACGACGGCCGTGTCGCCGCGCGGCACCAGTTTCATCAAGCGGCTGACCTCGCTCGACAGCGAGACCCGCGGGAAGCCGATCGCCCCGGCCAGCTCCCCGATCGCCTCCTCGTGCCCGGGGTGGAGATGGCTGTGCACGCACACGACCGCGACGGCGCGGATGCCGTCGTCGTAGGCGCGGCGCAGGTCGGCGGCGAGGGCGTCCAGGTCGGGCGGGCACAGGACCTCCCCCTCGGCCGTCACGCGCTCGGACACCTCCACGACGCGCTCGTACAGGGCCTCCGGAAGGACGATCTCGCGGTCGAAGAGGCGGGGGCGGTTCTGGTAGCCGATGCGCAGCGCGTCCCGGAACCCCCGGGTGATCACGAGCACCGTCCGTTCGCCCTCGCGCTCCAGGAGGGCGTTGGTCGCCACCGTCGTACCCATGCGCACCGCTTCGACGGTGCCCACGGGAATCTCCTGGCCGTCCCGCAGGCCGAGCAGCTCGCGGATTCCCTCGACGGCCGCGTCGTCGTAGCGCGCCGGGTTCTCCGAGAGGAGTTTGCGGGTCAGCAGGCGCCCGTCCGGGTCCTGGGCGACGACGTCCGTGAAGGTCCCGCCACGGTCGATCCAGAACTGCCAGCCACGCCGCGATGCCTTCATGACGCCGGGGCCGTCTCCCGGAAGAGGGCCATGTGCAGGGCCACGGAGGCGGCCCGTTGCGCGCACTCGACGTAGCACCGGCTGAGCACCGACACGTCCACGGCGTCGACGACGTCGAGCGACGCGCTTTCCGACAGCAGCACGCGGCACAACCGGACGTGCTGGTCGGTGATGTCCGCCAGTCGGGCGTCCGTGCCCGGTGCGGCGGCGGGAGAGGCGACGGCGTCCCGCGCGCCGTCGATCAGCGCGAGGCAGTCCTCCCCGATGCCGCGCACGGCATCCCCTACCAGGCCGGGGAGCGGTGGCTTGGTCTGGCGTGCCCACGCGATGTCAGCCACCTGGCGGGCCAGCACGCCCATGCGTCCCACGTCCTCCCCGACGTACATGTCGGTGATGACGGTGCGGATGTCGCCGTCCTGGTCGGCACCCGTGGCCAGGCCCGCCGAGACGAGGTCCTCCGCTTCCTGCCACAGTTCCTCGAGCGCCCTGTCCACGGCGGCCATCTTCTTCTCGCCCTTGGCGGTGGGCTGGAACAACACGGTCGTGGCCTCGCTCAGCGCGGTGCGGGCCAGACGGAGCAGCTCGGCCACGCGCTCGAAGACGTCACCCGCGCCACCCTCCGCGCCTTCCGCGCTCACTCCGGCTCCGGGGCGGGCGTGTGCGGGACGGTGATGACGGGACACCGCGCGTGGTGCAGCACGCCCTGGCTGACGGAGCCGAGGACCATACCGGTGAAGCCGCCGTGGCCCCGGGTGCCCACCACCAGCCCCAGGGCATGGGCGGACGCCTTGGTCAGCACCTCGACGGGGTGCCCGGCCAGGAGCTCGTGGCGCACCTCCACCCCGGGGTGCGCCGGGGCCCGGTCGGCCACGGTCTCCGAGAGCAGGCGTCGGCACTCCTCCCGCGCGGCCTGTTCGTCCCGTACGTCGAAGTGCCCAGGCCACCACGCGTACACGGCCCTGAGCACGGCGCCGTGCAGGGCGGCCTCCTCAAGGGCGAAATCGACGGCCGCGGCGGAGTGGGGACTGCCGTCCACCCCGACGACGAAGTACGGCTCGTGCGTGATGTGCTCCGGCTCGGGTACGACCACCACCGGGCAGGACGCGTGGGCCATCAGGGGCAGCGCGACCGAGGCGGAGCCGAAGACCTCCTTCACCCGGCTCAGCCGCTGCGATCCCACCACCACGGCGGTGGCGTCCCGCGCCTGCTCCCGCAGCACCCACACCGGGTCCCCCTCGGCCAGCAGCCCCGACACCTCCACCTTCGGCTGCCGGGCCTCGCCGAACGCCGCCGCCTCCTGGAGCACGTGCTCCCCGGCCGAGTGAAGCGCCTCGTTCCACTCCTCCCAGGACGGCCGGACCTCGCGCCTGCGATAGCCGCGCGTGGGCGTTCCCTCCGCGTGGACCAGGCGCAGCGGCACCCCGCGCCGGGCCGCCTCGTCGGCCGCCCAGGCCAGCGCCGTCCGCATGGCGGGATCGGGGTCGACGCCGACGACGACCGGTCGGCGGTGCGCGGACGCGACCATGGCCACCTCCCAGCCGATCGTGCTTTCCGGGACCATCACCCATACTGGTGCAGTGGCGTGGCCCCTGCATGCCGGGTGGAAGAGGCCAGGTCAGAGGCCGGCCGCCGGGCAAGGGAACCTCTCGTGCGGGAGGAGCGGGCGTGATCACTCGAGTACGGCTGCCGCACCGGCACCTGGCCCCTCCGGCACGGCCCCGCCCGCCGGGGGAGCCGGCGAAGCCGCGCCCCCAGCCGTCGACGCCTCCCCCGTCCCCGTGGCGGCGCTGGATGCTGCCGCTGGTCCTGCTGAACCTCTTCCTGGTGGTCCTGCTGGCCCGGGGGCTCTCCGGCCCGGCCGCCGCGCGGCTCTCGTACAGCGACTTCGTCGGCAAGGTGGACGCCGGCCAGGTGAAGACGGTGGACATCGGGGACAAGGGAACCGTCGAGGGCACCCTCAACAACGGAAAGAAGTTCACCACGCAACTTCCCACGGCCCTGGGCACCGGCGGCCTCGAACAACGACTCCAGGACCGGCACGTGACCATCTCCGCCACGCGCAGCGGCGGCAGCGTCTGGACGTCCGTGCTCGTGGGCCTGCTGCCCTTCATCGTCCTGATGGGCATCCTCCTGTGGAGCATCCGCAGGACGGCGGGATCCCTTTCCGGAGGCATCAGCGCCATCGGCCGCTCACGAGCGAAGATCATCGAGGCCGAGCGGCCGACCACCCGCTTCGACGACGTCGCCGGGTACGACGGCGTGAAACAGGAGATCGGCGAGGTCGTGGACTTCCTGCGCAACCCCGGGCGCTACGCCGCCGCCGGGGCCAAGGGGCCGCGCGGCGTCATCATGGTCGGGCCCCCGGGCAGCGGCAAGACGCTGTTCGCCCGCGCCGTGGCGGGCGAGGCCGACGTGCCGTTCCTGTCGGTGACCGGCTCCGCCTTCGTCGAGATGTTCGTGGGAGTCGGTGCCTCACGCGTCCGCGACCTCTTCGACGAGGCCCGCAAACGAGCGCCGTCGATCATCTTCATCGACGAGATCGACGCCGTGGGCGGCCGCCGCGGCGGCGGCACCCGGCTCGGGGGCAACGACGAACGCGAACAGACCCTCAACCAGCTGCTCGCCGAGATGGACGGCTTCGACCAGAGCAGCGGCATCGTCGTCCTGGCCGCCACCAACCGCCCCGACGCCCTCGACCCCGCCCTGCTGCGTCCCGGCCGCTTCGACCGGCAGGTGACCGTCCCCCTGCCCAACCAGAACGAACGCGCGGCCATCCTCGCGGTGCACGCACGCGGCAAGACGCTCGCCGGGGACGTCGACCTGGACGCCGTCGCCCGCGCCACACCGGGGTTCTCCGGAGCGGACCTCGCCAACCTCGTCAACGAGGCGGCCATCAACGCCGTACGAGCGGACCGCGCCGTCATCACGGCCCACGACGTCGACACCGCGCGGGACCGGGTGCTGCTGGGCCGCCGCGAGACGTCGAACGCCCTCCTCCCCGAGGAGCGGCACTCGGTGGCCGTCCACGAATCCGGGCACGCCCTCGTCGCCGCCCTGTGCGAACACGCCGACCCCGTCGCCAAGGTGACCATCCTGCCCGCCGGGGTGACGCTCGGCGTCACCGAACAGCTCCCCGAGGCCGAGCGGCACCTCTACAGCGAGAGCTACCTCACCGACCTCCTGGCCGTCCGGCTCGGCGGCCGGGCCGCCGAGCTCGTCGTCTTCGGCGAGGGCTCCACGGGCGCGGCGAACGACCTGGCGGGCGCCACCCAGATCGCCACGCGCATGGTCAGGGAGTTCGGCCTCTCCCCGGCCTTCGGCCCGGTCGGCTACGCCTCGGGGACGCCGCAGTTCCTCGGCGAGGCCCCACCGGAGGACCTGCTGCGCAGGCCCTACTCCGAACAGACGCAGCGGATCGTCGACGAGGAGGTGTCCCGGATGGTCCGGCGCTCCGAGGACCGGGCGCTGGCCCTGCTGCGGGACCACCGGGCCGCCCTGGACCGGCTGGCCTCGCTGCTCGTCACCCATGAGACGGTCGACGGGACCGTGGTGCTGGACGTCCTCCGGGAGGAGGGCCCTGCGGCCCATGCCGCGTCCGGTCCGGAAGAGGGACGATGAGGAGAGAGCCGGTATCGGCCGGCCCCGGCCCCGCGGAAGGGAGATCCCGGTGACAGCAGTCCCCACCCTGGACGACGCCGTCGTGTCGGAGCTGGTCGGTGAGGCGGTGACCGCCCCCTCCATGCACAACGCACAACCGTGGCGCTTCACGTACGCGCGGGGCAGCGGCACGCTGCGCCTCTACGCGGACCCGGAACGGGGCATGCCCCACTCCGACCCCGACGGCCGGGCCCTGCACATCGGATGCGGCGCCGCGCTGTTCAACCTGCGCGTCGCCCTCGCCGCGGCCGGCTTCCACGCGGGCGTCACGCTCCTCCCGGACCCCGAGGACCCCGGCCTGCTGGCCCTCGTCCGCACCACGCCGTCCGCGGACGGCTCCGCGGACGGCTCCGCGGACGGCGAGGACGCCGCACTCCGGTCGCTCGGGCCGGCGATCCGGCGACGGCACACCAGCCGGTACCCGTTCGCCGAGAAGCCGGTCCCCGAGACCGTCCGCACCGCCCTGGCCGACGCCGCGCGACAAGAGGGAGCCGTGCTCTCCTTCCCCGAGTCCTGGCAGGCACGCTGGGTGGCGGAACTGGCCGACGAAGCCGAGGCACGCAACCTCACCGACCAGGGCAGCGAGCAGGATCTCGCCCGATGGACGCGCATCGGCGCCGACGAGGCGGACACGGCGACCGACGGCGTACCGGAATACGCCTTCGGGCCGCGCAAACACGGCGGGAGAGCGCCGGTGCGCGACTTCTCGGGCGGACAGCCGGTGGCCGATCGCGGCACGACACCGTTCGAGGAGGACCCCCACCTCGCCGTGCTCGGCACGGACGGCGACCAGCCGGTCCACTGGCTGATCGCGGGACAGGCCATGCAGCGCGTGCTGCTGGTCGCCACCCTCAAGGAGCTGGCCACCTCCTTCTCCACCCAGGCCCTGGAATGGCCCGACCTGCGCTGGCCCCTGCGCGACCCCGTCACCGGCAGCGGTCACATCCAGATGATCCTGCGCATCGGCTACGGCCCGCAGGGCCCGGCCACGCCGCGTCGCCCGGTACGCGACGTCCTCGTCATCGACGACTGACCCCGGCCCGGCCGGCGGGCCCTCGGACGGGGAGTCGCCGGTCAGGACGGCGCTTCCCGGGCGTCGATGGTCCGCCCGGTGACCTGGCCGGGGCGGACGCGGATCCACAGATCGCGCCTCCCACCGGCCCAGGGCCGCGCTCCCGGGCGGGTGGCGAGGGCTTCGACGACGT
The DNA here is from genome assembly GCF_054551825.1 of Streptomyces sp. L500. Lineage (NCBI taxonomy): Bacteria > Bacillati > Actinomycetota > Actinomycetes > Kitasatosporales > Streptomycetaceae > Streptomyces > Streptomyces sp. L500. The sequence continues at coordinate 32,609 of NZ_JBTOLC010000022.1, forward strand.
CCGGGTCGGTGATGTGTTCCGCCGTACCCGTGATGAGGACGCTCCAGCCACGGCTGACGTGCGCGTCGATGTGGTCGGCCTCGAACGCGAGCGGCCCCCCGCCGTCCGCCGCCGCGGGGCCTCCCACCTCGGTCCGGTAGACGACGGTGCGGCCGTCGACCAGGAAGTTCACGGGCAGCACGACAGGGGTGGACCCGACGGTCAGGCCCACCCTGCCGATGCCGTGGGTGCCGAGCCGCTGCCAGCAGTCGTCCTCGGAGAGGCGCGTCAGCAGATGACCGGCACCGGCGGGCCGCTGCCCGGGCGCCGCCTCGCGCGGGCCCTGGGTGAGTTCGTCATAGGGCATCTCCAGGGCGGCGGCGAGGCGCAGAAGGCCGGCGGGGTCGAAATCTCCGCTGAACGTCTCGAGCTGGCTCAGATAGGGGACGGACATACCGGCGCGGCGCGCCACCTCCTCGCGGCTCAGCCCCAGCTGCTCGCGGCGCACCGCACACCGCGTGGCCACCGTGTCCTCGCCCGGGCCGGTGCCGGAGTCACCGGGGGGCGGTCCGCCGTCGTGCATCGTCCCAGCCTCCACGCGGCCGCCTCGGTCGGCCCCAGCCGTCGGCCCCTTGCCCGTCGGCCGCCCTCCCAGGGGAACAGGACGCGACGGCTCGTGCCAGCGCTGCGCCGCCGTCCGGGCACGGCCCGCGCGCACGGTCTCACCGGTGCGGCACCACCGCGACGGGGCAGGCGGCCCGGTGCAGGGCGGTGTGGCTGACCCGCCCGAGCTGCAGGCCGTGCCGGCCCTGTCGCCTGGTGGCGCCGAGTACGAGCAGGTCGGCGTCGGCGGCCGGGCCGAGCAGCATCCGGTGCGCGGGGCCTTCCAGCACGGTGCGGGTGACGGACACCCCCGGGTGCTCGGCCACGGCCTCCTCCAGTACCTCGGCCAGGATGGCGGTGGCCTGTTCCTCGTAGGCCCGGGCGGTGGCATCGAGCACGGTCAAGGGGTCCGCCGACGGCGGGGGAGCCCGCCAGGTCCGTACGGCCTCAAGCCCGCAGCCGCGTGCCTCGGCCTCGCGCAGGGCGAACCGTACGGCGGCGGCGCCCTCGTCCGCCTCGCCCACGCCGACGACGATCCGATCGCTCATGCCCTTGACGTTGTGCTCCTCGCCGCGAACGACGACGACCGGGCAGTGGGCACGGCCCGCCACCGCGAGGCTCACGGAGCCCAGCAGGAACGCCTTGACAGCGCCCCGCCCGGACGAACCGGTCACCAGAACCGCCGCGTCGAGCGACTCCCGCACCAGTGCCGCCACGGCCTCGTCCGGCAGGGCCACGGCGTCCACCGGCAGTTCGGGGGAGAGCCGCCGGGCCCGCTCCTCGGAGGAGGCGATGATGTGCTGCTCCGCCATCTCCTCCGCCTGTCGCTCACCGGTGAACGAGGGCACCGTCCCTTCGTAGCGCTCCCACAGCGACGCGTGGACCACGCGCAAGGGGAGCCGGAGGCGGGCCGCTTCCGCCACGGCCCAGTCCAGGGCGACGAGACCGCCGTCCGACCCGTCGACGCCCACGACCACAGGACGCTCCATCGTGCTCACCGCCTCCGGGAGTCGCGTCGGCGCGCGGCGGACAGCGCTTCCCGCTCGAAGTAGTCCGCGCACGGCGTGATCAGGTCCAGGCCGCTCAACGCCTGCATGAAGAGGAACTGGCCTTGGGGATTGACCTCCAGCCAGACGGGCGTTCCGCCGCTGTCCAGCTTCATGTCGACCACGCCCATTCTCAGCCCGAGGCGCCCGAGCACCTCCACCAGACCGGCGGACGTGGCGTCATCGACGTTCGCGGGCCGGAAGCTTCCGGGAAGGTCGCCTCTCCAGTCCAGATCGTGACTGTGGATCGTCACCGCGTGGACCTCGTTTCCGAGGACCAGTGCACGGAGATGGTCCTGCCCCGGAACGCATTCCTGGTAGACGGCCGGGGCCAGGCGCATCGACGCCTCCGCCCCGAGATGGGCATCGGTCACTTTGCGCGTGAACGTCGGCGCGGCGGTACAGCCCCGAACGCTTTTCACGACCACGTCGCCCTCGGCCGCGCGGCAGAACTCCCTGATGGCTTTCGGGTCCTGGCTCACGAGAGTGCGCGGCACCGGCAGGCCGGCCGCCCGCGCCGCGCGCAGCTGAACGAGTTTGTTCTCGGCCGTCGCGGTCGCGTACGGGTCGCTGATCCATGTGCCCCGAAAGTCATTCCACAGCATTCCGGTGAGCGTCGTACGACAGTCGTTGTTGATGATCTCGACGTCCGCGCGATTCGTGATGTGCGGCGGGATCCTTTGGACGTTGTTGCCGCGTCGCCACCAGATGACATCGAGGTCCCCGACGTCCACCGGCTCCCCGCCCTTGGCCGACACGAGGCTCCGGGTGTCGGACCAGCTCAACCCGCCGCGTTCGCAGAGGCTGTCCGTCTCGATCACATCGCAGGCGATTCTTCCACGCGCCCTCAACACATGCCGCATGAGCAGCGCGTGCAGATCCGCGGAGTCCGTGAGGATCGCCAGACGGCCGGTCTTCACCTTCGGCTCCGCATCCTTCACATGAGGGTGTAGTCCACCTTGGAGTCATCCGCCTCGGGCGGGTTCCCGCTCACGGAGAAGGCGCAGGAGCCGCCGGAGCCCTCCTGGATGTCCTCCTTGAGCTCCGCGTAGCGGATGACAGCCGCTTCCCATTCCCTGAGCTCCGGGGGCACCGTGGTCGCGGCGTCACCCTGCGGCGTGCCAAGAAATACGATCGGCCGTGACTTTCCGGTTTCTCGAGTCATGACGCGATTCCCGTCTTCCGCGCTCGATCGGTCGGAAAAGACGCGCGGCGGCCACGGTTGTCCGATACCGGCATCGCGCATCGATCGCACCAACTCCTTTCATGGGATCATCGCGTGTCGGGCGTGTCAAAGCGATCTCTTCCGGACGGTGACGTGTGCCGGTGGTGGGGGGAAGACTGTGGAATTTTCTGTGCTGGGAGCCGTGGGCGTCCGCGACGGCGAGACCGTCGTGCCGTGTGGGCCGCCGCAGCAGCAGGCGGCCCTCGTGATGCTCGCGCTCCGGCGCGGCCACGCCGTGCCGCTGCACGAGCTGGTGAGCGGGGTGTGGGGCGACACGGCGCCGGACTCGGCGGTGATGATCGTGCGCACCTATGTGTGGCGGCTGCGCAAACTGCTGACGGCGGCCGGCTGCGACGCGCAGGTGCTGGCCAGGGTGGGCGACGGCTACCGGCTCGCGGAGGAGCCGCTGTCGGTGGACGCCTTCCGGGCCGAGCACCTGGCGGCGGAGGCGGCGCGGGCACGCGGGGACGGGAAGTACGACGAGTGCGCCGCCCTGCTGACGGAGGCGGTGTCCCTGTGGCGGGGCGAGCCCCTGGCGGGGGTGCCCGGGCCGTTCGCCGACCGGCAGCGCTCCCGGCTGTCCGAGCTGCGGCTGACCCTGCTGGAGGAGCGCTTCGACCTGGAGCTGCTGCTGGGCCGGCACGCCCAGGCGGTCCCTGAGCTGACCGCGTTCATCCGGGAACAGCCGCTGCGGGAGCGGTCGTACGGATTCCTGATGCGGGCGCTCTACGCCGCCGGGCGGCAGGCCGACGCCCTGGCGGTGTTCGGCAAGGCCCGCGAGGTGCTGGCGCTGGAGCTCGGCCTGGATCCCGGGCCCGAGCTGCGCTCCCTCCACGAGCGGATCCTGGCCTGCGACCCGGAGCTCGCCCCGCCCTCGGGCGGGCCGGCGGCGGAGCGCCCGCAGCGGGAGGACGGCGCCTCGGCGCCCCCCGTCCGCCCCGCCCAGCTCCCGGCCGACATCTCCGACTTCAGTGGCCGCGACGAGGCGGTCGCCGAGCTGTGCCGGGCCCTGACCGACCCGGACCGCACCGCGCTCGCCGTCGCCTCCGTCAGCGGGATGGGCGGCATCGGCAAGAGCACCCTGGCCCTGCGGGTGGCGCACCAGGTCAAGGGGGAGTACCCGGACGGTCAGCTCTACGCCGACCTGCGCGGCTCCGGGACGGACGCGGCCGACCCCGGCACCATTCTGGTGAGCTTCCTGACCGCGCTGGGGGTCTCCCGGCGGAAGGTCCCCGGCTCCCTGGAGGACCGGTCCCGGCTGTTCCGTACCCTTCTCGACGACCGCAGGGTGCTGTTGCTGCTCGACAACGCCCGCGACGCCGCCCAGGTCAGACCGTTGCTGCCGGGAGCGGCCCACTGCGCGGTGGTGGTCACCAGCCGGGCGCGCCTGGTGGGTGTGCCCTCCGGTGCCCACGTCCGGCTGGAGGAGTTCAGCACGGCCGAGGCGCTCTGTCTGGTGCGGCGCATCGTGGGCGAATCCAGGGTCGCCCCGGAGGAGGAGGCCGCGCTGGCGCTGGTCGTCGCCTGCGCGCGCCTGCCCCTGGCGGTGCGGATCGTGGCCACCCGTCTGTCGTCCCGGCCGGGCTGGACGGTGGCGCACCTGGTGGCCCGGCTCGCCGACGAGCGGCGCCGGCTGGCCGAGCTGCGCGCCGACGACCTCGCCGTGGCCGCCGCCTTCGAGCTCGGCTACCGCCAGCTGACCGACCCGCAGGCGAGGGTGTTCCGGTCGCTGGCGTCGGTCGCCTGGCCGCACATCGGGCTGGGCGCGGCCGCCGCCGCACTGGGCCTGGACGAGGCGGACGCGGAGGACCTGCTGGAGCCGCTGGTCGACGCCGCGTTGCTCGAGTCACCGGCACCGGGCCGCTACCGGTACCACGATCTGGTGCGGGACTTCGCCCGGCAGCTGCCCCCGGCCGACGAGGACCTCGCGGACTCCGCCGTGGAGCGCCGGCTGCTCGACCACCTGCTGGAGATGGCGGGGGAGGCGTTCAGGTGGATGGTGCCCGGCGACCCGGTGCACAGCACCATCGCCGCCGGCGCCGTGCGGCGGGACGGCCCGCGCTTCACGGACCTGGCCGAGGCCCGCGAATGGGTGATCACCGAATTCGACTGCGCGCTCCACACCGTCCAGTTGCTCGTCAGACGGTGGGAGGCCGCCGAACCGGAGCGGCTGACGGCCGCCGCCGATCTCCTGGTGGCCCTCAGCTCGTTCGGCCAGGACGTCCCCTACGCGCAGATGGCCGTCGCCGCCGAGGCGCTGGCCGAGGCCGCCGCCCTGGCGGGCAACCACCGCGCGGCCGGCCGCGCCCACTTCATCTGCGGCAACGCGGCGATCCAGGAGACCCGGCTGACGCGGGCCCGTACCCACGCCCAGCTGGCCGCCGGGTTCTGCCGGCGGGCGGGCGACCGGGCCATCCTGCAGCAGGCGTGCAACGACCTCGGGGTGATAGCCCAGTTCGAGCAGCGCTACGACGACGCGGCCGGCTTCTTCGACGAGGCGCTCGTCCTGGCCCGGGAGTGGGGGCAGCGGTCGGGCGAGCTGATCACCACGCTCAACGCGGCGCTGGCCCGCATCCGCGGCCGCCGGGCCGAGGAGGCGCTGCCCGCCTGCGAGGAGGCGCTGGCCGCCCTGCGCGGGATGGCGGACCGGCACGGCGTGGCCCACGCGCTGTGCGTACGCGGCCAGGCCCTCCACGAACTGGGCCGGTACCCGGAGGCGCTGGCCGGCTACCGCGAGTGCCTGGACCTCTGCGCGGCGGAGGGAATCCCGGGCCAGCAGGCGCAGGCGTGGTACCGCTACGCCGAGACCCTGCGCGTCATGGGCGAGGTCGAGGAGGCGCTGGAGGCGGCGGACCGCGCGGTGACCTACTACCGGACGGTGCCCGGCCGCGACCGTGACCGGGGCTACGCGCTGTGGACGCAGGCCCGGGTCTCGCACAGCGCCGGGCACCACGGACGGGCGCTGGAGCAGGCGGGCGAGGCGCTGGAGGTCTTCACCCGCACCACGCTGCCCGAGGCCGCGCAGGTGCGTGCGCTCATCGACGGCATACGGCCCGCGCCGGTGTAGGGCGGGCCGCGGCCGTCGGGGCCTCACGCCTTGGTGTTGTACTCGGTCTGGTCGTGGTCGCCCTGGCGGTGGCCGTTGCCGCCCTCGGTGTAGGTGAAGTGGGTGACGGGGGAGTCGGCGGAGGTCCGTGCGGCGCCGTCGGAGCCCGTGGCCGACGACAGGGGCCCGGCGAGGGCCAGCGAGGCGACCAGGGCGGCCGGGACGAGAAGGGCTGCACGGCGCTGGCGGGACACGTAGGTGCGCGACACGGGAGGGTCCTGTCTCTCGGTGGGGCGGTGGAGCGTTTCGATGTGCCGATTCTGCGTGTCGTCCATCTACGTTCGATATACGAGGGCTTGTCACCGAGAGGGAGGGAGCCGGCCCTTCCCCTCGGGGCCTTCCCAGGGTGCCTCGGGCTCCAGGGAGCCGGCCAGCCGGATCCTCGCCGCTTCGATCATGCCCAGCGCACCCCAGCTACTGGTGCCGGTGTACATGTAGCGCAGGGCCGGGCCGTTCTCGGTGAGGCACTCGACGACCACGACCGCACGCATCGCGTGGTGGTCCGACGGCAGCGGCGGCAGGCCGAGCCCGTACACGTCGTCGTTCACGGGTTTCCCCCCGACCCTGCCGGGGCGGGCGGGCGGGCCGCGCCCAGGCGCGCGGCCAGTGCGGCGATGCCCGGGTCGGAGCCGAGTCCGGGGACGGCGCCTTGGTCGAGTTGCGCGCGGCGGGCGTGTTCCACCACGGCCGCGGCGGTCAGCTCCGGCAGCCGGGAGCGGAACCGGTCGAGCAGCAGTCCGGCGGCCGCGTGGAGGTCGTCGTCGGCCTGCGGGCGGCTCGGCAGCGGCAGGGAGCCGAGCAGCAGGCGTTGCAGCGAGGCGAACAGCTGCTGCGTGCCGACCTCGCGGATCGTGAGCGAGAGGTGGGACGAGAGCCCCTCGCCGCCCACCGCCTCGTGGGCGAAGCCGCGCGGGATGTAGAGGACCTCGCCGGGGCCGAGGGTGTCGGTCAGCAGGGCCGGGCCGCCGTCGGCGACCGCGCCGGGCTTCCAGTCGGCGTCGCCGGGGCCGCCGCGCACGGTCCAGTGCTTGCTGCCGGTGTGCTGGAGCAGCAGGACGTCGGCGTCGTCGCGGTGGAGTTCGAGCCCCTGCGCCCCCGGCGGCGTGACGAAGAAGAACGCCTCGACGCGGCGGCCGAGTTCGCCCTCCAGCGCGCGGGTCAGCGCGCGGGTGGCCGGGTGCCAGTGCTCGACGTTGCGCAGTACGAGGGTGGCGCCCTCGGCGAGCAACTCGCGTACCCGGTCCGGGTCGGCGTACCCGGGGGTGGTGACGCCCGCGACGGTACGTGAGCGGGTGTAGCGGGAGGAGTGCACCGGGTCGTCCGCCCGGGCGATCTCCAGGTGGGGGACGCGCAGCAGCCCGCCCGCCACCGCGTTGTCGATCTCCTCCAGGGTGAGGGGCGCGGTCGGCCCGCTGCCGGGACCGGGCCGGAAGACGGCCGGCGTGGTGCGCCAGCAGCGGTCCAGGAAGGCGTCCGTGTCGCCCACCCAGCGGGTGAGTTCCTCCCGGTGCATGCGGTCTCTTCTCTCTGTCGGGTTCCGTCTGGCTGTCAGGGTCCGGCTGGTCGTCAGGCCAGCAGCAGCGCGCGGTCCCAGCGGGTGGCGGGCGCGGTGTCCGTGGCGAAGGTGTGGAGGGCGAGCGCCGCGCCGGCCGCGCCGGTGAGGAAGCCGCCCGGATGCTCCTCGGGCGGGCGTTCGCCCGGGGCGTCGGCGAAACCGAACGGCCGCTCCTCGTCGACGAGGTCCAGCAGGCGGGCCGCCAGGCGCGGCAGATGCCCGGCGAGTTCCGCGTCGCCGCTGTCGCGGGCGACGCGCCAGGTGGTCTGCAGCAGCCCGGCCACCCCGTGGCAGAGCCCGGCCTCGGCCGACGGCTCCGCCTCCGCCGACGCGGCCCGGGTCAGCGCGGCCCGCAGCGCCTCCACGCCGGCCTCCTGCCAGCGAGGGACGCCCAGGGCGAGGCCCGCGAGCTGGAGGGCACGGGCGACGCCCGGGGTGCCGTAGCACCAGGACGGCGGCCCCGCCCCGGGCTGGGCGGGGCCCGGGGCCAGCCGGCCCGGCCACCAGGATCCCGCGCCGTCCGTGCGGCGCCGCACGAGGAGCCATTCGGCGAAACCGGTGATCGCGGCCCGCTGGCCGGGCACCCGCACCCCCTGCCGCCAGGCGAGGGCCAGCAGGGCGAGGGGGCCCGGGAGGCCGTGGGCCATGCCCAGGTTGGCGTGCCCCTCCGCCGGGTCCACCGGCCGGTACGAGTCCCCGGCGAGCGCCACCCACCAGCCGGGCAGCAGCCAGCCGTCCACGCGCACCGGCCGGGCCAGCGACGTCAGCGCCCGCACCAGGCGGGTGACGGCGGCCTCGGCCGGGCCGCCGAGCTCCAGCAGGTGGGCGCCGAGCCCGGCCTGCCCGCTGATCACGTCGTACGCGGTGAAGTCGACGCAGCCGAGGCGCTCGGCGAGGCGCCGCTCCTCGCGCCCGGCACGGGCGCCCGCGATCCCGGCGACCTGCCGCGCGAGATGGTCCCGGGCCGCGGGACCCGCCGCCGCCCGGTGGAGGGCGAACGACAGGGCGGCCACGGGCCCGTACAGCCCCTGCGGCCCGGGAGCCGTCGCCCGTGCGGCGAGCGCGGCGCCGTGCCGCAACCACGCCTGGGCGGCGGTCCGGTGCGCCGGATCGGCGCGGGCCAGCTCGGCGTGGAGCAGGGCGATGCCCGGCGCGCCGTCGCTGAGGCTCGCCGCGCGGAAGGCGGACACGTCCCGGGCCGCTTCGGCGGCGGGGTCGGCCAGACGCCGCGCGACGGTCGCCACGACCTCGGCGGCCCGTCGGCGCAGCGCGTCCGTCGGCACGTCCACCGGCACGCCCACCCGCGCTTTCACCGGGCCGCCCGGAGGCGTTCCCGGCGGCTGCGCAGCGCCGCGGCGGCCAGGGCGAAGGAGCGCTCCTCGGCAGGGCGGTCGATGCCGGTGAGCCGGTTGTGGTGCATGTGCAGGAGGGAGCCCAACGGTCCCGTGCCCGCGCCGAGTTCCCGAAGGAGCGTCCCGTACGCGGTCAGGGCGGGGGCGCGGCGCTCCCAGCACGCGAGGAGCGCCGGGCCGCCGGGCAGCGAGCGGAGCCGCTGCCAGCCGCCGAGCGGGTCGATCAGCTCCCGCGCCAGGTCCTTGGCGGCGCGCGAGGGCCCGTCCGCCCCGGCGGGCACCGGACGGTCGAGGAGGTACCGGACGCCCTCCGTGGTGCCCGCGACACGGCAGGCCAGGTCGACGTGGCCGAGCGCGCCCAGCACCGTCCTGTCCAGGGCCAGCTCACGGCTGTCGAGCAGCTCGACCTGCTCCCGGCAGGCGAGGCTGTCGGCGTGGAAGGCCCGTTCGGCGGCGGCCGCCGCGGCGGGTCCTCCATAGCGTTCGAGTTCCGGGTCGTAGGTGTCCAGCACCAGCCTGTCCCCGAGCCCCTCGGCGGCGAGCCCGTCGCACCAGTCCCGCAGCCGGGGCAGCAAGGAGCCGGTGAGAACGGCGGGCTCGCCGTGGAAACGCAGCCTCAGATGGGGGTCCGGGTCGCGGTAACGGAGGTAGAACCAGCGGTCGGCCTCACCGGGCAGTCCTTCCAGCAGCCGGGGCAGCCGCCGGGCGAGGATCTCGTCCTGGCGCTCGGCCGAGCAGTACACCTTGGCGTACAGCCACCGCGAGCCGGGGGCGTGGGCGGCGCGGGCGCGGCGGGGCTCGGGGACGGGCACGGGCCGGAGCGAGGGCGCGGCCGTGCCGCCGGGCGCCGGGGCCGCCCGGAGCATCGGGAACGCGATCTCGTTGACCCGGCCGGACGGGCCGGTGCCGTCGGCCAGCCAGCCGAAGCCGTGGCCGCAGTCCGTCGGCGGTTCCTGGAGGAAGCCGCCCGGGCGGCGCAGCCACTCGTCGCGCAGCAGCGCCCGGTGGAACGGGCGCCGCAGGTCGAGGGCGACGCGGTTGTCCCCGTTGACGCTCTCCACCCGGTCGGGCACCCGCCAGCGGGACCGCCAGGCGTCGAAGAGCCGCTCCCAGTCGGCGGGCGCGGTGGCCCGCTCCGAGAGCGCCGGGTCCGTCGGACGCCAACGGGCCAGGGTGAGCACCGTGCGCCCGCGCCGGACCCTGGGCAGGTACGGCAGGTCCTCCGCGGCCCCCCAGCGCCAGCGCGGCCAGGCCGGGAGGCCGTGCTGGGTCACCTCGTGGAGGAACCGGGCGGCGTTCGGCGCGTGCCACACCGTCGCGAGCATGCTGGGGACGACCGGGACGACCTCCTTGCCGAGCCGGGGCGCGACCACGGTGAGCCGGTGGACGTCGGCGACGACGGCCAGGTCGGACACCCCGAGCTCCGTCCCGTCGGTACGGTCGGCGAACGCGCCGAGCGTGATGGTGTGCGTCAGGCGGCGCGGCACCAGCGCCACGTTGGTGGTCGCGCCGAGCGGCGGCGGGAAGATCAACTGCGCGGGGACGGCGCCGGGCGCGGTCCCGGGCACCCGCCGCACCAGCTCGGTGACCCGGTCGTCGTCGGCGCCCAGCACGAACCCGAAGCGCCCCGCGTGCGCTCCCGCCGTACGCGCCCCACCGGTGACCACCAGCCGGAAGTCACCGCCGGCCAGCGCCTCGGGCGTGTCGGCGAGCAGGTGCGCCAGGATCTCGAACGACGGCGGAAGCGCCGGGGCCGGCGCGTCCCCGCCCCCGGTGGTCAGCCGCTCGACGAGCGCGTCGTCCAGGACGACCTCCCGCTCGCCGTTGACGGACGCCTCCTGGGCGAGCTCGGTCAGCAACCGGTCCTGGTCCCGCTCCCGCTGCTCCCGGGCGTCCGCCCGACTCCCCTGCGCGGTCCGCGAGGTGGCGGGGAGCCGGTACCCGGCGGGACCGCCGAGGCCGATGTCCGGATCGAGGAGTTCCGTCAGCGGTACGGCGCGCCCGGCACCGTACCGTTCGAGGAAATCGACGTGGTACTGGCGCAGATGGGCCGGGCCCGGCCGGGCCGCGGCCAGGCGCCACAGGGTCTCTGCCGCCCGCTCCGCCTCGGCGCGCACGGCGGGCGGCAGCCGGACGTCCACGTCGAGGCCCAGGTCGACCTGGAGGAGGTGGTCCGAGGGGTGGAGGGCGGCCATCCGGTGGCCGGCGGCGTCGCGGGCCCCACGGCCGCGGCCGAGCGGCGTCGCCGCGTAGTCGGCCAGCTCCTTGTGAACGGCCGACAGCTCGGCGGCGACGAGGGCCACCGGGCCGGGGAGCGGTCCGGCCGCGTGATCCCGGACGGCCAGCAGGTCCAGTACGTGGCCGAGCGGATCCGCGCCGTCCAGCGGCGGACGGAGCTCCGTCAACAGCACTTCCGATCCGACGAGGTCGAGGAGGTGCCGCTCCACGGTGGCGGCCGGCGCCCCGGGGTAGGCGGCGAGGAGGTCGGCGACCAGATCACCGAACGGCACGGGCAGAGCGGCACGCCGCATGACGTGGCGCACCACCGCGCCGGCCCGTACGGACACCTCCTGGGTGACCGGCCGGGGGCCCGCCCCGGGGGCCGGGACGTAGGGGACGACCAGCCGGTCACCCCGCACGAAGCACAGGTCGTTGAGGACGACGCGCAGCGGCCGCAGCACGGCGGGCTCGCGCTCCAGCCGCGCCACGACCTCGGTCAGCCAGCCCATGTCGGGCCGCACCGCCTTGCGGTGACGCCCGCCCCAGCGGACGCCGGCCGTCGCCGGCTCGTCGGCGAAGCCGATGGCGGCGACCCCCGCCATGGTGCCGAAGGGCGTGGCCCGGCCGGACATCCGCAGCCGGTAGCGCGCCAGCGCCCGCACCGCGCGCCGCAGTTGCTTGACGCGGACCGGTTCCCCGGCGAGCACGGCGTCGAGAGTCCGGCTCAGGGAAGGGCTCGCCAGCGAGACCGCCTCCCTGAGCCGGTCGTCGGCCGCGGCGGTGCACAGATGATCCCGCAGTGCCGCCTCGTCGTCGCCGGGCCACTCGTCGTCGCCGGGACCGTCGGGCGCCGGCGGCCGGATCGCGGCGCGGAACAGCAGGGTCTCCGCGCACCGGAACGCCGACGGACCAAGGGCGTCACCGCCCGGGCGGGCTGCGTGTGCCGACACGGGTGCCTCCAGAGAAGTGCGGGAACGAGTGAGGCGGCCCGCCCAAGGACCGGGCCGCCTCACTGATGCGTTCTGAGCGGGTCGTGGACCGGGCGTCAGATGGTGGGGCAGTGGAACGGCCAGGAGCCGGTCGCGGCCTGGACCGCGGCGGCCTGCTCGTCCTCGCCCTGAGCGGCGACCTCGATGACGTCCAGCTCGAACAGCTCGTCGAAGTTGTTCATGTCGACTCCATTCACTTCGTGTGCGACGCGCCCCGTTTCCGGCGGCGGCCCCGGGCTTCTCCCGGCGGCTGACGCCAACGTACGGAGCGCCTTTCTACGGCTTATCTACGTGGGATCCGCGCCGCGTCGACGCGGGTCCCCTCCGGATCCCCCCGTCCCCACCCGGTCTCCGATGGCGGTCGCGCCGGAGCGGTCGCAGCATGGAAACGAGCCGGTTCGCTTGCTCCGCAAGCGCCTCGCGAGGCGACGGCCCGTCCCGGAGTCCGTGGGAGTCGCCATGCCCATGCTGCTGATCAAGGGGAATTTTCATCTTTCCGGTCACACCAGACCCGACGGGGACACCGTCCCGTTCATCCCGGACTACGTGGGCGAATGGAAGCTCGTCCAGGGATGCCACAAACCGGAGCCGGCGGCGGACGGCCACGTCGACGTGCGACTCGAGGGCATCGACGCGCTGGAGACCCACTACTCCGGCAACTACGGGACGGAGGAACGCCAGCCGAGGAAGTTCGCCGACGCCGCCACGGACGCGATGCTGACGTGGCTCGGTTTCACCGACATCCGGCGCACCCTGGACCTCCAGACCGGTCGCGAGACCATCTCCGCCACTCCCGACAAGGTCCCCGGCTACATCCTCACCCGCGGCAGCGACGTCTTCGGCCGCTGCGTGGCACTGGTCGTCCCCGGCCCCCCGGTGGGAGCCAGCGGCTACGAGATCGACGTCAAGGCCACGCTCCTGGAGAAGACGGCCAACCAGCACCTGCTCGCCGAGGGACTGGCCTACCCCACCTTCTACTCGGGCTTCCCCGCCGAGCTGCGCCGCGCGATGACCGCCGCCGCCCTGACGGCGAAGGCCGACCCCGGCAAGGGCATCTGGAACATCACGTCCGACACGCTCGGCGATGTGACCCTCACCGGAGCGAAGGTCACCGGGATGGCCTCGATCACCGACAACGGCGCGGTGATCCTTCCCAAGTTGTTCCGCAGGCTGAAGGAGTACCTGTCGCTCGGCAACACCTCGCTGGCCTGCTTCCCCGCGTATCTGGGCGGCGCCGCGGACAAGTTCCGCCTCCTGTCGGGCGACCACGAGTCCAAGCTCATCACCGGCCTCCACAACGTCGTCGAGATCACCAACGGCGAGACCGTGAAGATGACCCACCCCTCGGAAGAGCTCCTCTTCGACGAGAAGTGACCGGCCGCGTGGTCCTTGGGGGCGGCGCTCGCCCCCAAGCGGGCGCCTGCCCGTGAACGGCCCGCACTCCGGTCACTCCCGCACGCCCGTGTCGCGGGCGTCCGGGCAGGGGATGCCACGGACCATGACCGTTGAGAGATCACGCCGGCGTTCACGCACCCGTGCCCTGGCGGCGGCGACCGCCGCCCTCGCTCTGGCGGCGACGCCCATGACGTCCGCCTCGGCGCACGACCACGACCAGCGGTCGGTCCTCCTGCAGTGCCAGGGCACCGAGTCCGTCTCCTACAGCCCCGGAGTCACCCTCCGGCCACGGCACTTCGACGTCACCACCGACGGACGGTTCGTCTCGTGCGTCGACGTGGGAGGGAAGGTGCGGAGCGGCTCGTACCGGGAGACGTTCGGGCTGTTCGCCGGCTGCGACGACCTCCTGGAGGGCTTCACGGCGCGGCGGACCTTCCGCTGGAGCACCGGCGACACGAGCGTCGCCGACATCAGCGGCAGCAGTACGGAGGTGGCGGGCCAGGTCGTCACCACGATCACCGGCAAGGTCGTCGAGGGCCGGTTCAAGGGCCGGACCGCTGTCGAGATCATCACCCTCCCGCAACCGGGCGTGCTGCAGTGCCTCACCACCGGCTTCACGGGCGCGACGGGAGTGACGACGCTCACGATCACATGAGGCCCCGGCCGCCCGGCCGAAAGATCCTGGCCACCACCGAGGAGACAGGCTCACCTCCGAGAACGTCCCGCAACTCCCGTACGCCGTCCCGGCGCTGCGCCGGTGTGAGCGAGAGATGACGCTCGACGCGTTCGTTGAAGGAACGCCGGTACGCGGCGTACAGGCCCTCGTCGGCCCGTACCCGGCCCGCGATCCGCACCAGGGCCGCGGTGCCGGCGAAGTCCTCCTCCGGTACGTCGTCGTACGGCACGACGTCCGAGAACCGGTTGGCGGTCCGTCCGAAGAGCGTGCCGCCGAGACGGCGCACGGTGAAGACGTGGGCGTAGTGCTGCTCGTGCAGTGCCAGCGGCAGCCGGTCCAGGGCCAGCGCCTCGTGGAGCGCGGTCAGCCCCGGTGCCATCAGGTACGCGGGGGTGTTCACCACCTGCCGCAGCAGCTCGCGCTGGGGCAGGCAACGGAACGTGGTCTCCCGGCCGGCGAACGAGACGGTTCGCCCCCGCCGCCCGGCGAAGGGGCCACCGCAGACCAGCACGCGCCGGAACCGCGGCCAGTCGCGCGGCAGGTCCTCCAGTCGACGCCCCAGCAGCGACAGGTAGTCGTTGTTCGACTCGAAATCCAGCAGGAAGTTCCTGAAACCACCGACATTGACCAGCAGGTCGTACTCCGGCGGCGCCGCACCCGGCGCCGGCAGGCCGGTGTGATCGATGATCGCGCCGGTCAGGTGCACGGCGGGCCCCGACCCGAGCGCGGCGAACTCGGCGAGGCGCGCGTCGATCCCCGGAAAGTTCTGCACCACGCTGTCGGTGGCGAGCAGATGCGCGGCCACGATCCGCTCGTGCGGGGAGAGCCCACGGAGGTGGGCGTCAGCCGCCGCGTAGCCGGAGCGCGGCAGCCCCTCGCACAGGTCACGGATCCGGGCCAGTGGCCGCCCGAGCCGCCAGAAGCCGAACAGGCTGTCCACCATGACCACCGGCCGTCGCGCCACCACGGCCCGCAGGGCCAGGTCCGCGTCCATCGCCGACACCACGTGATCGCCGGACTCCACGAGGGCGTCGACGGACCCGGACACCGGCCGGATGTCGTCGAAGACGTCCGGGTTGGCCCGCGCGAAGGACGCCGCCACACCGTCACCCACGAACACCCGCTCGTGGCCGGCGAGCAGCCGTGAGACCGCGGCGAGTTCGGCGACCGGGCCGAACCCGCAGTTCTGCGCCCCCATCACGATACGCACGTCGGCGCCCCCGGACCGCCGGCCCCGCCCCGCTTCGTGCCGCCGCCCGCCGGCCGGGCGGCGAAGACCTCGACGAGGCGCTCCGCGAACGCCCCGGGCCGCCCGGCGTATCCGGCGTGGCCGCCCGGGAACAGCACGGGCCGGTGCCCCAGCCGGTGCGCCAGAACCACCGCGGGGCGGTGGATGACATACGTCCGCGAATCGAGGCCGCCCGCCATCGTGACCCGGTCCGCCACCGCCGCGAGCGCGGCGGGATCGGGCACGAACCGGGTGGCGGGGCGCATGACATGGGCCAGGAAGAACGCGGTGTTGTCGCGCTCCTGGGGCAGCGCCGGCGCGGGACGGCCGCCGAACAGCGCGCTGAGCCTGTGCAGGGCCGGCGCCACCCCCTCGCGGTGGAACGTCCGCAGGACGTCGTCGACGAGCGCGAGGTGCTCCCCGGCGTCCGGCAGCAGGCCCAGGGCGGGCGGCTCGTGCGCCACCACCGCCCGCACCCGGCCCGGATGACGTGACGCGAGCTCCAGCCCCACGAGCGCGCCCAGGCAACTGCCGAACACATGGACCGGCTCGCCCGCCGGGAACAGCCGCGCCAGCAGACGGGACGCGTCGTCCGCGTGCACCTCGACCCGCTGCTCCACCGGCGGCCCGTCGAGCACGCTGCGGGAGATGCCGCGCGGGTCGTAGCAGACGACGCGGAAGCGCGCGGCCAGCACGGCGGCCAAGCCCTCGAACACGGCCGCGTCGCTGTTGCCACCGGTGATGAGCAACAGGGGCGGCCCCGCACCCCGTACCTCGTAGTACAGCCGGGCGCCCGGCACCGCGAGCGTCCCCGTCGTGAGTGTGTCCATCGCACTCCAGGTGAGTACCGACAGCCATAGGCATGCCCGGACGCACCGCTCCCATGCCCCGGAGGCCCGTACCCCGGCCCGCCCCGTGCGCGATGCCGGCGAAGGCCGCACGCTGGAGACAGAGAGCCGCACGCTGGAGACAAAAAGCAGGGGAGACGGAGAGCAGGCCAGGACAGACCGGAGGAGGTCCCGGATGGTCGCAAGCCGGCAGGCCGTGCTCGCGGAGGTCACCGACCGGCCCCTCGGCGAACACGCCGTGCGCTGGGCGGCCGACGAGGCGGCCCTCCGGAGCCTCCCTCTGCGGCTGCTGCACGTCCAGGCGGGGGCGGCGATCACCCTGCCGGACGCGGAACCCGAGAGCCGGGCCCACACCTGGGCGACGTACCTCCACGCGCGAGGGGAGACGCTGCTGCGCGAAGCACGCGACCAGGCGCTGCGCCACCACCCCGAGCTGGAGATCGACACCGTGCCGGCCGCCGGGCGACCCGCACGGGTCCTGCGGGAAGCCGCCCGGTCCGCGAGTCTCGTCGTCCTGCCCACACCACGCCACGCCGTGGCGGACTCGCTCTTCACCCCCCGGGACGAGGCCGACGCCCTGAGCGGACATCCGGCCTGCCCGGTCGTGCTCGTGCGGGAGCCGCTCCCCGGTGTGCCGGACGACGCGCCCGTGGCGGTCGGGGCGGACGGCTCGCCCTCGGCGGGGGTCGCCGTCGACCTGGCCTTCGAGGAGGCGTTCCTGCGCGGGCTGGGCCTGGTCGCGATCCTGGTCCGCACGCCCCGGGACGCGGGGAGAGCCGACGCCCTGGCGGAGGTCCGGGCGGACCTTTCGGAGTCCCTGGCGGAGTACCGGGAGCGGTACCCGGGTGTCGAGGTCCGGCAGGACGTCCTCGTCGGCGACCCCGCGGCGATGCTCGCCTCGGCGTCCCGCCACGCGCGCTGCCTCGTGGTCGGCACGCGCAGAAGAAGCGGACTGAAGGAAGCGCTGCTCGCCTCGACCAGCCGTACCCTGATCCACGGCACCGACTGCCCGTTGATCATCGCCCCGGCCCCGGCGGCGCCCTGACGCCTCGTGAGGTCGCGGGTCCCGGGCGGCCCGACGGGCGCTCGCCACCGCCTCGCGTCCCCCCGACTGCGGCCGCGCGCCCCGCCGGACGCCCTTACCGCCGGCGGATCTTCCATGCCACGGTGATGAGAGTCGACCAGTCGTGCGCGTGGTGGGGAGACGCCTCCGTGGTGCATACCGTCATCGGTGTCAGTCCCTTCGGCGAACCCGACGCGCGCATCGCGGCCGCCGTCTGCGCGGCAGGCGGCCTCGGAGTGCTCGATCTCGGACGCGGTGACCGCCGGGCACGGGAGGCACTGGGCCAGATGCGCCGATGGGCGCACGGCGCCTTCGGGGTGCGAATCCCGGACGGGTGCGCGCTGCGGCCGGAGGAGGTGCTCGGCCCGGACGCCGAGGCGGGACCGCGCACGGTCCTCCTGGCCCCCGGCGTGCGATGGCCCGTGGACCGGGCGCGGAAGGTGACCGTGCTCGCCGAGGCGCGCTCGCTGGCCGAGGCACGCGCCGCCGTACGGGTCGGCGCGGCCGGCGTCATCGGCCGGGGGAGCGAATGCGGCGGCCCCACCGGCGAGCTGTCGACCTATGTGCTCCTCCAACAGCTCCTGGCAGCCGAGGACTTGGGCGTACCGGTGTGGGCGTGCGGCGGGATCGGGCCCCGCACGGCCGCCGCCGCCGCGATCGCCGGAGCCGCCGGAGTCGTGCTCGACGTCCAACTGGCGCTGTTGGCCGAGGCGGCCACCCCCTCCTGGCTCGCCCGCCTGCTGCGCTCGTCGGACGGCACCGGCACCACCGTCCTCGACGGGCGACGCGTGCTGGATCCCGGCCACCCCGCCCTTCGGTCCGCGCCGCGCGGGCGCGCCGTGCCGTTCGGCCAGGACGCGTTCCTCGCGGAGAGATTCGCCCGCGACCACCGCACCGCGGCGGTCGCCGTACGCGCCCTGCGCACCGCCGTGGACGAGGCGCTCCGGGACCCCGGCGCACCACGGCTGCTGCGCCCCGGCTCGGCCATGAGCCGGGCGCTGGGCACCGCCCTCCCGGTCGTCCAGGGGCCGATGACGCGCGTCAGCGACCAGGCGCGGTTCGCGGCCGCCGTGGCGGACGAGGGCGGGCTCCCGGTCGTCGCGCTCGCCCTGGCGGGCCCCGGCGGCACACGATCGCTCCTCAAGGAGACGGGCGCCGCGCTCGACGGCCGGCCGTGGGGCGTCGGCATCCTGGGCTTCGCGCCCGAGCCGGTGCGCGCCGCGCAACTGGAGGCCGTGGGGGAGCTGCGCCCCTCCCACGCCGTCCTCGCCGGCGGCCACCCGGCACAGGCGGCCGCGCTGGAGGCGCTCGGCATCCGGACGTTCCTCCAGGCCCCGTCCCCCGGGCTGCTCGGGCAGTTCCTGGCCGCCGGCGCGCGGCGGTTCGTCTTCGAAGGCGCCGAGTGCGGCGGCCACATCGGGCCACGCAACGCCTTCCCGCTGTGGGAGGCCCAGCTCGGCGTCCTCACCGACTTCCTGGCCGCGCGGAAGGACGACGGGCCGGCGGGCGTCGAGGTGCTGTTCGCGGGCGGGGTGCACGACGCCCGGTCGGCGGCCATGGTGGCCGCCCTGTCCTCGGGTCTCACCGAGCGCGGGGTGGCGGTCGGCCTGCTCATGGGCACCGCGTACCTCTTCAGCCGCGAGGCGGTGGAGTGCGGCGCGGTACGGCCGCTCTTCCAGCGCACGGTCGCCGCGGCGGAGCGCACGGTCCTGCTCGACGCCGCCCCCGGGCACGTCATCCGCTGCGCCCCGAGCCCGTACACCGACGCCTACGCCGCCCACAAGGAGGAGCTGCGCCGGGAGGGGATCTCCGGGCGGGAGGCGTGGGACCGGCTGGAACGGCTCAACATCGGGCGGCTGCGCGTCGCCAGCAAGGGCGTCGAGCGGGTGGGCGAGGCGCTGCGGGAGGTGGACGAGCGGCGGCAGTCGGAGGAGGGCCTCTTCATGGCCGGGGAAGTGGCGGTGCTGCGGCAGGCCGTCACCACCGTGGCCGAGCTCCACCGGGACGTGACGGACGGCGCGGCGGCCTTCTACGAGCGGAGGTCCGCGTCCCCGGCCGGGGACCACACATCGGATTCCCGCGCGGGGGACAGGCCGCCCGTGCCGGAGCCGCTGGACGTCGCGATCGTCGGGATGGCCTGCATGTTCCCCGGCGCGCCCGACCTGCCGGCGTTCTGGGCCAATGTCCTGGGCGGCGCCGACGCCGTCACCGAGGTGCCCGCCTCGCGCTGGGACCCGGCGCTGCACCACGGCGAGGGCGCCCGGGCCGGGGACGTCTCGGCGTCCAAGTGGGGCGGCTTCCTGCCCGGCATCGCCTTCGACCCCCTCCGCTACGGCATCCCGCCCTCCTCGCTCGCCTCCGTCGAGCCCGTGCAGCTGCTGGCCCTGGAAGCGGCCCGCCGGGCCCTGGCGGACGCCGGGTACGAGCACCGGGCGTTCCCGCGCGACCGTACGTGCGTCGTCTTCGGCGCGGAGGCGGGCAGCGATCTGTCCCACGCGATCACCCTGCGGACCGTCCTGCCGTCCTATCTGGGCGGGCGGCTCCCGAAGGAGCTGGAGGAGCGGCTGCCACGGCTGACCGAGGACTCGTTCCCGGGCATGCTGGCCAACGTCGTCTCGGGCCGGATCGCCAACCGGCTCGGGCTCGGCGGGGCCAACTTCACCGTCGACGCGGCCTGCGCCTCCTCGCTGGCCGCGCTCGACGCCGCGTGCAAGGAACTGGTGACGGGAGCCGCGGACGTCGCCCTGTGCGGGGGAGCGGACCTGCACAACGGGATCAACGACTACCTGCTCTTCTCGTCGGTGCGCGCGCTGTCCCCCACCGGCCGCTGCCGTACGTTCGACGCCGACGCGGACGGCATCGCGCTGGGCGAGGGCGTCGCGTGCCTCGTACTGAAGCGCCTGGCGGACGCGCGCCGCGCCGGGGACCGGGTCTACGCGGTGGTCAAGGGCGTCGGCTCGTCCAGCGACGGCCGGTCGCTCGGGCTGACCGCGCCACGGCCGGAGGGGCAGCGCACGGCCCTGGAGCGGGCCTACGCGCAGGCCCGGATCTCCCCGGCCCGCGTCGGCCTGCTGGAGGCGCACGGCACCGGCACGGCGGTCGGCGACCGCACGGAACTGGGCGTGCTGTCGGAGGTGTTCGCGGCGGCCGGCGCGGAGCCGGGCGGGTGCGTGGCCGGTTCGGTGAAATCGCAGATCGGCCACACGAAGTGCGCCGCCGGCCTGGCCGGGCTGATCAAGACGGCGCTGGCGCTCCACACCGGGGTGCGGCCGCCGACGCTCCACCTGCGGCGGCCCGATCCGGCGTGGCGGGCGGACAGCAGCCCGTTCGTCTTCCACGACCGGGCGCTGCCCTGGGCGGCGGAGCCGGCCGCCGAGCGCGTGGCCGGCGTCAGCGCCTTCGGCTTCGGCGGCACCAACTACCACGTGGTGCTGGAGGGCGGGGACGACGTGCCGCCACGGCGGCATGTCGGCGGCTGGCCGGCGGAGCTGTTCCTCTTCCGCGGCGACGCGGCGATCGAGGACCTGCTGCGGCTGGCGGAGACGAACGAGTCCCACGCGATCCGCGACGCCGGCGACGCGGAGGCGGTGTGGCGGCCGTGGCGGCTGCGCGATCTGGCGCTGACGGCGGCACGCCGGGCGGCGGACACGGCGGCCGGGCCGGTCACCGCGGCGGTGGTCGCGTCGTCCCCGGCCGAACTGCCCGGGCTGCTGAGGGCCGCGCTGGCCGGGCGGTCAGGGCCGGGCGTGCTCCTGCCCGGGCCCGAGCGGGTCGCGGGGGAGACGGCGTTCCTGTTCCCGGGGCAGGGCAGCCAGCGGCCCGGCATGCTGGCCGAGCTGTTCGTCGCGTTCCCGGAGACGCGCCGGCATCTGCGCGGCGCTCCGGTGTCCCGGATGTTCCCGCCGGCCGCGTTCGGGCCGGACGAGCGCGAGGCGCGGCGGCGCCGGCTCGCCGATACGCGCAACGCGCAGCCGGCCCTCGGCGCGGCCTGTCTGGCCGTCCACGACGTGCTGGCCGAGCTCGGGATCCGCCCGGCGATGGCGGCGGGGCATTCGTACGGGGAGCTCGTGGCGCTGTGCGCGGCCGGTGTGTTCCCCGCCGACGCCCTGCCGGAGCTGAGCGCGCTGCGGGCCGGGGCGATGGCAGCGGCGGCGGGTGACGAGCCGGGCGCCATGGCGGCCGTGCCGGCGGGAGCGGCGGAGGTCGAGGCTGTGCTGGAGGCCGCCGGACTGGCCGGCCGGGTGGTGATCGCCGCCCGTAACTCCCCGGCCCAGACGGTCGTCTCGGGCCCGGAGGAGGCGGTGCGGCTCGGGGTGGCGGCGCTGGAGGACGCGGGCTTCGGGGCCCGCCGGCTCGATGTGGCGTGCGCCTTCCACAGCCCGGTGATGGAGGGGGCGGCGGGCGCGTTCGGCGCGGTGCTCGCCGAACGCCCCTTTCGGGCCCCGGAGTTCCCGGTGTGGTCCAACGAGACGGCGGCCCCGTACCCGGCGGACGCGGCCGGTGCGCGGGCCCGGCTGACCGGGCAGATCACGGCGCCGGTGCGGTTCGCCGAGCAGATCGAGGCGATGTACGAGGCCGGTGCCCGCGTCTTCGTCGAGGCGGGCCCGGGCACGGCCCTCACCGGGCTCGTCCGCGCCACGCTCGGCGACCGCCCGCACCTGGCCGTGCCCTTCGAGCCGCACGCCGACGCGGGGCTGCGCGGGCACCTGGAGTCGCTGGCCCGGCTGGCCGTGTCGGGCGGCGTACCGGTCGACGCGGCGGCCCTGTTCGCGGGGCGGGACGCGGTCGTGGCCGATCCGGAGCGGCTGCCGGAGCGGCCGGGGTGGATCGTGGACGGCCATCTGGTCCGGACGGCGGAGGGCGCGTTCCCGCCGGGAGCGCTGAGGCCGGCGCGGTCCGGAGGTCCCGGGCCGGAGCTCGCGGCTGTGGGGCGGGCCGTGAGCTCCGGCCCGGCGGCCGGGTCCGGCGAGGCGCTGCTGAGGGAGTTCCTGCGCGGCAGCCGCGAGGCGGTGGCGGCGCAGCGGGACGTGCTGCTCGCGTACTTGGGCGATCGGCGGCGAGACGACGGCGCGGTTCCCGTGACCGTCCCCGAGCGGGTGCCGGCCGTGGCCGACGTCCCCGCCGCGTCCGGGGGTCGGCCCGCGGCCGACCGGCCCGACGTGCTGGGCACCGTACTGTCGGTGATCAGTGAACGGACCGGCTATCCACGGGAGATGATCGAGCCCCACCTCGATCTGGAGGCCGACCTCAGTGTGGACTCCATCAAGCGGACGGAGATCGCGGGCGAGCTCGTGCAGCGGCTGGCACGGGCGGGGCTGGAACTGCCGTCGGCCGCCGACACCGACGTGGAGGCGCTGGCCCGGGCCCGCACCGCGGTGGAGATCGCCGAATGGCTGACGGCGCGGGCGGGGGAGCGGCCCGCGTCCGCCCTCTCTGCCGTCCCCGCGGAGGCGGTTGGTACCGGTACGACGGGTACCGCTCCCGGGCGGTACGTCCTGCGCTCCGTGCCCCTTGACGACGCGCCTGCGGCGGACGGCTCCACGGTGCTGCGGGACAGCCGTTTCCTCGTCCTCGACAACGAGAACGGCCCTCTTGCGGAGGCCCTCGCCGGGCGGCTGCGGGAGCTGGAGGCGCGCGTCACGTTGTCCGGCGGCGACACGGCCGAGGACTCCGGCCGGCCGGACGGGGTGATCCACCTCGTCGGCCCCGGCGAGGAGGCGGCGGGCTCCGTGCTGCCGGACACCTTCCCCCGCTACCAGGAACTGCTGCGGCGCGGACCGCGCTGGCTGCTCTGCGTACGCCAGGCGGACCCCGGCGACCGGGGGGACGCCGGGCTGGGCGGCTTCTTCCGCACCGTGGCGCGCGAATACCCGGGGACGACCGCCCGCGTCGTGTCCGTCCCCCGGGAATGGTCCGCCGCGCAGGTCGTCGACGCGATCCTCGGAGAACTGCTCGCACCGGACCGCGCACCCGTCATCGAACGCGCCGAACGCGGTCGCCGCCTGGCCGTCGCCGAGCCCCGCGAGGCCACGCCGGCCCGGTCGGCGGTACCGGGCCCGGTGGCGGCGCCGGGCGCGGTGGCTGCGTCGGGCCCGGTGGCCACGCTTGACGGGCCGGTGGCCGCCCGGCGAGGGACTGACCGGTCGGCCGTCGCCCGGCAGGCCGTCGGTCGGCTTGGGCTCGGGCCCGAGGCCGTCGTGTTGTTCGCGGGTGGCGCGCGGGGGATCGGTTCGCGGTTCGCCGTCGCGCTCACCGCCGCCTCCGGCTGCCGGGTGGAACTGCTCGGCCGCACCGGCGACATCGACGCCGCGGAGCCACCGGGCACGGCGGGCGTCAGCGGCCGGGCCGCGCTGCGAGCGGCGCTGGCCGCGCACGGCCGCCTCGGTCCGGCCGGGATCGAACGCGAGGTGGGCCTGATCACGGCCCGGCGCGGGACCGTCGCGACCCTCGACCGGATCCGCGCCGCCGGCGGACAGGCCGGTTACCGCACCGTCGACCTGCGGGACGCGGAGGCCGTCGAGCAGGCGGTCAAGGAGACCCACGCCCGCCACGGGCGGATCGACGGCGTGGTGTACGCCGCCGGGATCGTCGAGGACAAACTCATCGCCGACAAGGACCCGGCTTCCTTCCGCCGGGTGTACGAGACCAAGACGGAAGGGGCCCGCGCGCTGCTCACCGCGCTCCGCCGGATCCCCGAACCACCCCGGTTCGTCGTGCTGTTCGGATCCGTCGCGGCCGTCTCCGGCAACCGCGGCCAGGCCGACTACGCCGCCGCCAACGACGCGCTCGCCGTCCTGGGCCGGCGGTGGCGGCGGGCCACGGGCGCCCGCGCGCTCACGGTGCACTGGGGGCCGTGGGCCCCCGACGCCGAACACGGCGGGATGGTGGGCCCCGAGCTCGCCCGAGAGTACGCGCGGCGCGGCATCGGCCTGATCGCCCCGGAGGAGGGCGTCGCGGCACTGCTCGGCGAACTCGCGTGGGGCGACGACGACACGGACGAGGTCGTCCACGCCGCCCCGGGGTGGCAGCCGTGACAGTGGGACAGACACCCGTGGCCATCGTCGGCATGGCGGTGACCCTGCCCGGCGCGGACGGCCTCGAACAGTACTGGCACAACCTCGTCACCGGCGTCGACGCCGTCTCCCAGGTCCCCGAGGGCCGCTGGGACCAGGAGGCATACGGGCCCGACGCCATCTACTGCCGGCGCGGCGGGTTCGTCGACGACCGGCTGGCCGGCTTCGACCCGGCCGCGTTCGGCATCATGCCCGGCGCCGTCCCGGCCACCGAACCCGATCAGCTCATCGCCCTCCACACGGCCGCCGCCGCGCTCGCGGACGCGGGCGGCCTGGCCACGAGCGACCGGACCCGCGCCGGGGTGGTACTGGGCCGCGGCGGCTATCTGACGGCCGGGCTCGCCCGCCTCGACCAGCGGGTGCGCACCGCCGGGCAACTGGTCCGCACGCTGCGGGAGCTGCTGCCCGAGCTCGGCGAGCAGCGCCTGGCGCGGGTCCGCGCCGCCTTCGAGGAGGCGCTCGGACCGGACGACCCCGGCTCGGTGATCGGGCTCGTGCCCCACTTCGCCGCCTCGCGCGTCGCCAACCGCCTGGACCTGCGCGGCCCCGCGTACACGGTCGACGCGGCCTGCGCCTCGTCGCTCCTGGCGGTGCGGCAGGCGATCACGGAACTGGCCGCCGGGCGCTGTGACGTGATGCTGGCGGGCGGCGTGCACCACTGCCACGACGTGACGCTGTGGTCCGTCTTCGCCCGGCTCGGAGCGCTGTCCCCGTCGCAGCGGATCCGTCCCTTCCACCGGGAGGCGGACGGGGTGCTCATCGGCGAGGGGACGGGCGTCGTCGTCCTCAAACGGCTGGCGGACGCCGTACGCGCCGGCGACCGGGTGTACGCGGTGGTGAGCGGGGCCGGGGTGGCCGGTGACGGGCGCACCGCGAGCCTGGTGACGCCGGACCCCGACGGCCAGGTACGGGCGGTGCGGCTCGCCTGGGAGGCGGCGGGCGTGGACCCCCGCGCCCCGGGGTCGATCGGCCTGCTGGAGGCGCACGGCACCGGGACGCCGCAGGGGGACGCCGCCGAGATCGCCACGCTGCGCCGGGTCTTCGGCCCGCCGGACGGCGCGGACGCTCCCGGCTCTCCCGGCGCTCCCGCCGCTCCCGACGCGGTGATCGGCTCGGTCAAGTCGATGATCGGCCACACCATGCCGGCGGCGGGGGCGGCGGGCCTGATCAAGGCCGCGCTGGCCCTCCACCGGCGGACGCTCCTGCCCACCCTCCACTGCGAGGACCCCCACCCGGACCTGCTCGCCACGCGCTTCCGCCCGGCCGCCGAGGCGCGCCCCTGGGAGGCGGAGACCCGGCGGGCCGGGGTCAACGCCTTCGGCTTCGGCGGCATCAACGCCCACGTGGTGCTGGAGGAGTTCCGCCCGCCACCCGGCCCGGCCCGCGGAACAGCCCCCGGCCCGGTCCGCCCGCGCGCCGGTGCGGTGACCACGGCCGTGACCGAGCCCGAACCGGTGCTGCGCCTCGCCGCCGGCACGCCCGAGGAGCTGCGCGCGCTGCTCGACGCCGACGACCCGAGTCTGCGCGTCCCGAGCACGGGTACGGGAGGCGCGCGGCTGGTGGTGGCCGGGCCGAGCGCCGAGCGGCTCGCCCTGGCCCGGAAGCTGGTCGCGCGCGGCCGGGCGTGGGGCGGCCGGCGCGACGTGTGGTTCGCGCCCCGGCCGGTGCTCGGACCGGCCGGCGGTGGGCGCACCGCCTTCCTCTTCCCCGGCCTGGAAGCGCGTTTCACGGACCGGGGTGACGACCTCGCCCGCCACTTCGGGCTGCCCCGCCCCCGCTGGGGGACGGCCCGGGTCGGTGACGTGGCGGAGCACGGCGCCGCCGTCGTCGACAGCGGACGGCTGCTGGCCGCCGTGCTGCGGCGGTGCGGCATCGAGGCCGAGGCCCTGGCCGGCCACAGCGTCGGCGAATGGGCGGCGATGGGCGTCGGCGGCATCTTCGCCGACGGCGAGGTGGAAGGGTTCCTGCGGACGTTCGACCCCGGGGCGCTCCACGTGCCGGACCTGGCCTACGTGACCTTCGGCGCGCCCGCCGCCCGGGTCGCGGCGGCCCTGGCGGGGGTGCCGGAGGTCGTCCTCTCCCACGACAACGCGCCCCACCAGACGGTCGTCTGCGGCCCGGCGCGGCACGTGGCGGCCGTGACCGAACGGCTGCGCGCCGAGGGCGTGACCGGCCGACGGCTGCCCTTCGCCTCGGGCTTCCACACGCCCATGCTGGCGCCGTACCTCGGGCCGATCCGGGAGACGATGGAGCGCTTCACCCTCCACCGGGCCACGACGCCGGTGTGGTCGGGCACGACCTGCGCTCCCTTCCCCGACGACCCCCCGGCGGTGCGGGACTTGTTCGTGCGCCACCTGCTGGAGCCGGTCCGCTTCCGCGGCCTCGTCGACGCCCTTCACGCCGCCGGGTTCCGGGCCTTCGTCCAGGCCGGCGAGGGCCAACTGCCCGCCCTGGTGGGCGACACGCTCGGCGAGCGGGAGCACCTGGCGGTCACGGCGGTGCACGCCCGCCGGGGCGCCCTGCCCCAGTTGAGCCGGGTCGTGGCCGGGCTGTGGGCGTTCGGGGCGGACCCCGACTTCCGCGCCCTGCCCACCGGCGGACGGACCGGCGCACGAGCCGGGGTGCGACTGGCGCTGGACGCCGGCCCCGTGTCCCTGAAGCCCGCGACACGGGACCGGCTGCGCACGGCCCTCAGCGGATCTCTGAGAGGATCCCTCGGCGGGCCGGACCGGCTGGACGCGGTGGCCGGGCGTTTCCCCGAGGCGGGGGAGCTGCGGGACCTGCTGGCCGAGACGGCCGACGCCGCCACGGCCGTCTTCACGGCCCTGGAGACACCCCGCCACGCGGTGGCGCCCGCCCCGCGCGCGGCAGGCGGCGGCCCGGCGCCCGGATCGATGCTCGACCCGGCGTCGGGTCCGGTGCCCGGCCCGGCGTCCAGTGCCGACTCCGGCCCGCTGCCCGGCCCGGCGTCTGGCCCGGCCTCCGGCCCGGTGCGTGGTCCGGCCCCCGGTCCGGCCCCCGGCCCGGCGCGTGGCCCGGTGCGTGGTCCGGCCTCCGGTCCGGCCTCCCGGGCCGCGTCCGGCCCGCCGCCCGCCGGGCCGGGCGCCCGGCCCGAGGCCGGGACGGCCGCCGTCCATCGTGGTCCCGTGCTACGGGTGAGCCTGGACACCATGCCCTACCTGGTGGACCACTGCTTCTTCGCCCAACGACCGGGCTGGCCCGACCTCGGCGACCGCTGGCCCGTCGTGCCCGCCACGACGCTCGTCCGGCACATGACCGACGCGGTGGCGGCCGCCGGGGGCGGCACACCGGTGGCCGTGCGGGACGCCCGGTTCCTCGAATGGCTGGCCGCCGAGCCGCCCGTCGACGTACCCGTGACCGTGGCCCCGGACGGGCGACGGGCGGACCGCCGGCACGTCGAGCTCGGCCGGTACGCGCGCGCCGACGTCGAGACCGCGCCCCGCCACCCGGCACCACCCGCCGCCTGGCCCGTACCGGCGGGCGAATCCGTGCCCACGGTCTCGGCCCGGCGGATGTACGAGGAGCGGTGGATGTTCCACGGCCCGCTCTTCCGCGGCGTCACCGCCGTCACCGCGCTCGGCGACCGGCACGTACGCGGCGTGCTCACCGCCCCGCCCGCCCCCGGCGCGCTGCTCGACAACGCGGGGCAACTGCTGGGCTACTGGCTCATGGCCACCCGCGCCGACCGCACCGTCGTGCTGCCCTCCGGGATCCGCGACATCCGCTTCCACGGCCCGGAACCGGCCCCCGGCACGCGCGTCGACTGCCACATCCGCGTCACCTCGCTCACGGAGACCCTGCTGACGGCCGACCTCCAGCTCGGCCGCGACGGCACGGTCTGGTGCGAGATCCGTGGCTGGGCGGACCGCCGGTTCGACTCGCCGGCCGTCACCGAGGGCATCCGGCGGCGGCCCGGGCACAGCACCGTGGCCCAGGCGCGGGACGGCGGCTGGCATCTGGTCTTCGACCACTGGCCCGATCCCGCCTCCCGCGAGCTGACGGTGCGCAACCTGATGGGCCGCGCCGAGCGCCGGGCCTACGCGGAGCGGCCGCCGCGCGGCAGACGGCAATGGCTGCTCGGCCGGATCGCCGCCAAGGACGCCGTCCGCCACCACCTGTGGCAACGCGGCGCGGGGCCGGTCTTCCCCGCCGAGATCCGCGTCCGCAACGACGCTGACGGACGGCCGCACCCGGAAGGCGTCCACGGCCGGGAGCTCCCGCCGCTCGCCCTGTCGCTCGCCCACTGCGAAGAGGCCGCCGTCGCCCTCGTCCGCCCGGCCGGTGCCGCGCCCGTCGGCATCGACATCGAGGAGATCCGCGAGCGGCCGGCGGCCACCCGCGACGCCGTCCTCGCCGACGACGAACAGACGCTCCTCGACCGGCTCGGCGGCGGGCCGCGGGCCCTCACCCGCGTCTGGGCGGCCAAGGAGGCCGCGGCCAAGGCGGAAGGCACCGGGCTGATGGGGCGGCCGCGCGACTTCCGGGTGCGCCTGGACGAGGACGGCCGGACGACCGTGCGCGCACCCTCCGGCCGCGTCCACTCCGTGTCCTTCGCCGAGACGGCCAACCCCTCCGGCCTGCGTCCCCGGCGGTACGTCGTCGCCTGGACCGAGGACGCCACCCGGACCGGGGACGAGGCCGACGACCACCCCCGGCAGCACCAGGAGGAGAACACCCCGTGACCACCACCCCCACCCCCGACGCGTCCGCCCCGGCCCATGGCCCGGACGAGGCCGAGGTCCTCACCGCGCTCACCGAGGCCATGTCCGCCGTGCTCGACCCGGTCGAGCTGGCGGCCACGCCCCTCACCATGGACACGCGGTTCGTCGAGGACCTGGACCTGGAGTCGATCGACCTGGTGACGCTCACCGGCCTGCTCGGGAGCCGGTACGGCGACCGCGTCGACTTCCCCCGGTTCTTCGCCTCCCTCGAACTGCCGGAGATCATCGGGCTCTCCGTCGGGCAGGTCGTCCGCTACGTCGCCGGTTGCCTGCGGTGACGGCGGTCCGCTCCCCACGGCTGAACGTGACCCGCATGGGGCGGCCCGGCGGGGCCACCGTCGTCCTGGTGCACGGCATCGCGATGGACAACCTCGCCAGCTACTACTTCACCGTCGCCCCCGCCTGTGCCGCCGCCGGGCACCAGGTGGTGATGTACGACCAGCGCGGGCACGGCCGCAGCGAGCGCCCCGCCAGCGGCTACCGCCTGGAGGACTTCACCGGCGACCTCGCCGCCCTCCTCGACGGCCTGCGCCCGTCCGGCGACGTCCACCTCGTCGGGACGTCCTTCGGCGGCACCGTCGCCCTCGACTACGCGCTCCACCACCCGGGCCGGCTCGCCAGCGTCCTCGTCGTCGAGTCGGAACCGCCCACCCCGGCCTGGGCCGGGAAACTCAGCGGCATCCTCGCCGACGCGGCGCGGCGGCTGCGCGACGAACGGGCCCTGCCCTGGCTCGCGGAGCACTACGGCGGGCACGAGGCGAGACTGGGCCGCCGATCCTGCCCGCTGCTGCACGGCACTACAGCCGCCGAGGACATCGCGGCCAGCCGCGTTCCCGCCGAGGACCGCTGGCGCACCCTCGACGTGCCCGTCCTCGCCGTCTACGGCGGCGCCTCCGACCTCGCGGAGACGGCACCCCACCTGGAGTCCCTGCTTCCCGACTGCCGCACCGTGCGCGTCGACGGGTACGGCCACTCCGTCCTCGTCGAAGCACCCCGGACGGTCGCCGGAATCCTCGTGGACTGGCTCGGCTCGGGGCACCGGGCCGGGGCGGCGGCAAGGACATGAACGGTCCTGGAGAGAGGCGCCGGCGCTTCCTCTTCGTCGTGCCACCGCTCGTGGGACACATCAATCCGGCCGCCGGCGTCGCGGCCGAACTCGCCGGACGCGGCCACCGGGTGGGCTGGGCCGGCTGCCCCGAGCTCATCCGGGAGTGGGCCGGGCCCGACGCGCGGACGTACCCCTGCGCGACCCTCCGCGAAGTGCGCAGACCGCCGGCACTGCGTGGCTTCGCCGCGCTGCGCTTCCTGTGGGAGGACTTCCTGGGGCCGCTCGCCACGGCCATGGCGCCCGGCGTGCGGGAGGCCGTCGCCGCCTTCCGCCCGGACGTGCTCGTCGCCGACCAGCAGGCGCTGGCCGGCGCTCTGACCGCCGAACGGCTCGGCGTCCCCTGGGCCACCTCGGCCACGACCCCCGCCGAGTTCTCCGCCGCGCTCACCGCGACGCCCAAGGTCGAGGAGTGGATCGCGGGGCTGCTCGGCGGCCTGCGCACCTCCCTCGGCGACCCGGCGTACACCCACGACCCGCGCTTCTCACCGCACCTCGTCCTGGTCTTCACCACCGGAGCGCTGGCGGGCGAGCCCCCGGTCCACCGGCCGCAGAGCCGCTACGTGGGACCCGCCCCGGCCACCCGCACCCCCGGCGTCCCCTTCCCCTGGGAATGGCTGGACCCGGGCCGGGCCACCGTGCTCGTCTCCCTGGGCACCGCCAACACCGATACCGGCGACCGTTTCCTCACCGAGTGCGCCGTGGCCGTACGCGCGCGGGCCCGCACCACGCAGGCGGTGATCGCCGACCCGGGCGGCGCACTCGGCGGGATGTCCGACGACGACGTGCTGACCGCCACCCGGCTGCCCCAACTCGCCCTGATGGAACGGGCGTCGGCCGTCGTCTGCCACGCCGGGCACAACACCGTCGCGGAGTCCCTGTGGCACGGGGTGCCCCTCGTCGTCGCGCCGATCCGGGACGACCAGCCCGTGGTCGCCACCCAGGTCACGGCGGCGGGCGCCGGCGTCCGGGTGCGCTTCGGCCGCGATGACCGGCACACCATCGGAGCCGCGCTGGACGACGTCCTCACCGATCCCCGGTACCGGGCGGCCGCCCACCGCGTCCGTGACTCCTTCCACGCGGCCGGAGGCAGCCGGGCAGCCGCAGCGCACCTCGAACGACTGGCGGCCCGCGCCGCACGACCCGAAAGACGGTGAAACCCATGGACCGACGCGCCGAGGCCGCCCGCCTCCGCCCCGCCTACCAGCGCGAACTCGCCCTGGGCACGGAGCGCTTCCACCACCCCCGCAGCACCGAGTGCCCCTGGTGCGGATCGGCCCGGCTGCGTACCCGGCTGCGCACCGTCGACCTGCTCCAGCGCAAGCCCGGAACCTTCGTCCTCGACCAGTGCCGCGACTGCGCCCACTCCTTCCAGAACCCCCGGCTCACGGCGGACGGCCTCGACTTCTACTACCGGGACTTCTACGACGGCTTCAGCGGCGAAGCCCTCAAAGGCATCGCCGACGCCGGATTCACCCGCAAGCGCTACCTCGCCGCCGCCCGCTCCGTCCTCCCGTTCCGCCGACCGAAGCGCTGGCTGGACGTCGGCACCAGCAAGGGCCACTTCCCACAGGCCGCCCGGGAGATCCACCCGTCCACCGTCTTCGACGGCCTGGACATCGGCGAGGGCGTGGAGCACGCCGAGCGCCTCGGCCGCGTCACCGAAGGCCACCGGGGCCGGCTCACCGACCTCGCGCCCAAGCTGGCGGGCCGCTACGACGTGGTCAGCATGTTCCACTGCCTCGAACACACCCCGGACCCGCGCCAGGAGCTCGCCGCCGCCCTCGCGGTCCTCGAACCGGGCGGCCACCTGGTGATCGAGGTGCCCGACCCCGAGTGCCTCACGGCCAGGATCCTCGGCCGCTGGTGGGTCCCGTACTTCCAGCCGCAGCACCTCCACCTCATCCCCCTGGCCAATCTGTGCGCCGAACTGGAGTCGCTGGGCTGCACCGTCGTCGCCGTCGACCGGCGGGAACCCCACATCCCCGTCGACCTGGCCGGCGCGGTCCTCCTCGCCCTGAGCCGGTTCCTGCCCCGGGACGACGCCCCCTGGCACCCCGCCCCGCCCGGTCCGCTCCGGCGGGTCCTGCGCCCCGCCCTCTTCCGGGCGGCCGTTCCCCTGCTGATCGCCGCCTTCGTCTTCGAGCAGCTCACGGCCCCGCTCGTCCGCCGCACCCGGTTCTCCAACGCGTACCGGGTGGTGGCACGCGCGGGAGGCGTCGACGGCGGCTGACCCGGGTTGCGGCCGCAGGGCGCGGGGCGTGAGCTGGAGAGGCCGGAGTTCCGGCTTCCGAACGCGCACGAGGCAGCACGAGGGAGCTGACATGAAGGCTCTGACCTGGCACGGGAAGCGTGACGTCCGCGTGGAGACCGTTCCCGACCCCCGGATCGAGGAACCCACGGATGTGATCGTCCGCGTCACCTCGACCGGGATCTGCGGCTCGGACCTCCACCTCTACGAAGTCCTCGGGCCCTTCCTGGAAACGGGGGACATCCTCGGTCACGAGCCGATCGGCATCGTCGAGGAGACCGGCCCCGACGTCACCGCCGTCGCCGCCGGCGACAGGGTCGTCGTGCCCTTCAACATCGCGTGCGGGAACTGCTTCATGTGCGACCAGGGCCTGCAGTCGCAGTGCGAGACCACCCAGGTGCGGTCGCACGACAAGGGTGCCGCGCTGTTCGGCTACAGCAAGCTCTACGGCCAGGTCCCCGGCGCGCAGGCCGAGTTCCTGCGCGTCCCGTTCGGAGACACCATGCCCGTCAGCGTGCCGCACGGGCCGCCGGACGAGCGGTACGTCTACCTCTCCGACGTCCTGCCCACGGCCTGGCAGGCCGTGGAGTACGCGGCCGTCCCGCCCGGCGGCAGCCTGACGGTCCTGGGCCTGGGGCCGATCGGCGACATGGCCGCCCGGATCGCCCTCCACCGCGGCGCCGGCCTGGTCATCGGCGTGGACCTGGTGCCCGAACGGCTCGCCCGGGCCGCCGCGCGCGGCGTCACGACGCTCGACCTGCGCGACCACAGCGCCGACGGCGGCGACGTGGTCGCCGCCGTCCAGGAGCTGACCGAGGGCCGGGGGACCGACGCGGTCATCGACGCCGTCGGCATGGAGGCACACGGCTCACCCGGCTGGAAGGCCGCCCAGCAGTTCACCGGGCTGCTGCCCGGCCCATGGGCGCGGAAGCTGATGGAACACGCCGGCGTCGACGCCATGGCGGCGCTCCACACCGCGATCGCGATCGTACGGCGAGGCGGCACCGTCTCCGTCTCCGGCGTGTACGGCGGCATGACCGACCCGATGCCGATGATGACGCTCTTCGACAAGCAGGTGCAGCTGCGCATGGGCCAGGCCAATGTCCGGCGCTGGGCGGGGGAGATCCTCCCGCTGCTGGACGACGCGGACACGCTCGGCGTCGAGGGCTTCGCGACGCACGTCCTCCCGCTGGAGGACGCTCCCGAGGCGTACCGGACGTTCCAGGCCAAGGGGGACGGGATGGTCAAGACGCTGCTGACGCCGGCGTCGGCGGCCGCGTGACCTGGGGCACCCCGGCAGGCCGTGAGCAGGGCGTTTCCATGGTGTGAGCCACCGCATATCGGACGCGCTTCCCCGGGTGGGGAAGCGCTTGTGACCATGTCGGGGATGCCGGAGCCGCCCTGAGAGGGCCGGGCCCGGCGTTTTCCCGGCCCGTGCCCTGTGGGGTGCTCGCTGCCCCGGACGGGGGTGCGTTGGTGGCCGGCCCGCTGCCCCGACCTCCGGACCGGACCTTTGCGCTTCCCCTTCCGTAGTTTCCGTGGTTTCCGTCGTCATGCCGGTTTTGGTGTTTCTGGTGATCGGTCGGCGTGGCGTTGTCTGCGCAGCCGGAGTATGCGGTGGTGGTCGGCGGCGAATCTGGTGTCGAACCTGGGCACGTGGATGCAGCTGACCGTGCAGAACCTGCTGGTCCTGCAGCTGACGGGCTCGGCCGCGGCGACGGGGCTGTCGCTGTCGGTGCAGGCCGCGCCGGGTCTGCTGTTCGGTCTCCTCGGTGGCGCGGTGGTGGACCGCTGGCCGCGGAAGCTGACCGCGGCGGTGAGCCAGGCGATGCTGGCGCTGGTGGCCTTCACCACGGCCGCGCTGGTGGCCTTCGGCGAGCTGTCCCTGCCGGTGCTGATGGGCCTGTCGGCGGTCACCGGTCTGATCGCCACCGTCGACGGCCCGGCGACCTCGCTGCTGGGCAACGATCTCGTCCCCGAGCGGGACGTTCCCTCCGCGATCGCGCTCGGCTCGGTGGTGCACAGTGTCGGCCGGCTGGCGGGCACCGCCCTGGCCGCCGTGGGCATCGCCGTGATCGGCACGGCGGGCGCGTATGTGGTCAACGGTCTGTCGTTCCTCTTCGTGACCGCCGTCATCCCCTTCCTGCGCCTGCACCCGCAGCCCGCCGCGGTGGTGCCCGCCGAGCGGGAGGCGGACACCCGTGGGGGTCTGGCGTTCTTCTTCAGCCGCCGCACCCTGGTGGCGCTGGCCGTGATCGGCGCGGTGAGCGCGGTCCTGGGCCGTAACTACCAGCTCACCCTGGCCACCCTGGTCACCGGCCCGCTGCACGGCGGCGCGGGTGCCTACGGCCTGGTCTCCGCCCTGCTCGCCGTCGGCGGCATCGTCGGCGCCGTCGTGGCCGGGCGGCTGCGCAGGCCCACGGTCCGGCTGGTGGCGCTGCTGGCGGCGGCCGGTGCCGTGCTGCAGATCGTGGCCGGGCTCAGCCCCGTCCTCGGCATGCTGCTGCTGATGGTCGTGCCCATGGCCATCGCCGAGTCGGTCGTCGACACCGCGACCACCACCGTGCTGCAGACCGATCCTCCGGCGCACATGCGCGGCCGGGTGCTGGGCGTGTGGCGGAGCGTGAGCACCGGGTGGAGCCTTGCCGGGCCGCCGATGCTGGGACTGCTGGTGCAGGGCGCCGGTGAGCGCGGCGCGCTGGTGATCGGTGGTGTGGTGATCGTCGCCGTCATCGGCGCCGGCACCCTCGCCCGCCGCCGCACCACGGCGGTCCCTGCCGTCGTCGCCCCTGTACGGGCCGCCGAGCCCGCCTTCCAGACAGCCGCCTGACCGGAACCGCTCCGGGCCGCGATCACACGATCGCGGCCCGTATTGGTTTGACTCCCGGAGCCGGCGGCGTTCGCGCATGCCCTGCGGGCGCGCAGGCCCGGCGAGACCAGGGGCTTCGAGCGCGAGGCCCCCTACCGGCGGCTGTCCGACGCCGCACCCTGGGCCGCGTTCATGAGCCGATGCGCCTGCTGGTGAGCGACGGCACCGACGGCGCGGCCCGCGGCGGGAAGAAGCGGCCCCTCATGCGGCGCCCGGAGCCGGAACGGGACGAGCGGGCGGGACCCCCGGCCGGAGGCGTTCCGTGACCGCCCGGCACGCCTCCGTCGGCGTCGTCGTAGCCACCCGCGACCGCGCCGACCGGCTCGCCACCGCCCTCGGCCGGCTCACCGCCCTCCCCGAGAACCCCGAGATCGTCGTGGTCGACGACGCCTCCACTGACGGCACCGCCGCCATGGTCCGCGCCCCGCTCGGGCCCACGGCGTGCTGAGCCTGACCACGCCCTTCGCGGCCTTCAGCGACGACGACTCCTGGTGGGCGCCCGGCGCCCTGTCCCGCGCCGTCCGCCTCATGCGCGACCACCCTCGCCGTCGCCGCGACGGCCCACCGGGACCCGGGACCCGCGCGGCCCTGTCCGAGACCCTGGCCCGTCTCCCGGCCGCCCTCGCGCGCCGCCGCCCGCTGCCACCCGGCCTGGAGGCCGACATCCGGCTGCTGGAACGGCCCGCCCGCCCGGGTGCCGGGGACCCGCCCCCGCCTTCGGCCAGGTCCTGGCCGCCGCGCCGCCCGGGCGAACGCCGCCTAGGCTGGGGACGAGAGGGAGCCCCCGGCCCCCTGGACACGGAACGGTCCTGGCGGAACGGTCCTGGACAAGGAACGGTGTGGTCATGGAGCGCAGCAGCAAGCACGGCCCCAAGAAGGACGACGAACTGAAGAAGGCGACGCAGCACCAGGCCCGCACGGGCCGCATGACGCGATCGGAGGAGTGGCGGGACCCCGAGGCGCTGGAGCACGACGAGGACTCCCCGCGCAAGCAGCACCCCCGCGATAAGTGACCCGGCGCGAGAACTGACCCGGCACGGGAAGTGAGTCGCGGCCTCAGCGGCGGGCCTCGGCGGTCGCCCGCGCGTTGGCCTTGATCCAGGTCCGCTGCGCCTTGGCGCCGGAACGCCTTTCGACCTCCGCCTCCTCAGGCGGCGTGCTGGTTGTAACGGTCGGCGGCGCGGTCGTTGAGGACCGTCAGCCGGCCCAGCGCCGCCGAGCCCGTCTCGTGGGCGGCCTCGTGCCCGGGCACCAGGTGCCGCGGGTCCGGTCCGGGGCCGGGCAGCAGCCGGGCGGCCAGCGACAGCGCTCGGGTCGTCGTCGCCGGCGCCACGCCGTGCAGCCGCACGCCCGCCTTGGCCAGGGCGGTCAGCACCAGCTCCGGCCGGCCGCGCTCGGCGGCGCGGACGATCGCCCGCGCGGCCCGCTCGGCGTCCATCGACAGCAGCGGCAGTCCCGCCGCGGCCGCGAACCACGCGTACTCGCGCCCCGCCTGACCGCTGAAGCGCGCGCCCCGGTGCGAGCCGGTGCGCATCAGCCCCGGCAGCACGGTCGTCACGCTGATGCCCTCCTGCGCCAGTTCCGCCCGCAACCCCTGGGAGAACCCGGCGGCGGCGAACTTCGCGGCGTCGTAGGGCAGCAGATGGGGCGCGGGGACGCGGCCGCCGATCGAGGAGATGTTCACGATCCGGCCGCGGCCGCGCTCGCGCATGCCCTCCAGCGCGGCGAGGGTCAGCCGCAGCGGGGCGAAGTACATGGTCTCCATGGCGGAGCGGAAGTCGTCCTCGGTCATGGCGCCCAGCGGCCCCACCTGGATCACACCGGCGTTGTTGACCAGCACGTCGAGGCTGCCGAACGCCTCCGTGGTGGCGTCCACCAGTTCCAGGGCGACACCGGGCCCGGTCACGTCGGCCGTGACCGAGCGCACCCGCGCGCCGTTCCCGCGGCTCTCGCGGACGAACGCCTCGGCCCGTTTCAGTTCCGCCGCGTCACGGGCGCACAGCATCACGGAACAGCCCCGACGGGCCAGTTCACGCGCGATGAGCAGACCCAGGCCGCGCGAGGATCCGGTGACCAGCGCTGCCTGCCCGTCCAGCCGTCCTTTGCGGTGCACAGTCCACCTCCCGGGTGAGCCTCTACCAGTGTCCTCCGGGTGGGCCGGTCGTGCTTGCCGGGGCGGTCGGGCGGCCGTCCGGGCGGCCGCCCGGGTGGTCGGGCGGCGCGCGCCTCATGTCCCGGACCGGCGCGGGGTACCCCGGCGGCCATGGCCAAGACGAACCCCATCGAGCTCCAGAAGTGCCTCAAGGGCATGGACTACCCGGCGTCCAAGGACGCGCTGGTCGACCACGCCAAGAAGCACGGAGCCAAGAAGGACACCATCGACGCGCTCAGCGCCATGCCCGGGAAGGAGTACGACTCGCCTGCCGCCGTCACCAAGGCCGCGGTGAAGGAGAACAAGACTTGAGGACCCGACGGGCCCCGGTCCGTCACCGGATCACGCACCGGTTCACGCGGTGGCGGTCCGGGAGTCCGCGTCGGTGGCGGCCGGGACCAGCCGGGCGAGCCCGCCGTCCCAGTAGGCGGCGAGGACGTCCGTGCCCGCGCGGGGGGACACTGGTGAGGGGCCCGACCGTCACGGGTCCGCCGAGGTGAACTGCCGTGAGTGACAAGCAGTGAGCGACACGTCGTGAGCGACACGTCGTGAGTGACAAGGAGACGGCGCGGGCGTTGCTGCGCGCCCACGGGCGGACGTTCGCCGAGGAGGCGGGCATCCGGCTCAAGGACACCCCGCAGCCGTTGTACCGGCTCCTGGTGCTGGCCATGCTGCTCAGTGCCCGGATCCGCGCGTCCGTCGCCGTCGAGTCGGCGCGCGCCCTGGCCGGTGCGGGCATGAAGGACGCCCGTGCGATGGCCGACGCGACCTGGCAGCAGCGGGTGGACGCCCTCGGGGAGGGCGGATACCGGCGTTACGACGAGCGCACCTCGACCCAACTGGGGGACGCCGCCGAGCTGCTGCTGGAGCGCTACGGCGGTGACCTGCGGCGCATGCGCGAGGAGGCGGACGGCGACGTCGACCGCCTGCGCGATCTGCTCACGGAGGTCCCGGGGATCGGCCCGACGGGTGCCGACATCTTCCTGCGCGAGGTCCAGGGGATCTGGCCGGAGGTCCACCCCTACCTGGACGCCAAGACGCTCCAGGGCGCCGAGCGGCTCGGTCTTCCGAAGGATTCCCGTGCGCTGGCGCGGCTGGTGGAACGGGACGAGACACCCGCCCTGGCCGCCGGCCTGATCAGGGCGGCGCTGGACAAGGCCGTGGCCGAGGACGTCCGCGAGGCGGCCGGCGCATGACCGGCCGCACGCGTCAGGCACGGCCGGACGCGGCCATCAACAGCAGGGCCGTGCCGGCCGACGCGAGCACCACCGCGGACAGGCACCAGGCGACGGCCAGCCGTGCCGCGCGCCCTCCGAGGCCGTGCCCCCGCACCACGACGGGAGCCGGGCCGGCCAGCTCGGACCAGTCGCGGGCGGCGGTCCTCAGCTCGCGCCGCCGCAGCGCGCCGCCCACCGCGTACAGACAGCCGGCGGCCGTCACGCCCGCCGCCACGGCACTGCCCGTCGCGGGCCCCGGCACCCCGGCCACGAGCAGGGGGACGGCGCCCGCGCAGGCGCCCCATCCGGTGAGGCACCCGGCCGCCGAGACGCGCCGGGACAACGGCCGGTCGGCGCCGGTTCGCAGCTCCGCCACGGCCGGCAGGTACCAGACGGTTCCGGCGACGGTGAGGGCCACCGCGGCCAGGGCCAGGACCAGGTTCGACATCTCTCTCCCCTCGGGGCGCGACGGCGGTCAGACGTGCGAGACGACGTCCGAGGCGACGTGCGAGGCGACGTCCGGGTGGTGGAGGTCGAATGCCGGGGACTCGGAGCGGATACGCGGCAGCGAGGTGAAGTTGTGCCGCGGCGGCGGGCAGGAGGTCGCCCACTCCAGCGAGCGGCCGTAGCCCCACGGGTCGTCGACCTCGACCTTCTTCCCGTACTTGGCGGTCTTCCAGATGTTGTAGAAGAACGGCAGGATCGACAGGCCCAGCAGGAACGAGCCGATGGACGAGACGGTGTTCAGCGTCGTGAAACCGTCGGAGGCGAGGTAGTCCGCGTAGCGGCGCGGCATGCCCTCGGCGCCCAGCCAGTGCTGCACCAGGAACGTGGTGTGGAAGCCCACGGTGAGCGTCCAGAAAGTGATCTTCCCAAGCCGCTCGTCGAGCATCTTGCCGGTGAATTTGGGCCACCAGAAGTGGAACCCCGCGAACATGGCGTACACGACGGTGCCGAAGAGCGTGTAGTGGAAGTGGGCCACGACGAAATACGTGTCCGAGACGTGGAAGTCGAGCGGCGGTGCCGCGAGGATCACGCCCGTCAGCCCGCCGAAGACGAACGTGAGGAGAAAACCGGTGACCCACAGCATCGGGGTCTCGAAGGACAGCGAGCCCTTCCACATCGTGCCGATCCAGTTGAAGAACTTCACCCCCGTCGGAACCGCGATCAGGAAGGTCATGAACGAGAAGAACGGCAGGAGCACGCCACCGGTGACATACATGTGGTGCGCCCACACGGTCACGGAGAGACCGGCGATGGAAATCGTCGCCGCGATCAGCCCCCAGTAACCGAACATCGGCTTCCGGGAGAACACCGGCACGACCTCGGAGACGATGCCGAAGAACGGCAGGGCCAGTACGTACACCTCCGGGTGGCCGAAGAACCAGAACAGGTGCTGCCAGAGCAGCGCCCCGCCGTTGGCGGAGTCGAAGACGTGCGAGCCGAACTTCCGGTCCATCTCCAGGGCGAGCAGCGCCGCCGCCAGCACGGGGAACACGAGCAGGATGAGCACGGCGGTCAGCAGCACGTTCCAGGTGAAGATCGGCATGCGGAACATCGTCATGCCCGGCGCGCGCATTCCGATGATGGTGGTGATGAAATTGACCGCACCCAGAATGCTGCCGAATCCCGACAGCGCCACCCCCATGATCCACATATCGGCGCCGAC
Organism: Streptomyces sp. L500; assembly: GCF_054551825.1. NCBI lineage: Bacteria > Bacillati > Actinomycetota > Actinomycetes > Kitasatosporales > Streptomycetaceae > Streptomyces > Streptomyces sp. L500. The sequence goes on from NZ_JBTOLC010000022.1 coordinate 72,972, forward strand.
ACCGGGGGAATGGGTCGCGTCCGACAGCGGCGCGTAGGCGAACCAGCCGAAGTCCGCCGCCCCCTGCGGCGTGAGGAACCCGGCCGCCGCGATCAGCGAGCCGAAGAGGAAGAGCCAGAAGGCGAGCATGTTCAGCCGCGGGAACGCCACGTCCGGCGCGCCTATCTGGAGCGGCATCAGCCAGTTGGCGAACCCCGTGAACAGCGGCATCGCGAACAACAGCAGCATGACCGACCCGTGCATCGTGAAGGCCTGGTTGAACTGCTCGTTCGTCAGGAGCTGCGTCCCCGGCCGGGCCAGCTCGGCGCGCATCAGCAGGGCCATCAGGCCACCGATGACGAAGAAGGCGAACGCCGACACCAGATAGAGCGTCCCGATCCTCTTGTGGTCCGTGGTGGTGAGCCAGTCCACCACCGAACCCAGGGGCCTCCGGGCGGGATCCGCGCCGGCCACCGGCGCGCGCCGCTCCCCGGTCCTTTCGTCCGCTCCCATGCCGATACCGTCCACGGACCACCAACTCCACATGATTTCCGGTCAATGACGGGATCATGATCGGCCGCCCGGGCGGGCGGCCGACAGGGCCGTGGGCCCCGACGTACGTGGCCGAGGGGCCCAGGTCCGGGACCGTTCAGCCCTAGGAGCCCGCTCGGCGGCTGGGTCTACTTGAGGGCATGGCCCGTATCACCGAATCGCTCTCCCGGTACGAGGCGCTCAGACTGCTGAAGGGCGCGAAGATCGGCCGGCTGGTCTTCAGCCATCAGGCACTGCCCGCCGTCCGTCCCGTCAACCACGTCCTCCTCGACGACCGCGTCATCATCCGTGCCCACACCGGCGCCGCGCTGCTCGGTCCGGCACGCGACGGGGCGGTGGTGGCGTACGAGGCCGACGAGTTCGACACCGAGCGGCGCACCGGGTGGAGCGTGGTGGTGACGGGCGAGGCCCGCCTCGTCCGGGACCCGGACCTTCAGCAGCGCTACCACGACGCCCTCGAACCGTGGATCGGCGGCGACATGACCCATACGGTCAGCATCAGCCTCGATCTGGTCACGGGCTGTCGCATCACCTCACGGACGACGACAGACGGGCGGCCGGAGCGCTGATCGTGGGGTGGTCGAGGACCTCCTTCCACGCGTCGACGCCGGGCCGGGTCAGCGCGGCTCCTGCGCGAGCGGCAGGTGGCGCGGGCCGCGCAGGACGGGGCTGCTGCGGTACTCCGGCGGGTCCTCCAGCAGCCGGGGGTTCCCGAGGCGGTCGATGAGCGTGGTGAGGGCGATCTGCGTCTCCAGGCGGGCCAGGGGCGCGCCGAAGCAGTTGTGGACGCCGCTGCCGAAGCCGAAGTGCACATTGTCCTCGCGGTCGGGGACGAAACGGTCGGCGTCGCGGAAGCGCAGCGGGTCACGGTTGCCGGAGGCGAGGACGAGGACCAGCGGGACCCCCTTGGGGATGGTGACGCCCGCGACCTCGATGTCCGCCAGCGGGGTGCGCTGCGGCAGGAACTGCACGGGCGGCTCGAAGCGCAGCAGTTCCTCCACGGCGCGGGGCATCAGCTCGGGCTCGGCACGCAGCCGCTTGAGGGCCTCGGGGTTGCGGAGGAGGGTGAGCATGCCGTTGGTGATGAGGTTGACGGTGGTCTCGTGGCCGGCGATGAGGAGCAGGACGGTGGTGACCATCAGCTCCTCCTGGGTGAGCAGCCCGTCGGGCCCGCTGTCGTTGACCAGGGCGGAGAGCATGTCGCCGGTCGGACGGCCACGCCGCTGGTCGGCGAGCCCGCCGAGGTACAGACCCATCGCCGTCCGCGCCTCCTGCGCGGCGCGCCGGCGCGGCTCCGGGTCCTCCCCGGGCGTGAAGTCCAGCCCGGAGACGACCGTGTCGGCCCAGGAGTGCACCTGCGGGATGTCCTCCGGCGGCACGCCGAGCAGGTCGCAGATGACGGTGACGGGCAGCGGGAAGGCGAAGTCGTCGACGAGGTCGAGGCGCTCCTTGTCCCGGAGCCCGTCCGCCAGCTCCCCGGCGACGCGGGCGATGTCGCCGCGCAGGGCGTCCACCCGGCCGGGGGAGTGGGGCGGGCCGAAGGGCCGCATGGCCAGGCGGCGCAGGCGGTCGTGCTCGGGGTCGTCGCGCCCGATGAAGGCGGGCGGCAGCCCCTGCGGCGGCAGCAGGGCCGGGTCGGGCTCGGTGCGGTTGCGCACGTCGGAGCTGATCCGCGGGTCGTGGAGCAGCGCGGCGATCTCGTGGTACGTGCCCACCAGGTACTTGCCGTCCTCCTGCCGTGCCACGCCGTGCTCGCGGAGCTCGGCGTACAGGGGGTAGGGGTCGTGGCGGTTGGCGTAGTCGGTGATCCGGCGGAAGAGGGTCTCGGAGGACATGGGGCGGGCTCCTGGTGTCAGCCGGCGGGCCGGATCAGGGTCAGGCGGCGGTCCGGCAGGTGCCCGGTGAGGGCGACGGTCGGACCGTGGGTGAGCATCCGGGGGTCGGGCACGTCGGAGGGGACGGGCTCGCGGTCCGCGGGGTGGTCGGCGGCGCCGGGGCCGGGCGGGAACGGGGCGCCGGTCTCGATCAGCCGCTCGTAGTGCTCCAGCCACTTGGCCCGGTTGACGGTCACGGCGGCGGTGACGCGCCCGCGATAGCCGTAGACCGCCACCAGACGGCGTTCGTCCGTCGAGCCCTGGGCGATGACCACCTGGTCGGAGAACGTCGGCACGCCCACCGACTTGATGCTCAGGCCGAACTGGCTCGACCAGAAGGACGGCACGGCCAGATGGGGCCGGCGCAGCGGACCGGGGTTGATCATGTTGTGGGCGGCCACCTCGGCCTGGGCCACGGCGTTGCCCCAGTGCTCCAGGGCGACCATCTGGTACTCGAACAACGGGTGGGGGAAGCGGGCCACGTCACCGGCGACGAAGATGTCGTCCGTGACGATGCCGTACATGGTGAACACGCGGCAGCCCGCGTCGCAGGCCACGCCGCGGGGGCCGGCCGCGAGGCCGGTGTCGGCCAGCCACTCGGTGTTGCGGACCGCGCCCAGGCAGACCACGGCGACGTCGGCCTCGATCCGGCCGCCGTCGGAGAACTCGGCGCCGGTGAGCCGCCCGCCCGCGCCCGTGAGGGCGGTGACCGTGACGCCGCAGCGCAGGTCCACGCCGTGGGCGCGCTGGAGCTTCGTGGCCCAGTCGCCGACCGTGCCGCCCAGCGCGCCGATCAGGGGCGCCCGGCCACGCTCGGCGACGGTCACCTCAAGACCCCGCTCCCGGCAGGCGGAGGCGACCTCCGAGCCGCTGAACCCGGCGCCGATGACCAGCACCCGGCGGGGCCCGGCGTCCAGGGCCGCGGCGAGGCGCGCGGAGTCGTCGACGGTACGGACCGTGAACACACCCTCCAGCGCGGCCTCGTCGGGGTTGGGCCAGGGCCGGGCGCGGGTACCGGTGGTGATCAGCAGCCGGTCGAAGGGCAGCCGCTCCCCGTCGGCGAGCAGCACGTCCTTGCTCGTGGCGTCGAGCCCGGTGGCGGCCACGCCGAGCTTCCACCGCGCGTCCACCTCACGGCGCCCCGGCAGCCCGCACTCCTCGGCACCCGCCTTGCCGAGGAGCACCTGCTTGGACAGCGGCGGCCGGTCGTAGGGCGGTCGCGGCTCGTCCCCGACCAGCGTCAGCTCGCCCTCGAAACCCCCGTCGCGCAGCGCTTCCGCCGCGCGCAACCCGGCCAGCGAAGCCCCGACGATGACGATCCGCCCGTTCCGCGTCTCACCGGACACCGGCGTCGCCACCCGCCTGCTCCCCGACCACGATGGCCTGCACCGGGCAGGCCGCCGCGGCCCGTCGTACATGCTCGCCCTGACCCTCCGGCACCGTCGGCACGTACAACAGGGCCTCCTCGCCGTGCAGCTCGAACACCCGCGGGGCGAGGAACACGCACTGGGCGTACCCCTGGCACCGATTGAGATCGACCACGATCTGCATCCGGTCAGCTCCTCCCGGCACGCTGTCGACCGCCTACCCCTTCCTATGCCCGCCCGGGGCCCGGCGCCAGAGGACGCTGCTCCGTCCGGGGGACGACGGGGGAACGACGGGGTACGACGGGGGTACGAGGCGGGTACGACGGGGCCGAACCCCCCGGCTAGCGTGGGCACATGCCTGCCACCGCCCGGATTCCGTCACTGCTCTACTACGCGGGCTCGTACGAGCTCCTGAAGGAGGTCGCCGCACGGCTGCGACTGCTCACCACGCCCGCCGGCCGACTGCCCGGCGACCGGCTGCCCGAGGGACTGTGGGCGAAGAGCCGCGCCATACGCCGCGACGCGGAGAGGGCGGCCGAGGACTGCGAGCGGGCGGAACGGGGACGGGAGTCGTTCGAGGGCCTGCTGTGGGACCCCCGGCAGGCGTGGGCCCGCCCGACCACGCTCGTCAGCCCCGGCTCGTCCGCGCTCTTCGCCCGCCCCGACCTGCCCCCGTTCCTGACGGCCTGGCGGGACGGCGAAGCCGCCTGGCCCTTCGCCGACGCCCCCTTTCCCCGCGACTTCCTGCTGACCGGACATCCACTGCTGCGCCTGCGCGCCCTGCTGCCCGACTGGCCCGCCCCCGGCTACGAGCGCGACCGCGTCCACCTGGACGCCGGCGAACAACTGGCCGCCGGCCTGCTGCTGGCGCGCGCCGGCCGCTACGACCTGCTCGCCCACGTGGTGGCGGCAGGCGACCGGGCACTCCTGGACGAGGTCCGCCCCGCCTTCGGGACCGCCACGCGCGAAGGCACCGCGCGGGCCCTGCGCGACGCCCTCGCGGACGACCGGCGCCGTCGCGACCACCTCTTCGACCAGTACGCCGTGGAGCCCGACCCCGAGCCCGACGAGCGGTGGATCGACCTCGACTGGGACGCCGTCCGGCGGGCGCTGGACGCCGACAGCCCGGACCTGCGCCGACAGGCGGCCGAGCTCGTGACCCACCCCCGGTGCCCGGCGGAGCTGCGGGCCATGGTCGCCGGCCGGTGGACCGACTCGTTCGTCTGGTCCCGGCTCCTCTCCGACCGGCCCACCGGACTGCACCTGCTGCGCACCCTGCCGATGCGGCCGGACCGCTCCCTCGCGGCAGCCCTCTCGTACACGGCCTGGGACGGCGTCGGCGTCGACGACATCCTCGACCTGGCCCACCCCGCCGACCTCGTGCTGCGCGACGCCGCCGGGCTGCCCGGCATCGCGCGACGGCACCCGCGGCAGTGCGTGATCACCGCTCAGGACCAGCAGGGGGCGATGCGGCTGGCCCGGGCCCTCACGGAGGCGGCCGATCACCACTTGGGGGACGACCCCGGCGCCTGGACCATCGGCTGCCGCCTCGTCGAGGGCCCCCGCTTCACCGGATCGGTGAACGAACTGCTCAAGAGGGCGGCGGCGGGAAGGCCCCGTCCCGGCGCAGCTCCTCGTACAGATGACCCGTCAGCTCCCGCGCGCTCGGACGATCGAAGATGACGGTCGCGGACAGGGCCAGACCCGTGCACGCGCTCAGACGGTTGCGCAGCAGGACCCCGGTGAGGGAGTCGAAACCCAGCTCCAGGAAGAGCCGGTCGGGTGCCACGGCCGCCCCGTCGGGATGGGCGAGCACCTCGGCGATCTCCGCACGGACCAGTTCCAGCAGCGCCGACTCCCGCTCGGTGTCGTCCGGCAACGCGCGGAGCCGATGCCGCCACGCCATGGCAGGGTTCGCGTCGGAGCTGTGGTCGTCTCCGTGTTCGTTGCCGTGTTCGTGGCCTTGGCCGTGGTTGTGGCCGTCGGCTGGGGAGTGCGCGGCCGGGCGGGCCGGGCGCCGCGGCTCCCGCAGGAGCGGCGGGACCCGGCCGGGGGCCTCTCCGGCGCGCGGTGGGGCGATCAGGAGCGGCGCGAGCACAGCGCCGTCCGTGGCCAGGGCGGCGTCGAACAGGTACAACGCCTGAGCGGGAGGCATCGGCCGCAGCACCCCGTCCGCCCTGTTCGCGTCATCCGCCTTGTTCGTCCCGTCCGGCGTCGCCCTGCCGATGCGGCCGGCTCGCGCGGCCGCCATCCCGTCGTTCCCGCCCCACGGGCCCCAGGCGAGGGACAGCGCCGGTAGGCCGAGGGCGGCGCGGTGGTGGGCGAGGGCGTCGAGAAAGGCGTTGGCGGCGGAGTAGTTGGCCTGCCCCGGGTTGCCCAGCAGTCCGGCGGCGGAGGAGAACAGGACGAAGCGGGACAACGGCAGGTCCCTGGTGGCCTCGTGGAGCGTCCAGGCCGCGTCCGCCTTCGGCCGGAGCACGACCTCCAGCCGTTCGGGCGTGAGGGCTTCCAGGATGCCGTCGTCCAGCACACCGGCCGCGTGGACGACGGCCGTGAGCGTGGCGGAGTACCGGGCGACGACGTCCGTCAGCCGGGCACGGTCGGTGACGTCGCACGCGAGGACGTCCACGCGCGCCCCGCTCCGCTCCAGCGCGGCCCGTAGCGCGGCCACGCCCGCCGCTCGTGGACCACGGCGGCCGAGGAGGACGAGATGCCGCACCCGGTGACGGTCGGCCAGGTGCCGGGCGAGGAGCGCGCCGAGCCCCCCGGTGCCGCCGGTGATCAGCACGGTGCCGTCGCCCAGGGGGCTGTCGTGGGGCGGCCTCGCCCCGGTGGGGGAAGGCGTGGCGAGGGCGGCCAGGCGGGGGGCGCGGAGGACGCCTTCGTGGAGGGCCAGTTGCGGTTCGCCGGTGGCGATGGCGGCGGGCAGCAGGGCGGCGGACGCGGGGTGCTCGTCCATGTCGACGACCGCCAGCCGGCCCGGATACTCCGACTGCGCGGAACGCGCCAGACCCCACACCGCGGCCGCCGGCAGGTCCGAGGGATCCGGGCCCGGGCGAAAGGCTCCGCGCGTGACCACGACCAGTCGCTCACCCGGCACCGCCGGACGGGACAGGTGCTCGCGCAGCACACGCAGGGCCCGGGCGGTCAGGGCATGCGTGGCCGCGACCGGATCACCTCGGGTGACGGCCAGCGAGACGACCGCCGTCACGGGGCCCGCGTCGGCCCGGGCCCCGGTGGCACCGGCGTCGGGGAAGAGGGCGCCCAGCCCGAGGTCGTCGGGTGCCGCCACGACCGGAGCCGGCCCGCCGTCGCCTACCGGAACGACGGCCCAGCGGGGGCGGTAGAGCCGTCCGTCCTCATCCGGGAGGGGCGACGGCAGCGGGCGCGTGGTCAAGGACTCCACCCGGGCCACCGGCGCGCCCGACGGGTCGGTGAGGCAGGCCGTCAGCGTGGCCCCGCCGGTGTCCGCGCCCGTGGCCCCGCTGGTGTCCGCGCCCGTGTCCGTGTCCGCGTCCGTGGTGCGGATACGGACGCGCAGGGCCGTGGCTCCGACGGCGTGGACGGCCGCGCCGCGCCAGGCGAAGGGGACGCGAGTGGGCCCGGCCTTCGGGGCGGTGACGAGCAAGGGGGCGTGCAGGGCCGCGTCCAGGAGGGCGGGATGGATGCCGTAGCGGCCCGCTTCGGCGTGCAGCGCCCGGGGCAGCCGCACCTCGGCGAACAGCTCCTCCGCCCCGGTGCCGTCCACGGGCTTTCGCCACAGGGCCGTGACACACCGGAAGGCCGTGCCGTAGGCGTGTCCCCCGGCGGCCAGCCGCTCGTAGGCGCCGGTGAGGTCCACGGGCGCGGCCCCCATGGGCGGCCACGCCTCGCCGTGGCCTTCTTCCGGACCGTCGGGCCGTGCTGCCGCCGTGACGGGCCCGAGCCGTCCCGTCGCGTGGTGGGTCCAGGTGCCGAGCGCGCCCGACGCGTCGGGGCGGGAGTGGACGTCCACCGTACGACGGCCGTCGGCGTCGGGTTCGCCGAGCGCGACCTGGAGCTGGATCCGGCCGTCCGCGTCGGGCAGGTCCAGCGGGGCCAGCAGGACGAAGTCCTCCAGTACGTCGAGCCCGCAGGCGTCACCGGCGTGCAGGGCCATTTCGGCGAAGACCGTCGCGGGTACGAGCACGCGCCCGGCGACGGCGTGGTCGCGCAGCCACGGCTGGGACGCGCCGGAGAGCAGGCCGGTGCACAACAGGCGTTGCGTTCCGGCCAGCGTGACGGTCCGGGTGAGCAACGGATGCGACGGATCCAACGGATGCCCGGCATCGGGCTCTTGGGGCGCGGGCGGGGCGGTGCTGCCGGGCAACCAGTAGCGCTGTCGCCGGAACGGGTAGGTGGGCAGGTCGACGCGCCGGGCGCCGGTGCCTTCGTACACCCGGTGCCAGTCGACGGTGACGCCCTCCACGTGCAGCTGTGCCACGGTGGACAGCAGGGCGGCCGGCTCCGGGACCCCGGGGCGCGCGGTGGCGGTGAACACCGGCTCCCTCGTGGGCGTGCGGTCGCCCTCCTCCGCCCACGCGGCCGTCGCCGCCGCGGTGAGGGGCGCGCCGGGGCCGAGCTCCGCGAGGACGGTGACGCGTTCCTCGTGCGTCATCCGGCGCACCGTGTCGGCGAAGCGCACGGTCTCGCGGGCGTGACGCACCCAGTAGGCGGCCGAGCGCAGGTCGTCCCCGGCGGCCGGGCGCCCGGTCAGGGACGAGAGCACCGGGAGGCGGGGCTCGTGGTAGGTGAGACCCGAGGCGAGCCGTCCGAAGTCGGCGAGCGCCGGTTCCATCAGCGGGGAGTGGAAGGCGTGGGCGACCCGCAGCCGCGTGGCACGCCGTCCACGGGCGGTGAACCGGTCGGCGACGCCGAGCACCGTCGTCTCCGTACCGGAGACGACGACCGAGCGCGGGGCGTTGACCGCGGCGACGGCCACCCGGCCACTGCCCGCCGCCTCGGCTGCCTCGGCCATACCGGCTATCCCGGTCTTCCCGGCCATCTCGGCCAGTTCGGCGAGGACTTCGTCCTCGGAGGCGTCCAGGGCCACCATGGCCCCGCCCGCGGGGAGCCGTTGCATGAGCCGTCCGCGCGCGGCCACGAGGGCCACGGCGTCGGACTCCGTGAGGATGCCCGCCACATGGGCCGCGACCAGCTCCCCCAAGGAGTGCCCGGCAAGGACGTGGGCGCGTAGGCCCCAGGACTCCAGCAGCCGGAACAGGGCCGTTTCGAAGGCGAACAGGCCCGCCTGGGCGATGTCCGTCCGGTCGAGGACCGCTCGCGCCTCCGGGCTGCCCTCCTCCATCCACAGCACGTCCCGGAGCGGCGGCGGCCGCCGGTCGTCCACGTCGAGCGCCGCGTCGAAACGCTCGCAGAGGGAGTCGAAGACGGTGGCGAAGGCGGGGAACGCGGCGTGCAAGGCGCGGCCCATGCCCGGGTGTTGCGTCCCCTGGCCGGGGAAGAGCACGGCGAGCCGGGCGGAGGGCGCGGCGGTCGCCCGGACGGCGCCCGTGCGCACGACACCGGCCGACAGGCCGTCCAGCGCGTCCAGCAGCGCTCCGCGGTCGCCGGCCGGCACGGCGGCGCGGTGGGGGAGCGCGGCGCGGGTGGTGGCCAGGGAGTAGCCGACGTCCAGCGGGGACAGCCCGGGCTCCCGCCGCAGCAGGCCGGCGATCCGCCGGCTCTGCGCACGGACCGCGTCGGCGTCCGCGCCCGACAGCAGCAGCGCGGGGAGGTGTGCGGGGACGGGCGCGGGCACGGGCTTCCGGGCCGCGGGCGGGGGACCTGCCCGCAGACCGGCCCCCGCAGTCGTCGCCGGGGCGGCCTCCTCCAGGACGACGTGGGCGTTGGTTCCGCCGATCCCGAACGCGGACACCCCGGCACGCCGGGGACGGCCCGGCACCGGCGGCCAGGGCCGGTCCTCCGACAGCGGCAGCACCCGCCCCGAGGACCAGTCCACATGAGGGGAGCGCTGTGCGAGGTGCAGGATGCGCGGCAGCGTCCCGTGGCGCATGGCCATGACGGTCTTGATGACCCCGCCGACGCCCGCCGCGGCCTGCGTGTGCCCGATGACGGACTTGAGCGCGCCCAGCCACAGCGGCCGCTCCCGGGGGCGGCCGCGCCCGTGGACGGCCAGCAGTGCCCGGGCCTCCACGGGGTCGCCCAGGGCGGTGCCCGTCCCGTGCGTCTCGACGGTGTCGATGTCGGCCGGCGACAGACCCGCGTCGGCCAGCGCCCGGAGGACGACCTGCTGCTGGGCGGCGCCGCTGGGGGCGGTGAGCCCGTTGGAGGCGCCGTCGGACGCGACGGCCGAACCACGGAGGACCGCCAGCACAGGGTGGCCGTTGCGCCGGGCGTCGGACAGCCGCTCCAGCAGGACCAGGCCCACCCCCTCGGACCAGCCGGTGCCGTCGGCGGCCGCCGAGAAGGGCTTGCACCGGCCGTCCGGCGCCAGGCCGCGCAGCCTGCTGAAGGCCACGAACGGCACGGGCGTGGCCATCACGGTCGCCCCTCCGGCGACGGCCAGCGAGCACTCGCCCGACCGCAGCGCCCGGGCCGCCCAGTGGAGCGCCACCAACGACGACGAACAGGCGGTGTCCACGGTCACGGCGGGCCCGCGCAGCCCCAGCTGATAGGCGATGCGCCCGGACGCCACGCTGCCGGCCGAACCCAGCGCGAGATGCGCCTCCAGCTCGTGCGGCCCCCGGTGCAGGAGACGGCCCGCGTAGTCGTCGTGCATCACGCCGACGAACACGCCGGTGTCACTGCCGCGCACGGCGGCCGGGCCGATGCCCGCCCGCTCCAGCAGCTCCCACGAGACCTCCAGCAACAGCCGCTGCTGCGGATCGGTGGCCAGCGCCTCCCGGGGCGACATGCCGAAGAGCGTCGCGTCGAAGTCCGCCGCCCCGCGCAGGAATCCCCCTCGGCGGGTGACGGACGTGCCGAGCCGGTCCGGGTCGCGGTCGAAGATCCCGGCCAGGTCCCAGCCGCGGTCGGACGGGAAGCCGGACGTCGCGTCGGTCCCGTCCGCCACCAGCCGCCACAGCTCCTCCGGGGACGTGACGTCGCGCGCGGCACCCGGGTAGCGGCAGGCCATCGCGACGATGGCCACCGGCTCCGTGCCACCGGTGTCGTCGCCGATCGCCGATCCGGCTTCGGGGCTGGGGGTGGGGCCGGGACCTGGGCCCGGTTCCGGGCCGGGCTCGCCGAGGAGGGCGGCATACAGGCTCCGGGCGACGGCGGCGGGCGTCGGATGCTCGAAGACCAGCGTCGCGGGCAGCGTCAGACCGGTCGCCGCGCTGAGCCGGTCGCGCAGCCGTACGCCCCCGAGGGAGTCGAGCGCGAGGGCGGTGAAGGGCAGATCCGGTGCGACGTCACCGGGTGTGCCGCCGGCCCCGGCCAGGGCGTCCAGGACCAGTCGCAGGAGCGCCTCGTGGCGCGCGGGCAGCGGCCGCAGACGGGCCAGGAGCGACGCGGTGGCGGCCGCGCGTGCCTCCGGCGCCCGCTCGGCCAAGCGCCGGGCCAGCAGGCGACGTTCGACCTTGCCGGAGGCGGTGCGGAGCAGCGCGGTGCTCTCGTGGATCTCGGCGGGAACCTTGAAGGACGACAACTGTTCGCGGCACGCCCGACGGACGGCCTCGTGGTCCACCCCCGCCGGGCCGGGGACCACGAACGCCACGGGCACCTGGCCCAGTACGTCGTGGGGTCCGCCGACGACCGCCGCGTCGGCGACGCCGGGACAGCGCAGCAGCACGCCCTCGACCTCGGAGGGGTTGATGTTCTCGCCGCCGCTGATGATGAGTTCCTTCCCCCGGCCAGTGACGAGCAGACCGCCGTCCCGGGTGCGGCGGCCGAGGTCCCCGGTGCGGTACCAGCCGTCGGCGAGGGCTCGCGCGGTCTCGTCCGGGCGGCCGTGGTAACCGGACATCAGAAGCGGCCCCCGGACGCGGATCTCCCCTTCGCCCCCGTCGGCGACGCCCTCGCCGGTCGCCGGATCGGTCAGCCGCACCTCGACGCCGGGCAGGGGCACCGGCGCCGCCGGCGCGTCGAGCGGCACCGGTCGTGCGGAGGCCGCGAGCGGGGTGATCGCGAGCGGGGTGATCGCGATCTTTCCGCACGTCTCGGTACTGCCGTAGCCGTCGAGCAGCGGGGCGCCCAGGCGCTCCTCGACCTCCGCGCGCAGCCCCTCGGGGCAGGGCGCGCCCCCGGTCACGCACAGGCGCAGGCCGGGCAGCGGCGACCGGGACGTCCCGCGCGTCTCGTCCAACAACAGCCGGTACGTGGCGGGAACACCGGCGAGGAGGGTGAACGGCCGTCCGGCCGGGGCGTGTGCCGGGCTCGCGCCGCGGTCGAGGAGGTACGCGCTCGCCCCCACCGAGACCACACCCATCAGGCACAGCGAGTGCGCGTAGGCATGGGTCATGGGCAACGGCCACAGCAGCCGGTCGCGCGGGCCCAGCCCCCACAGCGGAACGTATCCCGCCACCACCGACCACAACGCGGCACGCTGGCTGGACACCACGCCCCTGGCCCGATCGGTCGTGCCCGAGGTGTAGTGGATCCAGGCGGGCTCGTCGAGGCCGAGGTCGTCGCGGGGCGGGATCCCGGGGTCGCCCGTCGCGAGGTCCTCGAAGGCGAGCTCGGCCGACGCGTCGCCCACGACCACCGTACGGAGCGCCCGGCCGACCGGCCCGGCGACCAGTGGCGACGCGGCCTCCGCGACGGCCAGCACGGGCCCGCAGTCCCGTAGCCGGTCGGCCAGTTCGGCCTCCGGCGCGGCGGGGTCGAGCAGCACGCCCACCGCCCCCGCGCGTACGACGGCGAGGCAACTCTCCACCAGCTCCACGCGGTTGCCCAGGCAGAGCGCCACGCGGTCGCCGCGCCGCACGCCCAGCCGCCGGAGACGGCCCGCCAGCCCGGCGGTGCGCCGCTCCAGCTCCCGGTAGGTCACGCTCCGCCGCGCGTCCTCGTAGGCGGTGTTCCCGCCACGGCGCGCGGCGTGCTGCTTCAGCGCGACGGGCAGCGCGCGCAGTAACTCGCTGTGGATCCTTGCCATGGCTCCCCCTCGGACCGCGGCCCCGGCGCCCTCACTCTACGGCGGAAGCGACGGCAAACGCGTCCCGTAGGGGTTGGGATCAGGGTCACCCCAGGGGCTTCCCGGGGTCGGCCGGGCAGGCACCGTCCCTAGGCTCATAGCCATGACGACAGGGTTCCCGGAAGCCGCCCCCTGGGGCGAACAGCGCGCGTCCCACGCCGACCGCGAGACGGTCGTGCGGCGCCTTCAACAGGCCGCGGTCGAGCCCCGCATCGACTTCCACGAGCTGGACGAGCGGCTCGAGCGGGCGCTCGACGCGAAGACCCACGGCGAGCTGGCCGTACTGACGGCCGACCTCCAGGGCGCGGGCCGTGGAGGTGCGGCGGGCGCGGTGCGGGAGCCGGCGGAGGACCGCCCGGTGGTCCTCAAGGGCGGTCTGCACGGTGTCGTCCGCAAGGGGCCGTGGACGGTCCCGTCGCGGGTGACCGCCCACGGCGGTCTGGGCGGCGTCGTCCTCGACCTCACCCGGGCCGAGTGCCCGTCGCGTGCCGTCGACCTGGAGATCCATGGCCAGATGGCGGGCGTCACGGTCGTCATACCCGACGACTGGGCCGCCGAGACCAGCGGCATCGAGCCCGGCCTCGGCGGAGTCACGGACAGGACCACCCCCGACCACGCCCCGGACGCCCCGCTCCTCCGCGTCACCGGCACCGGTGGCATGGCCGGCGTCGTCATCCGCCACCCGAAGGGGAGGGAGCGGCGCCGGCTGGAACGCGAGTCGAAGGCACTCACCTCCCGGTAGCCGCGCTTCCCGGTGGCCGCGGCGGCGGTGCGGCCGCGACGGCTCCGCTTACGGGGGCATGGACTCGGGGCAAACAGGACGTGTACGGATCGGCCGGGCAGGGGACGATGGCTCCGGGGCCGGGTCCGCCGCCGCCCGGCGGACGGACGGCGGCGTCCGTAGGAGGTCCTGAAGGATGGACGAGAAGCCGCTCGCGCCGCCCGAGGTGGACGGCGCGAGGAACGGCGCGATCACGGCACTCGACGGCGCGGCGCCGCTCGTCGTACGCGTCGGCCCGTACGCGGGCATGTCGGCCGGGGACGAGGTGTGCCTGCGCTGGGACACGGGGGTCCTGCGCACCTCGCTGGTCGACACCCGGCTCGTCGCCGCCTCCGCGGTGGGGGCGAGCACCCTCTTCCACCTCCCGTGGCCCGCGCCGGGCACGGTCCGGGTGAGCTACGTCGTCGGCCGCGCCGACGGCCGGTGGAGCGTCTCCGAGCGCATGACCGTCACGGTCACGGAGGGGGCCGCGCACGGGGCGCCGGGTTCCGGTGGGTCCTGACTGCTCTGACCGGCGCCCCCCCCGCACCACTCCCCGTTACGGCAACGGCATCAGCCGGTAGAAGACGGTGGCGACCAGCTCCCGGGCGTAGGCCGCGTCGAGGGGGCCCGGGCGGAAGAGGACGCGGTACACCGGGGGTCAGGCCGTGAGCGGGGCGGGCCGCGCGAGGCTCGCGCAGGCATCCTCGACGGCCCGGCCGACGCCTAGGAGCGTCGCCTCGCCGAACGGCCGCCCGATGAGCTGCGTCCCGATGGGCGGCTCGGCGCCGTCGAGGCCGACCGGCAGCGACAGCGCGGGCGCGCCGGTGATGTTCGCCGGGGCGGACAGCCGCACGTAGGCGTCGGACACGGACTCGATGGTGCCGTCCGGCCATGCCACGGCCGACTGGTCGGCGCGGGCCGCGACTGCCGGTTCGCCGGTGGCGGGACCTTCCCGGCCGTCGGGCTCTGAGGTGATCATGGTGCGTCCGACCTCTCACTCAAAAGCAGATTCTTTGCGTTAGTGGAGCGTGCCAGCTACGATCAGCTAACGCAAAGAATGAGCTTTTGGATCGACGGAGGGGCTTTCCGATGGACCGGACCGAGCAGACCTGGACGGTGGGCGACGTTGTCGTGCACCGCGTCGACGAGATCGCCCTCCCGGCGGAGACCGGCGCCTGGCTGCTGCCCGCCGCCACCCCCGAGGTCGTGACCGGACAGCCCTGGCTCCGGCCCGGCTTCGCCACCCCCGAAGGCGTCATCCGCCTCGCCAGCCACAGCTTCGCCTTCGAGACGGGCGGCCTGAAGGTCGTCGTCGACACCGGCATCGGCAACGGCAAGAACCGCGCCAACCCCGCCTGGGACCGGCTGGACACCGACTACCTCGACCGGCTCACCGCCGCCGGCTTCCCGCCCGAGACCGTCGACCTCATCGTGCTCACCCACCTCCACACCGACCACGTCGGCTGGAACACCCGGGCCGCCGACGACGGAACGTGGATCCCCACCTTCCCCAACGCCCGCTACGTCACCTCCCGCACCGAATGGGACCACTGGGCGGCCCAGGCCGACAGCATGGACGAGCACCGCCGCCAGATGTTCCGCGACTCCGTCGACCCCATCCGGGACGCCGGGCTCGTCGACCTCGCCGACGTCCACGACGGCCCCACCGACATCGCCCCCGGTCTCCGGCTGCTCCCCACCCCCGGGCACACACCGGGTCAGGTCGCCGTGGAACTCCACAGTGCCGGACGGACAGCGGTGATCACCGGTGACTGCGTCCACCACCCCGTGCAGCTGGCCCACCCCGCGATCACCAGCTGTGTCGACGCCGACGCTGAACAGGCCGTCCGCACGCGCCGCGACCTCCTCGCCGCGCTCGCCGGCACGGACACCCTCCTGCTGGGCACCCACTTCCCGCCCCCGACCGCCGGGCACGTCACCGCCGACGGCGACGGCTACCGGCTCGTCCCCGCGCCCTGAGCCCGAGGTCCGGACGGCCCGAGGTCCGGACGGCCGGACGTCCGGGGGGCCGGACATCGGTTGGATGACCGATGTGCGCGCACACGGACCGGACGCACAGTGCTGGCAGCTCCCGGCCGATCGAGCGGGAGCCCCGTCAGCGATCCCGTCAGATAGGACATCACTGTGCCCGCCGCCCCGGCAGATCTCGTCTTCGTCAACGGCTCGGTCCTCACCGTCGACTCCCGCTTCACCATCGCCTCCGCCCTGGCCGTCACCGGCGGCCATATCAGCGCCGTCGGCGACCGGGACGAGGTCATGGCGCACGCCGGCCCCGCCACCCGGATCGTCGACCTCGGCGGCGGAACGCTCCTGCCCGGCATCAACGACGCCCACCTCCACGGCTGCGCCCTCGGGCTGACCATGCCCCCGCTGTCCGTCGACGTCTCCCACCCCGCCGTGCGGTCGCTGACCGATGTGGCCGAGGCCGTGCGGAAGACCGCCGAGACGACCCCCGCCGGGGAGTGGATCACCGGGCACGGGTGGGACGCGGGCTACCTCGCCGAGTGCGTCGCCGACTCCTCCCGGCTGCCCACGCGGCACGACCTGGATGCCGTCAGCCCCCACCACCCCGTGCTGCTGTACTCCGCCACCGGGCACGCCACCTGGGTCAACTCCGCGGCCCTCGCGCGCGCCGGAGTGGACCGCGACACCCCCGTCCCGCCCGGCGGGGTCGTCGTCACCGACGCGGCGGGCGAGCCCACCGGCCTCCTCCAGGAGGGCGCCCAGGACCTCGTCCACGGGGCGCTGCCCGTTCTCTCCCCGGAAGTGCGCGCCGACGCGATCCGGGCCACCTTGCGCACCCTGGCCCGGCTCGGCATCACCAGCTACACCGAGCCCGGCCTCGGCCCGGGCGGCGACGCCCTGATGCGCGGCGCCCTCGCCCACAGCACCCTCGACGTCTACCGGCGGCTGCTCGCCGACGGCGAACTGACGGCCCGCGTCGGCGTCCTGCTGCTGCCGACCGGGATGACCAGCACGGCCGAGGACTTCATCCGGAACCTGTCCGCCATGGACGAGCTGCCGTCGGCCGACCCCCGCCGCCTCGCCGTCCTCGGCGTCAAGCTGTTCGCCGACGGCATCCCGGTCAACAAGACGGCCTGGATGCACGATCCGTACATCGGTGGCGGCTGCGGCTCGCTGTGCGTCGGCGGGGAGACCGACGACGAACGCGTCGCGCAGATCACGGAGATGATCCGGTACACCCACGCCGCCGGGTACCAGGCCGGCGTCCACGTCACCGGCGACCGGGCCATCGACACCGTCGTCGACGCCTTCGCCGCGGCCGCCGCCGAGCGGCCCCGCCCCGACGCCCGCCACTACGTCATCCACGGTGACTTCCTCACCGCCCGCAGCATGCGGGCGCTGGCGCGGCACGGATTCGGCGTCAACATGAACCCCACCATCAAATGGACCGTCGCCGATCTGGAGGAGGAGTTCGTCGGCCCGCAGCGGGCCGGCTACGAGTGGCCCTACCGGGACGCGATCGACGCCGGCGTGATCGTCACCAGCGGCTCCGACGCGCCCGTCACCCTTCCCGACTGGCGGCAGGGCGTCTCCACGATGATGCTCCGCGAGTCCCGGGCCAGCGGCCGCGTCAGCGGGCCCGACCAGCGCATCCGGCTCGCCGAGGCCCTGCGCACCTACACCTCCGACGCGGCCTGGCAGGACTTCGCCGAGGACTGGAAGGGCACCCTGGAGGTGGGCAAGGTCGCCGACCTGTGCGTGCTCTCGGACGACCTGCTGACCGCCGACCCGCACGATATCCCCGCCATACCCGTGGTCTTCACCGCCGTCGGCGGCGAGATCGTCCACGACGAGCTCACCGACTGAGAGCCGGACCGACAGGCGGATTGACGTGCGGACACCCGTTGATCATTCTGACCGGATGACAGCACAGCCGAGCACGACGGACCTCCTCGGAGCCGCCCTGGGCGTACGCGAGGCCGCGCGCCACGCCGTGCGGGGGAAGGGCGACGCGGACGCCGTCCTGACGGCGCTGTCCGCGCTGATCGACCACGACCACGCGGCGCTGTCCCGCTGGGACCCGCTGCTCCGCCGCCATGTGACGCTGGCCGGCAGCTATCCGGCGGGCACCACCCGCTACATCGAGACCCGGCTGCACGACGATCCGGCCTTCGCGCTCATCCGGCACGCGCCGGGCACGACGAGCTGGTGGCACGACGTGCCCGCACCGGTGCGCGGGGCCTCCACCGGGTTCCAGGAGGTCCTCGAACCCCTGGGCGTCCAGGACGGCGTGGCCCAGTGCCTGTTCTCCGCCGACGGCCGGTACGTGGGCATCCTCAACCTCAGCACCACCCGGGCCCGGTGCGACCAGCCGGCCGTCCGGGCCGTGCTGACCCTGCTGGGCGAGTGCCTCGCGGCCGTCGCCGACCCGCTCGCCGGGCACCGCTCCCAGGGGCCCGGCGGCTCCGGCCACACCTGCGCCGTGCTCCTGCCGGACGCCGACGGCGCGGGGGAAGCCACGCCGGTGCCGTTGAGCGGGGAGCCGCTGCCCGGCCTCACCGAGGCCGGCTCCCCGCTCGTGGCCCTGCTGCGGCGGACGGCCGCGCGGCGCACCCTGCCGGCCACGGTGCTGGTGCCGTACCGGCAGCGGATGCTCGAACTGCACCTGACCCGTCAAGGGGACCGCACGGTCGTCGTGTGCCGCACGGTCGCCCGCCCGGCGGCACTCTCCCCGCGCGAGCTGGAAGTGCTGGCCGAACTCACCCAAGGGCGCACCAACCGCGAGATCGCCGACCGTCTGTACGTCAGTCCGCGCACCGTCGCCACCCACATCGAGCACATCCTCGCCAAGCTCGACGTCCCCAACCGCGTGGCGGCCGCGGGCCGGGCCGTGGCCTGGGGCCTCGAACCGGCCCCCTGACCGGAACGGCACAAGGCCGCGGCCTCCGCTTCCCGTGGGAACACAGGGAGCGGAGGCCACGGCCTTGTGGACCGCGTCGGCGGTCCGCCGGATCAGGCCAGCGGGGCCGGGTAGGTGGGGTACTCCACCCCGGAGACGTGCTGGACGACGCGGATGACCTGGCAGGAGTAGCCGAACTCGTTGTCGTACCAGAGGTAGAGGATCGCGTTGTCGCCGTCGACCTTCGTGGCGCCGGCGTCGACGATCGACGCGTGGCGCGAGCCGATGAAGTCGCTGGAGACCGCGTCCGGAGCCGTGGTGAAGTCGATCTGGCGCTTGAGCGGCGAGGTCAGCGAGACGTTGCGGAGGTAGTCGAGGACCTCCTCGCGGGTGGTCTCACGGCCCAGTCGCAGGCTGAGGATCGCTATCGAGACGTCCGGGACCGGGACGCGGATCGAGCTGCCGGTGATCGGCGCCTTGAGGTCCGGCAGGGCCTTGGCGACGGCGGAGGCGGCGCCGGTCTCCGTGATGACCATGTTCAGCGGCGCCGAGCGGCCGCGGCGGTCGGCCTTGTGGTAGTTGTCCAGCA
Organism: Streptomyces sp. L500; assembly: GCF_054551825.1. Lineage (NCBI taxonomy): Bacteria > Bacillati > Actinomycetota > Actinomycetes > Kitasatosporales > Streptomycetaceae > Streptomyces > Streptomyces sp. L500. The sequence goes on from NZ_JBTOLC010000022.1 coordinate 92,096, forward strand.
GGTTCTGGTCGTTGGTGAACGAGTGGACGGTCTCCACGTGGCCGCGCAGCACACCGTACTCGTCGTCCATCGCCTTCAGCGGCGGGACGATCGCGTTGGTGGTGCAGGACGCGCAGGACAGGATCTGCTCGTCCGGCTTGATCGTGTCGTGGTTGACGCCGTGGACGATGTTGGGGACGTCGCCCTTGCCCGGCGCGGTCAGGACGACCTTGTCGATGCCGGGGCGCAGGTGCTTCGACAGGCCCTCGCGGTCGCGCCACTTGCCGGTGTTGTCGATGAGGATGGCGTCCTTGATGCCGTACGCCGTGTAGTCGACCTCGGACGGGTCGTTGGCGTAGATCACCTTGATCGCGTTGCCGTTGGCGACGATCGTGCTGTTCGCCTCGTCGACGGTGATCGTGCCCTGGAACTGGCCGTGGATGGAGTCGCGCCGCAGCAGCGAGGCGCGCTTCACGATGTCCTGCTCGCCGCCCTGGCGGACGACGATGGCGCGCAGCCGCAGGCCGTTGCCCGAGCCGGCCTTCTCGATCAGGAGCCGGGCGACGAGGCGGCCGATGCGGCCGAAGCCGTAGAGGACGACGTCGCGTCCCTGGCGGCACTCGATCTTGTTGTCGCCCGTGGCCCCGGCGACGGCCTCGGCGGTGAACGCCTCCACCGACAGGCCGCGGTCGTCGGTCCGGTACGTCGCGGCCAGCATGCCGATGTCGATCTGGGAGGGACCGAGATCGAGGGTGGTGAGAGCCTGCAGGAAGGGCAGCGTCTCGGTGACCGAGAGCTCCTCCCCGGCGATCTGCCGGGCGAATCGGTGGGTCTTGAGGATGCTGACCACCGACTTGTTCACCAGGGAGCGGCTGTGCACCAGAACGGTGACGTCCCGCTCGCGGTGCAGCTTCCCGATGATGGGGATCATCGACTCCGCGATCTCCTCGCGGTTCTTCCAGTTTGTGAACGAGTCGTCGTTGACAGTCACAGGCTTCTCTTTCGAGCTAGGAGGCGCTCACATGCTATCCCGATGCTCTTTCGATCCTTCAAGGGGTCTCCGGTGGGAGATGTGCCACTCTTCGCGGCCGGTTTCCCTTCGATTCGCTGGCGTCATCGCCCCCAGATCCTCCGGTAGGCCTCCCGGTACCCCCGTGGATCCCAGGATGTGGCGCTGTCGCTGTTCGTCGCCGTGGCGATGTGGACGGGCGCGACATAGCCGCTGGCGGGGGCGCCGGAGAAGGCGCGGTTGAACTCGTCGACGGCCTGCCAGCCCTGCTGGGAGAGCGGCTCGGGCACGGTGGCCGCCTGGAACTGCCGGCTCTCGATCCGCTCGAAGGCGGAGGGGTCGCCGTCGCCCGCGCCGATGTTGTACGGGGCGCCGCCGCCCCTCCTGCGGGCCGCGCGGAGGGCCGGGGCGGCGTCGGCGAAGTAGACGTCGTTGATGGCGACGGAGTGGGTCCAGTCGTCCCCGAAGCGGGCGAGGAGCGAGGAGACCTCCTGGGGGGTGCGGCTGCTCGTGTCCGGCAGGGGGATGTTCTCCTCCGCCAGCAGCCGGACCCCGGGGCAGGTGGCGAGCCGCTCCTTGACGAGGTCGGACTTGTGCCGGGCGAAGGGGATGGAGGCGTCCGTGAACACGACGACCCCCGCGGCGCCACCGGAGTGGTCGATCACCCAGTCCGCGCTGATCCTGGCGACGTCCTCGACCCTGGTGGTGACGTTGGTGAAGAGCCGTGGACGTTCGCTCGGGCCGGGCGTGGCGACCGCGTGCCAGCCGACGAGCGGGATCCGCGCGGCCTCGGCCCGCGCCACCTGGCGAGAGGTCAGCCGGGGGTCGAAGCCGCCGACGACGATCCCCGAGGGGCGCAGGGTGACGGCCTGGCTGAACGCCGCCTGGATGCCGGACGGGGTGCCCTGGCCGTCGATCACCCGCACGGTCCAGCCGATGACGCGCGCGGCGTCCCGTACGCCCGCGACGGTGCCGGCGACGCCGGGGTTGGTCATGGACTGCGCCACGTACACGAGGGACTTGCCGGGAACCGCCCGGGGCCCCGTGGTGGGGCCGCTCCGGGCAGGATCGGCCGTCCGGGCCCGGCGGACGGCAGCCCCGGCCCGGGCCAGGGCGCCCGGACAGCCGGCCGTCGCCGTCCTCGGGGGCGGCGGGGGCGCGGGACGGGCGGAGGAACCCCGCTCGCAGCCGGCCAGCGCGGCGAGCAGCAGGACGAGCGCCACGGCCGTTCCGGTCGTCCCGCCGCGCGCGCCCCTCACGGAGCGACCCCGGACGGTTCGGCGCGGCGGCGGCGCAGCTGGCGGCGCGCGGCGTAGCCCGCCACGCCGACGGCGACGAGCAGGGTGCCGCCGTTGAACAGCGGCGTGACCCAGAAGCGGGCGCCGAGCTGGCCGATGCCGGCGAGACCGACGGCGAGGACGGTGACGGCGACGAGCGTGCCCAGGGCGTTGGCCCGGCCGGGCCGGATGGCGGTGGAGCCGAGCAGCGCGCCGACGAAGGCGGGCAGCAGGTAGTCCATGCCGACGCTGGGGTTGCCGATCTGCTGCTGCGCGGCCAGCAGGACCCCGGCGCCGCCGACGACCACGCCCGAGACGGTGAAGGCGTGGATGACGAAGCGCCGCGAGGGGATGCCCACGAGCTCGGCCGCGCGGGGGTTGGAGCCGATGACGTACAGGTACCGGCCCAGGGGGAGCCGCTCCAGGAGCAGCCACAGGACGGCGGTGAGCGCGAGGACGTAGAAGGCGGGGACGGGCAGGCCCAGGAACCGGGAGTCGTAGAGGTCGGTGAAGGCGGCCGGTAGGCCGTGCGGGCCGGGCACGACCCGGGCGCCGTCGGTGATCCAGCCGGTGACGGCGTACATGACGCTGCCGGTGCCGAGGGTGGCGATGAACGAGTCGATCCTCGCGTATTCGACGACGACGCCGTTGACGGCGCCGACGGCCGCGCCGCCGAGGACCACCACGAGGCAGGCCAGTGGCCAGGGCCACCCGTGGGTGACGATCAGCCGCATCGTCATGACGTGCGCGAGGCCGAGGCCGTAGCCGATGGACAGGTCGAACCGGCCGGCGGCGATGGGGATCGTCGCGCCGAGCGCGAGGGCGGCGGGGATGGACTGGTTGGACAGGATGGCGGAGATGTTGTCGAGGGTGGGGAAGGTGTCCGGCAGGGCGAGGGAGAAGACGATGAACAGCAGGACGGTGAGGGTCAGGAGGCCGTAGGCGCCGAGGAGGTGCCCGAGGTGCCCGAGGTCCCCGAGACGGCCGGCCAGGATCCGCCGGCCCGGGCCCGGCGGGGTCACTCCGGCGCCCCGGTGGCGCGGTTCCCGCCCGTGCCCCCGCCGTTGTCTCCGCCGGGGTCGCCGGTGAGCGGTGGCATGGCCGAGGCGGCGCGGGTGAGCGCGGCGGCGGTCAGGGCCGCTCCGGCCGGCTCCGCCGTCACGGCCCCGCGCACGAGGACGAGGGCCCGGTGGCACACGTCGGCGACCTCCTCGAAGTCGCTGGAGACGAGCAGCACGGCCAGCCCGCCGGCCAGCGCCTCCCGGAGCAGCCGGTGGACCGCCGCCTTGGCGCCGACGTCCACCCCGGCCGTCGGCTCCTCCAGGACCAGCAGGGTCCGGGGCAGCCGCAGCCACCGGCCGAGCATGACCTTCTGCTGGTTCCCGCCCGACAGGGTGGCGATCGGTCGTTCGCTGTCCCGGGGCCGCACCGAGAAGCGTTCGATCAGCGCGACGGCCTCGGCGCGCTCGGGGCCGGGGCTGATCCAGTGGGTGCCCGGCGTCCCGCCCGCCCGGGGGTTGGCCAGGAAGTTCTCCCGTACGGACAGGTCGGGGGCGCAGCCCTCGCCCTGCCGGTCGCTGCTGACGAAGCCGACGCCGGCGGCGACGGCGTGGGCGACGGTGTCCGGGTGGTAGGGCCGGCCGGCCAGCAGCATCCGGCCGCCGAGGACCGGCCGCGCCCCGGCGAGGGCACGGCCCAGGGTGGTGTGCCCGGCGCCGGTGAGCCCCACGAGGCCGAGGGCCTCGCCGGCGCGCAGCCGCAGGGTCACGGGCGCGGTGTCCTCCGTCCGGACGCCGTCGACATCGAGGACGACCGGCCCGGTGGCGGGCGCGGGGGCGTGGTGGCGGCCGGGGTCGTGGCCCACGACGTCGTGCACCAGCCGGTGGGTGGGGTAGCCGGCGACCGGGCCGTGGCTGACGACGCGGCCGTCGCGCAGGACGGCGAAGGTGTCGGCGACCTCCCGCACCTCGTCCAGCCGGTGGGTGACGAGGACGACGCCGTGGCCGCGGTCGCGCAAGGCGCGCAGGACGGTGAAGAGCCGCGCGCGGTCCGCCGCCGGGAGGCTGGCGGTCGGCTCGTCCAGGACGATCAGCGCGGCCCGGACGGACAGGGCGCGGGCGATGGCCACCAGGGAGCGTTCCGCCCGGGTGAGGTCGGCGACGGCGGCGTCCGGGTCGAGGTGCGCGGCGACGACGGCGAGGGCCTCGGCGCACCGCCGGCGGACGCGCCGCCAGGAGATCAGTCCGGCGCGGCGCGGATAGCCGGTGCCCAGGGCGATGTTCTCGGCGACCGTCATCCATTCGACCAGGCCCAGGTCCTGGTGGATGAAGGACATGGCGCGGCGGGCCGCCTCGGTGCCCAGCGGGTGCCCGGCGACGGTCACTTCGCCGGCGTCCGGGTGGTGGACGCCCGCGAGCACCTTGATGAGCGTGGACTTCCCGGCGCCGTTGGGGCCGAGCAGGGCCAGGACGCCGCCGGCCGGGATGTCGAGGTCGACCGCGTCCAGCGCCAGGGTGCCGCCGAACCGCTTGCTGAGGCCGCGGATGCGGACGAGATACCGCATGTCCGACATGCTACGTCGCCCTTCGGCCCCGGCGCCGGATGGGCCGTCAGATCGCGGGGATGTCGTCGAAGGAGCCGAGGGACCCGAAGGGGTCCAGGGCGGCCCCGGCGGCTTCGCCGGCCTTCCCCGAGGGCATCTCCAGCGCGCACTCCGCCCAGATGACCTTGCCCTCGGCGGTGTAGCGGGTGCCCCAGGCCTGGGAGAGCCGCGCCACGAGGAACAGGCCCCGGCCGCCCTCGTCGGTGGTCGCGGCGTGGCGCAGGTGCGGGGCGGTGCTGCTGGTGTCGGACACCTCGCAGGTCAGGGTGCGGTCGTAGAGCAGCCGCACCTGGATGGGGCCGCTGCCGTACCGGACGGCGTTGGTGACCAGCTCGCTGAGCAGCAGCTCGATGTCGAAGCAGATCTCGTCCAGCCCCCACGCGGCCAGTCGCCGGGCGACCGCGGCGCGCACAGTGGAGACGAGCGCCGGGTCGGCGGGCAGGTCCCAGGTGGCGACGCGGTGCGGGTCGAGGGTGTGGGTGCGGGCGACGAGCAGGGCGATGTCGTCGGAGGGGTGCTCGGGGACGACGGCCTCCACGACGGCCCGGCAGGTCTCCTCGGGCGGCCGGTTGGGGTGGGCCAGGGCCCGGCGCAACTGCTCCAGGGCGGTGTCGAAGTCGCGGTCGCGGTCCTCGATGAGCCCGTCGGTGTAGAGGACCAGCTGGCTGCCCTCGGGCAGGTGGAACTCGGCTGTCTCGAAGGGCAGGCCGCCCAGCCCCAGGGGTGGTCCGGCGGGCAGGTCGGGGAAGGTGACGGTGCCGTCGGGGAGGACCAGCGCGGGCGGGCAGTGCCCGGCCCGGGCCATGCAGCACCGCTGCGAGGTGGGGTCGTAGATGACGTACAGACAGGTCGCGCCGATGATGCCGGTCATGCCGGAGAAGGGGTCGTCCCCGCACTCCTCCCGGTCGAGGCGCCCGACGAGGTTGTCGAGGTGGATGAGGACCTCGTCCGGGGGCAGGTCCAGCTCGGCGAAGTTGCGCGCGGCGGTGCGCAGTCGCCCCATGGTCGCGGCGGCGTGCAGCCCGTGGCCGACGACGTCCCCGACGACGAGGGCGACGCGGGCGCTGGAGAGGGGGATGACGTCGAACCAGTCGCCGCCGACGCCCGATTCGGCGGGCATGTAGCGGTGCGCGACCTCGACGGCGTTCTGCTCGGGGAAGCCCTGCGGCAGCAGGCTGTGCTGGAGGGCGAGGACCATGGCGTGCTCACGGGTGTAGCGGCGCGCGTTGTCGATGCAGATGGCGGCGCGGGTGGCCAGCTCCTGCGCGAGCGAACGATCGTCGTCCCCGAAGGGGGCGGGGTCGCGCGCGCGGTAGAAGCTCGCGATGCCCAGCGCGATGCCGCGGGCCAGGAGCGGCACGGTGATGAGGGAGTGGACGTTGTGGGCGAGGATGCGCTGGGCGTTCACGCGGCTCTGGGCGATCCACCCCGTGGCGGACCGCAGGTCGGGCTCCAGCACCGTCCGCCCGCTGGTCAGGCAGCGCAGTTGGGGCGTGGTCGGCTGGAGGTGGACCCGCTCGCCTTCGGGGTAGAAGGGGCAGTCGTCCCGGATGCCGTGCACCACGGTCCGGTGGAGGTCCCGGGTGGGGTCGGTGGGCTCGTCGCCGCGCAGCACGGCCTCGGGAAGGTCGATGGTGACGAAGTCGGCCAGGCGCGGCACGGCCATCTCGGCGAGCTCCCGGGCGGTGCGGCTCACGTCCAGGGTGGTGCCGATGCGGGTGCTGGCCTCGGACAGCAGCTCCAGGCGGCGCCGGGCCGCCACGGCGTACTTGCCCACCCCCGCCTCGCCCACGAGCACGAGCCCGCCGGATCCCGCGCCGTCGGGAGCGCCGTCAGGCGTGCCGGACGTCTGCGCCGCGGTGCCGGGCAGGTACGCCGTGGCGACGGCGCGGGCGGGCGACCGGGCATCGGCGAGCGGTACGGGCGCGGTGGGGGACGGGATGGCGCTGGCGATCTCGGTGGGGGTGGTGAGGCGCATGTCCGAGCTGGGCACGACCGCCTCGACGACGACGCCCTCCACGCCGGAGGAGCTCGTCACCGGGCGGCTCACCAGGGTGACCCGCCGGCCGCTGGGCAGGGCCACCTCGACGGCGGCCCGCTGGGCGGCGGAGATCAGCTCGGTGGCCCGTTCCTCCAGGACCATCCGGTCGCGCCGGTCCAGCCCGCTCGTGACGGGCCCGACCGGCCGGCCGTCGGCGGCCGGCAGCCGGCGCCGGATGTCGAGGTAGGCCTGGAGCAGGGAACGTTCGCGCGCCGAGCTCTGGTCCAGCAGCCGCTGCTCGATGGCGCCGGCCGCCTTGCCGATGACGATGTCCAGGGCCACGTCCACGTCCGTGTGCGGATAGCCCAGGCACAGCACCCCCTCGATGCGCCCGCTGAGCGGGTCCCGGACGGGTATCGCCGAGCACGCGTTGGCCTGGGAGCGTTCGGCGAAGTGCTCGGCGCCGTAGACGTGGATCAGCCGTCGCTCGGCCAGGGCCAGCCCGATGCCGTTGGTCCCCGCGAACCTCTCGTCGAACACGAAGCCGGGCACGGTCTGGATCGCGGGCAGCCGGCCGGCCATCGAGGCCTCGCCGAAGCGGCGCTGCAGCACGGCCCCGCGCCCGTCGGCGAGGCTCACGTTCACGCTCCGCCCCGCGAACCGCTCCCGCAGCCGGTCCATGACGGGCCCCGCCGCGCGGGCGAGACGGCCTTCGATGTCGAGGTCCTGGACGAAGGGGAGCTCACAGCCGTCCGGAGAGAGCCCCAGGGACACGGAACGCTGCCAGGAGTTCAGGATCGGGTCGCGGACGGCCGCCTCGACGGACTCGCCCCGGAGGAACTGGTCCCGGGCGAGCACAGGGCCGATGTCGTCCGCCATGAGCCCCATCCGGATCACCGCCCTCACTGGTGCGCCGATGTTCCATTTTAGAACTTTGTCCAGATGGCGGGAGTCAGAGCACCGCGACCGGGCTGACGGGCGAGCCCGTACCGCCCGGGACGTTCAGCGGGGCCACGACCAGCAGGAACGTATGGCGCCCCGCCGCCGCGCAGGCCGCCGAGAGCTCCTCCAGATCGAGGTTGTCCAGCAGCGGCACCCCCATCGCGGCAATGGCGAGGGCGTGCACCGGGGAGTGCACGCCCTCGACGGGCGACGGCCGGACGTCGCTGTCGCCGTCGCCGCCGAGCAGCGCGATGCCGCGCTCGGCCAGCAGGGGCACGGCGTCCACGTGCAGCCCCGCGCAGGCCGCGTCGGCGTCCCAGGGGCCGAGCTCCGCGCGCCTGCGGAACCGGCCGACGCGCACCAGCACCGCGTCGCCCTCGCCGATCCGCGCGCCGAGCGCCGCCTCGGCGGCGGCGAGGTCCGCCGCGCCCACGGCCTCCCCGGGCTCCAGCCAGGGCAGGCCCCGGACGGCCGGCAGATCCAGCAGGACGCCCCTCGTCACCAGCGGGCCGAGCGCCGAGACACCGCCGAAACGGGCGCCCGCCGCGCCGACGAGCTCCCGGGCGGCACCGCCGTCGTAGAGCCGCCCCCGATAGGCGATGTGGGACAGCGCGTCCAGGTGGCTGACGGCCTTGCCGTGGTAGTCGGCGCCCAGGAAGTCCTTGTGGGTGGCGGGCTCGGGGGCCTCGACGTCACCGAGGTCGGACATGTAGCGCAGCGCGGGCCTGGCGTTGTCCGGCCCCGACACGGTGTCCCACGGCCGTCCCATCGGCACCACGGTCCCGGACCGCACCAGGGACACCGCCCGCCGCACATGCTCGTTCGTCACCCGGTTCCAGGCCCCCCGGTCGGGCGCCTCCTCCCAGCGCCCCCACGCGCGGACCGCGTCGAAAAGCGCGTCGAACTCCTGGCGGGAGACCGTTCCGCTCATCCGCCACCCCTCCCTTCGGCCGCCGTGCGCTGGACGGCGACCAGGGCGGCGTCGTCGCCGAGGAAGCCCCCGGAATGGGCCAGCAGGTCCTCGCACAGATACCGCAGGAGCGCCTCGGGCCTGCCGCCCGGCCAGGACGCCAGGCGCTCGGCCAGCGGATAGAAGCGCCCGGCCGCGTCGCGCGCCTCCACGACCCCGTCCGTGTACAGCAGGACGAGATCGCCGGGTGCGAAGGCGAAGGACTCCACGGCGAAGCCGGTGGCGGAGAACTCGGCGAGCCCCAGCGGCAGCCCGGGCTGCTCCACCTCCAGCGCGCTGACCCGCCCGTCCCGCAGCAGCAGGGGAGGAGGATGCCCGCAGTTGACCATGCGCAGGTCCGGCCCGGTGTCGGGCACGTCCAGCACGGCCGCGGTGACGAACGCCTCCTCCCGGTGCGGCCGCTCCTCCCGTGCCCCGTCCGGGTCGCCGAGCCCGGAGGAGAGCGCGCCTTCCAGGTCGGCGACCAGCACCGGCAGCTCGGCCTGCCGGTGCGCGGCGGCCCGGAAGGCACCGAGCACCAGCGCGGCGTCACCGATGGCCTCCAGCCCTTTCCCGCGCACGTCCCCGATGACGAACCGGGTGCTCCGCGCCGTGCGCGCCACCGCGTACAGATCGCCGCCGATCCGCGCCTCCGCCTCGGCCGCGAGGTACACGGACCCGATGCGCAGCGGGCCCGCCCGCCGGGGCAACGGCCGCATCACCACGCCCTGGGTCGCCTCGGCGACCGATCTGAGCTGCGTCATCTCCCTCTCGTGCCGCTCACGCCGGTGGGCGAAGAGGGTGACGATCACCGAGATCAGGATCAGGGCGCTGATCTGGAGGGTGTGGTTGAGGTCGGTGAGGCTGGTGCGGACGACGGCGACGATCGACTGGGCCATGACGGCGATCACGCCGACGGCCGCCGTCAGTCGGGGGCCCGCGAAGGACGCCGTGATGGCGGGGGCGGCGACGAGGAAGGGGCCCAGGTGCACGGCGGGCGGGGCGAGGACGTCGACGACGGTGACGGCCACGATGATGATCAGCGGAACGGCGATCAGCGCCCGGCTCGGCCGCCCCGGCGATCGGGGCGTCCCGGGGACTCGCCGAAGGTGCATGGCTCCTGCTTACACCACCCGCCGCGGCCGCGCCCCCCGCCTGCTCAGGCGCGGTCGATGCGCGGGAAGACCGCGTCGTCGAGCACGATGCCGATGCCCACGGCGACGGGGATGGCGATGAGCGCCCCGACGATGCCCAGCAGCGCCCCGCCGACCACCACGGCCACGACCGTGACGATGGGGTGCACATTGACGGCGAAACTCATCGCCTTGGGCATGATCAGGTAGTCCTCGGCCAGCCGGAAGGCGATGTAGAAGCCCGCGGTGCCGAGCGCGACGGGGAAGGACACCGCCAGGGCGACGAGGCTGACGACGATGCCGCCGATGGTCGACCCCACGATCGGGATCATGTCCATCAGGGCGACGAAGACACCGAGCGCGGCCGGGTAGGGTACGTCCATCCCGGCGCACCAGGCGAACGTGGCGAGGCCCGCGATGGCGGACGTGACGACGTTGCCGAGCATGTACCGGCCGACCCGCAGCAGGATCTCCTCGGTCAGCTGGATCACGCCCGCCCTGCGGCTGAGCGGGACGAACCGGTAGGCGAACCGCTTCAGCTGCTCCATCCCGACCATGAAGTAGACGGTCATCACGATGACCAGCCCCGCGCCCGTCACCGCGCTGACGACGATGTGCCCGGCGCCCAGCAGCCCGCCCACCACCGTGGTGCCGAGGTGCGGCCCGAATTCCCGGCGGGCCCGGTCCAGCAGGTGGTAGCGCGCTTCCAGACGCCCGAGGAGCGAGCGGTGGTCGTGCAACTGCTCCACCCACTTCGGCGCCGCGTCGACGAGTGCGGACGCCTCCTCGGACACGGGCGGGATCACCATCGCGAGAAACCCCGCCAGCAGCACCAGCAGCCCGGCGACCGCGAGGGTGACCGCCCAGCCCCGGCGGATCCGTCGCCTGGTCATCCAGGCGATCACGGGTTCCAGGCTGATCGCCGCGAAGAGGGAGAGAAGGAGGAGGGTGAGGATGCCGCTGATGCGCAGGACGGTATCGAGGACCGTATAGGCCAGCGTCAGCCCCAGCCCCACGCCGAAGCCGGCCGTGAACCACGAAGACGTCGGCCGCACCCGCAGGCCTTGCCGCGGACCGTCGCTCGGCACATCCCGTCCTCTCTCCAGGGGTCGCGGCTCTACGTACCCCTTCGCGTGAGCGTGCGATCACATCGGGTGGGCGAATCGGGTGCCGGATGTGAGCCCGCCCATGAGAGCCGGCTCACATACGAAGCGGGGTAGTGGCGCGACACCGGCCCGATGCGGGAAATCCTGGCATTCGGTCTC
>NZ_JBTOLC010000023.1:0-101648 GCF_054551825.1 Streptomyces sp. L500
GACAAGGCCGCCGACGCCCACATCGCCGAGGCCGTCGAGCAGGCCGACCGCGTCGTCTCCGAGGCGAACGCGGAGGCCGACCGGCTGCGCGCCGACGCCGACGCGGCGCTGGAGAACGCCCGTGCCGAGGCGACCCGGACCACCGACGAGGCCCGCCAGGACGCCAACACCCGCCGCGCGGAGGCGGCCGAGCAGGCCGACGCGCTGATCGCCGAGGCCACGGCGGAGGCCGAGCGGATGGCCGCCGAGGCCGCCGAGGCGCTGGCGGCCGCCCAGGAGAACGCCAACAGCACCCGTGCGGACTCCGCGCGGATCAAGGCGGACGCGGTCCAGGAGGCCGAGCGGCTGCGCGCCGAGGCGCGGGCCGAGGGCGAGCGGACGGTGGACCAGGCGCGGGACGCGGGCGCCAAGCGGCTCGCGGACGCCGCCGAGCAGGCGGACGCGCTGGTCGCCAAGGCCCAGGAGGAGGCCGTGCTGGCGGCCACCGCGGCCGAGGAGCAGGCCGACGCCATGGTCGGCGCGGCCCGCAAGGAGGCCGACCGGATCGTCCAGGAGGCCACCGCCGAGGGCAACACGCTGGTGGAGCAGGCCCGTACGGACGCCAACACGATGCTCGCCGAGGCCCGTGGCGACGCCACGGCCATAAGGGACCGTGCCGACGAGCTGCGCGGCCGGATCGAGAGCGAGGTCGAGAAGCTCCACGAGCGGGCGCGCCGGGAGGCCGCCGAGGCGATGCAGTCGGCGGGCGAGCGCTGCGACAAGCTCGTCGCGGCCGCGACCGAGCAGCTGGCGAACGCCGAGGAGAAGGCGGAGAAGCTGCTGTCGGACGCCCAGAGCGAGGCCAGCAAGGTGCGGATCACCGCCGTGAAGAAGGCGGACGCGCTGATCAAGGAGGCGGAGCAGAAGAAGACCGCCGCCGTACGCGACGCCGAGCGCCTGCGCACCGAGGCTCAGGAGGAGGCCGCGCGGCTTCTGGAGGAAGGAAAGCGGGAGTTGGAGGTGCTCGTCCGCCGACGCGAGGACATTCAGCAGGAGATTTCCCGTGTCCAGGACGTGTTGGAGGCGTTGGAATCATTTGAGTCCCCGGGGGCGGGCGGCTCCAAGGACGGTGGGGTGAAGGCGACGGCCGGTGCCGGAGCTACTCGATCGGGTGGCAAGCAGGACCGAAAGTAGCCACTCAATCGAGGGGTCATTTTCCGGATTCCCCAACTGTCTTAAACCATCTGCCGGATGACACGCCGCTCACGCCCCTAGGATTCCTCTATCACCTCACCGGTTCTCCAATGACAGGAACCCCATGAGCGACACTTCCTCCCCCTTCGGCTTCGAGTTGGTGCGGCGTGGATACGACCGCGGCCAGGTGGACGACCGCATTACGAAGCTCGTAGCGGACCGTGACAGCGCACTGGCCCGGATCACCTCTCTGGAAAAGCGCATCGAGGAGCTCCACCTCGAGACGCAGAACGCTCAGGCACAGATCAATGACGCGGAGCCGTCGTACGCGGGGCTCGGCGCGCGCGTCGAGAAGATCCTCCGGCTGGCCGAGGAAGAGGCCAAGGATCTGCGTGAGGAGGCCCGGCGCGCCGCCGAGCAGCACCGCGAGCTGGCCGAGTCGGCCGCCCAGCAGGTGCGCAACGACGCCGAGTCGTTCGCCGCGGACCGCAAGGCGAAGGCGGAGGACGAGGGCGCCCGGATCGTCGAGAAGGCGAAGGGCGACGCCGCCTCGCTGCGCGCCGAGGCGCAGAAGGACGCGCAGTCCAAGCGGGAGGAGGCCGACGCGCTCTTCGAGGAGACCCGCGCCAAGGCCGCCCAGGCCGCCGCCGACTTCGAGACCAACCTCGCCAAGCGCCGTGAGCAGTCCGAGCGCGACCTCGCCTCCCGCCAGGCCAAGGCGGAGAAGCGGCTGGCGGAGATCGAGCACCGCGCCGAGCAGCTGCGCCTGGAGGCGGAGAAGCTGCGCACGGACGCGGAGCGCCGGGCGCGCCAGACGGTGGAGACGGCCCAGCGCCAGGCCGAGGACATCGTGGCCGACGCCAACGCCAAGGCGGACCGTATCCGCAGCGAGTCCGAGCGGGAGCTGGCGGCGCTCACCAACCGCCGCGACAGCATCAACGCCCAGCTGACCAACGTCCGCGAGATGCTGGCCACGCTGACGGGCGCGGCGGTGGCCGCGGCCGGCGTCCCCGGCGACGACGAGCCGATCAGCCGGGGCGTGCCGGCGCAGCAGAGCCGCTGATCACGTACCGCTCCATCGCTTCGCCGCTCCACGCACGCCGTATGACGCACGCTGTCGGGGGACCCTGTGCTCAGCGCGCCCTGTGCCGCCCGCCGGTGGCACGGGGCGCGTCGTCCTGTGCGGCGCCACCGGTGGCGGGGCCCGCCGGGCGCCCTTACCGTGGCTGAATGATCGAGCTCGAGGGGCTGACCAAGCACTACGGCGACGTCCGTGCCGTCGACCACCTCACGTTCACGGTCCGGCCCGGCATCGTCACGGGCTTTCTGGGGCCCAACGGGGCGGGCAAGTCGACGACCATGCGGATGATGCTCGACCTGGACAATCCGTCGAGCGGGACGGTCCGCATCGACGGCCGGCACTACCGGGAACTGCGCGACCCGCTGCGGGTCGTGGGCGCCCTGCTGGACGCCAAGGCGATGCACGGCGGTCGCAGCGCCTACAACCATCTGCTGTGCCTGGCGCAGAGCAACGGCATCCCCAAGGCGCGGGTGCGGGAGGTCCTGGACACGGTCGGCCTCACCTCGGTGGCCAGGAAGCGGACCAAGGGGTTCTCGCTGGGCATGGGCCAGCGGCTGGGCATCGCGGCGGCGCTGCTGGGCGATCCGCGGATCCTGATGTTCGACGAGCCGGTCAACGGGCTGGACCCCGAGGGCATCCACTGGATCCGCAATCTGATGAAGAGCCTCGCCACCCAGGGCCGTACGGTCTTCGTCTCCTCCCACCTGATGAGCGAGATGGCGCTGACCGCCGATCACCTGGTCGTCATCGGCCAGGGCAAGCTGCTCGCCGACACGAGCATGACCGACTTCATCAAGGAGAACTCCCGCTCCTACGTCCGGATGCGCTCCCCCGAGCAGGAGCGGCTGCGGGAGATCCTGCGCGGCGCCGGGATCGACGTCACGCCCGGCGAGGAGGGCGCGCTGGAGGTCGAGGGCGAGGACGCGGCGCACCTGGGCGAGCTGGCGGCGCGGCACCGGATCACCCTCCACGAGCTGAGCCCGCGCTCGGCCTCGCTGGAGGAGGCGTTCATGCGGCTGACGGCCGGTTCGGTGGAGTACCACGCCCATGAGAACCACCGCCCGCCGGAATCCCCGGCGGAATCCGCGGCGGGGCCCGGTGGGGGCTGGGGAGCCGACTGGCGGAAGAAGGGATCCTGAATCGTGGCGGTGGTGACGCAGGCCCTCCGGTCGGAATGGACGAAGATCAGGTCCGTCCGGTCCACGGTGTGGACGCTCGGCCTCGCGATCGTGGTGACGGTCGCCCTCGGCGCGTTGATCAGCGCGCTCACCAAGAAGGACTTCGGCAATCTGTCGCCCAGAGACAAGATCGCTTTCGATCCGACGTTCATCAGCTTCGCCGGGATGGGCCTCGGTCAGCTCGCATTGATCGTTTTCGGGGTGCTCGTGGTGGCGAATGAATACAGCACGGGAATGATCCGTACCTCGCTCGCCGCCGTTCCCCAGCGCGCCACGTTTCTCTTCAGCAAGATCGCCGTCGCGGCGCTGCTCGCATTCGTGGTCGGCATGATCACGAGCTTTGTGGCGTTCTTCGTCGGCCAGGCGATGCTCGGCGACTACGGCGCCACGCTGGCCGATCCCGGAGTACCGCGCGCGGTGATCGGCGGCGGCCTCTATATGACGCTGATCGCCGTCTTCTCGATGGGCGTCGCGACGATGCTGCGCAGCCCGATGCTCTCGCTGGGCATCCTCATGCCGTTCTTCTTCCTGATCTCCGCGATCCTCGGCAATGTCTCGGCGACGAAGAAGGTCGGGCAGTACCTGCCGGACCAGGCCGGGCAGAAGGTGATGCAGGTGGTCACGGTGGGCAGCGACACGCCGTACGGGCCCTGGGGCGGCTTCGCGATCATGGTGCTGTGGGTGGTCGCGGCACTGATCGGCGGCTACGCGGTGCTGAGCCGGCGCGACGCGTAGTCCTCCGCCGGACGGGCACGTGGGGCTACGGCGGCGAGCCGGGCGCGGATTCCGCCGGTTTCGGGGGCGCACGGGACGGGGGAGCCTCTCCCCACCGCCGGACGTCCCTCGGCGACGGCCGGGAAAGGCAACCGCGAGGCCGCCCACCGAGGACGGGCCGGCGGACGCACGGGAACACGGAGGACATCGGCCTATGACGCGGTGGACCCTGCGGGCCCTCGGGCTGGACGTCGTCCCCTCGCTGCGCCCGCTGACCTACCCGGGCCGTCCGGCCACCGGGCCCGCCCTGCTCACCGGGCCGGAGCTGCTGCCGCTCACGCCCGGACCCGTGCCGCTGGGCGCCTGGCGCCCGTCCGGGGCGGACGGGCCGGACGGGCCGGAGGAGCCGTCGCTCGACCGTCTCCTGGCCGCCCTCGGCCGGGAGCCCGCCGACCGCCGCCACCCGGTGCTGGCCGTCGGCTCCAACGCCTCCCCCGCCCAGCTGGCCCACAAGTTCGCCGTCGGCGGCCTGTCCGCCGTGGTGCCGCTGGTGCCGGTGCGGGTGGGCGGCGTCGCCGTCGGCTGCTCGGGGCACATCGGGCGGCACGGCTATGTGGCCGCCGCGCCCTACGCCGCCCCCGGGGCCCGGACCACGCTGGTCGCCGGCTGGCTGGACGGCCACCAGCTGGCGGTCGTCGACGCCACGGAGTTCAACTACCGGCGGGTCCTGCTGCCCGGCGACCGCTTCCCCGTGACCCTGCCGTCCGGGGAACGGCTGCGGGGCGCTTATCTGTACGTCAGCAAATGGGGCGTCCTCACCGGCCCGCCCGGCGGCGGGCCACCCCGGCCCGGCGGCGGCGACCAGGGCACGCTGCTCGCCACACTGCTCGCCGGCTCGGCCCGGCTCCGCGCGCTGCTGGGGCCCGGCCCCCGCGACTGGGTCGAGCGCGCGGCGGCGGACCCGGAACGCGGGAAGGAGGGCACCCGGATCCTCGCCGAGGAGGGCTGGGTGGAGCGGACGGTGGGCCTCCCGGCGTACGACCCCGCGACACCGGGCGCCCTCATCTACGGCGACCTGCGCCCGCTGTAACGCCCGGCACACCGGGAACCGTCAACGTCTCGTCTATCCTCCTAACCTTTACGAGGGCTTTGCGCTTGTACAAAGTCGAACGAACCGAAGCACGCACGAACCGAAGCACGTCGAAGCGCCGAGGGGCGAAGAATGATCGAGGCAGTCGGCCTGACAAAGCGCTACGGCGCCAAGACGGCCGTGCACAACCTGACGTTCCAGGTGCGGCCGGGCGCCGTCACCGGGTTCCTCGGACCCAACGGCTCCGGCAAGTCGACGACGATGCGCATGATCCTCGGCCTGGACCGGCCGACCGCCGGGCACGTCACGATCGCCGGGCACCCCTTCCACGAGCTGCCGAACGCCCCGCGACAGGTCGGCGCCCTCCTCGACGCGAAGGCCGTGCACGGCGGCCGCAGCGCCCGCCACCACCTGCTGTCCCTCGCCCAGCTCGCGGGCATCCCGGCCCGCCGCGTGGACGAGGTCCTCGGCGTCGTCGGCCTCCAGGACGTGGCACGGAAGCGGTCCGGCGGCTTCTCCCTCGGCATGGGGCAGCGCCTGGGCATCGCCGCCGCGCTGCTCGGCGACCCGCAGGTGCTGCTCTTCGACGAGCCCGTGAACGGCCTCGACCCGGAGGGCATCCTCTGGGTCCGCAACCTCATGAAGCGGCTGGCGGCGGAGGGCCGCACGGTCTTCGTCTCCTCGCACCTGATGAGCGAGATGGCGCTGACGGCCGACCACCTGATCGTCATCGGGCGCGGGCAGCTCATGGCGGACATGAGCGTCAAGGACTTCATCGCCGCGAACTCCGCCGACTTCGCGCGCGTCCGCACGCCCGACGACGACCGGGAGGCCCACGACCGGCTGAAGGACGCGCTGGTCGCGGCGGGGGCGCAGGTCCTGCCGGAGCCGGACGGCGCCCTGCGCGTGACCGGTCTGCCGCTCCCCCGCGTCAGCGACGTCGCGCACGGCGCGGACGTCCGCCTCTGGGAGCTCTCCCCGCACCAGGCGTCCCTGGAGGAGGCATACATGCGGATGACGCAGGGCGCGGTCGACTACCGCTCGACGGCGGACCAGCGCTCGGGCTTCCAGGCGCCGCAGCCACAGGCGCAGCCGGGGCCGCCCGCGCAGCGGCTCCACGAGGGCTGGGCGGAACAGGCCTACCCGGTCCTCCCGGGCGAACGCCCGAACCGGTACGCGACGCCGCCCGCGGCGAGCGCACCAGCGACTCCCGGCACCGGGCAGCCCGAACCGGCCCCCGCCGACCTGATCAAGCGCGACAGCGAGGACGCCCGATGAGCACCCCCCAGTCCCAGCCCACGCCCGCGCCCGCGCATTCCCGGACGCAGCCGCCGAACCAGCCCGCACCCACCCAGGGCCTGCCCGTCCCCCAGCGCACCCCGCAGGAGCAGACGCCCTGGCCCGGCCAGGCGCCCCTCGGGGGCTACGTGTCGCCGATCCCGATCCGGAAGGCCACCCTCGCCGACGCCGTCGCCGCCGAGTGGACGAAGATCCGGTCGATCCGGTCGACGGTGTGGACGCTCGGGTCGATGGTGCTGCTCGTCGTGGGGATAGGGCTGCTCGCCGCCTTCGTCGTCAGCGCGACGGACTCCACGGGGGCCACGCAGACCGAGCGGATGCCCGTCCTCATCCTCGGCATCTACGGCACGATGCTCTCCCTCATCTGCGTCATCACGCTCGGCGTGCTCACCATGTCGTCCGAGTACGGCACGGGCCTGATCCGCACCACGCTGACCGCCTGCCCGGACCGGGCGCGGGTGCTCACGGCCAAGGCGATCGTGTTCTTCCTGCTCACGTTCGTGACCACCACGGTCGCGACGACGCTGGTGGCCGTGGCCACCGAGGGGATCGCCGGCCGTCTCGGCGCCGTGCCGACCGCCGGGCAGTGGCTGAAGGCCACGGTCGGGGTGAGCGTGTTCATGTCGCTGGTCGGTGTGCTCGCGCTCGCCGTCGGCGCGATGCTGCGCCACTCCGCCGGGGCGATCGCCGTGATGCTCGCCGTGGTGATGATGCCGCTGGTGCTGGCGATGTTCCTGGGGGTGTCGGACCTGACCGAGCTGCGGTCGTGGCTGCTGCTCTACTCGATCCCCAACCAGCTGGGCGTCTTCTACGACGTCTCGGCCGCCGGCGAGGGACCGAGCGGCTGGGACCCGCTGTGGATCATGACGCTGGTGACCGGGGCCGCCCTCGGCGGCGCCTACCTCTCGCTGGCCAGGCGGGACGCGTAGCCCTCAGTACCGCGGCGCGTTACGAGACCGCTGGAGCCGAGCGCTCCGGCGGTCTCTCGCGTTCCAGCACGCCTTGTGCCAGTGCCGCCGGTCGTCGACGCCGGCGCCGAAGCGCGGCCAGGCGACCAAATGCGGCACGCCGGGCGGGATCTCCTGGTCGCAGCCCGGGCAACGGTAGTGCTTGGCGGCCGCGCCGCCGCCGACGGCGCGGACCGCCCACTCCTCGCCCTGCCAGTTCTCCGTGCTCTCCAGCCCGTACCGCATGCCGCTCTCGTCGCGCGGGATCGGGCTCTGGCTGGCGGCGCCGCCTCGCGGGCGGTTTCGGCGCGGGGACACAGGGCACCTCGGCAGGTCGTGGGCTACGGGTCGTGACCAGCGTACGCGCCATGGTCACCGGCCCGCCCCGGAGTGCCCCCGGCTCTATGGCGCTTGTGCTCCGATCATCATGAAAACTTCACGCGCAGCCGTACCTTCGGCACGTGTCAGCCGTTATTGCCACCAGGGGGATACCGCGTCGGTCGCTAGGAGGTACAAGAGCGATGCGCGTAGGAACGTTTGTCCTCGCCGCCCAGTTCCCGGGCCAGGGGCACGGCGAGGCGCTGTACCGGGCGGTCCGCTCGGCCGAGGTCGCCGAGGAGGCGGGGCTGGACGCGGTCTGGCTGGCGGAACACCACTTCGTGCCGTACGGGGTGTGCCCGTCGGCGGTCACCCTGGCCGCCCTGCTGCTCGGCCGCACCCGCTCGATCAAGGTCGGCACGGCCGTGAGCGTGCTGCCCACCACCCACCCCGTGGCACTGGGCGAGCAGGCGGCGCTGCTCCACCTCACCTCGGGCGGCCGGTTCGTGCTGGGCGTCGGCCGGGGCGGCCCGTGGGTCGACCTGGAGGTGTTCAACTCAGGCCTGGGGGCGTACGAAGAGGGGTTCCCGGAATCGCTCGAATTGCTGATGCGGTGGCTGCGGGAGCCCCGGGTCGGCTCGACCGGGGAGCGGTTCTCCTTCCGTGAGGTCCCGGTCGTACCGCGCCCCGACGAACTCCTGGACACGGACGGGGACTCCACCGGCCCTGGGGTGATCGTCGCCTGCACCTCGCCCGCGAGCGTCCGGCTGGCGGCCGGGCACGGGCTGCCGATGCTGCTCGGGATGCACAGCACGGACGAGGAGAAGGCGGAGATGGTGACCCTGTGGCGCAAGTGCGCGCGGGAAGCGGGGCGTTCACCCGAGGAGATCGCGGCGGCCGCTCATGTGGCGGCGGGCGTCGTCCAGGTCGGGGACCGGCGGGAGGAGGCGGCGGAGACGCTGCTGAAGGCGATGCCGGGCTGGTTCCACCACGGGCTCTCCGCGCATGTGACGGTGGACGGGCGGCAGCGCCGGATGCGGGACCCGCTGGCGTACACGGAACTGCTCTGCGCACTGCATCCGGTGGGCCCGCCCCGGCTGTGCGCCGACCGGCTGTCGGCCACGGCCGAGCGCACGGGCATCCACCGCTTCGCGCTGCTGGCCGAGGGCTCCGGGGATCTCGCCGGCACCGAGGAGAACCTCCGCAGGCTGGGCTCGGACGTGCTGCCCCTGCTCGGCTGAGCCGCTCGCGGGGCCGCCCCGCCGGAGCTGCCGCTCCCCTTCGTTCGCACCTCCCCGCGCCCGGAGCGGCAGCACGGAACGCGTCAGCAGTCGCGGAGCTCCGGAGACTGGTTCAGCAGCTGGCCCCTGATCGAGGTGAAGCGGGCCAGGCGCTCGTCCGCCGCGGGGCCCACCGGGAAGACAGCCACCCGGTGGCAGTTCTGGAACGCCAGGCGCACCCCGAAGTGGCGCTGCAGCGCACCGCGGATCGCGTCACTCGCCAACGCGCGCAGCAGCTGGCCGCGCGCCTGCTCGTCCGGCGGGGGCGTACGGTTGTCGGCGAACTCGCCGCCTTCGGCCGAGAGCCGGTCCACCAGGGAGCTGATCATGTCCCATGCGTAGGGCAGGGAGGTCCGGACGCAGTCGACGAACGCTGCTTCGTCGACCTCGCCTCGCTCGGCCTGCTCCAGGAGGGCCGGTGAGACGTCGAGCGACATGGGTTCTCCTCTCGCGACCCCCCGCGCGGGGGATCTCAGGGATGGGCGAGCGGACGACGACGCCCCGTGCCCGTACGGCGACCGCCCGGTTCAACGGTAATCCGGCCACTGCGGCCCCACCAGGAGAACACCGACAACTGGCCGAAGCCGTAGGGCCCCTTCCAGGGCGAATCGCGTGAAGTGGCGGGAGTCGAGTAGCGTGGCTCACCATGCGTCTCGTCATCGCCCGTTGCTCCGTGGACTACGCGGGCCGGCTCACCGCCCATCTGCCCTCCGCCCCCCGTCTGATCCTGGTCAAGGCGGACGGGAGCGTCAGCATCCACGCGGACGACCGGGCCTACAAGCCCCTGAACTGGATGTCGCCGCCGTGCACGCTGAAGGAGGGCGACGACAATGTGTGGACGGTGATCAACAAGGCGGGCGAGAAGCTCATCATCACCATGGAGGAGATCCTCCACGACTCCTCGCACGAGCTGGGCGTCGACCCGGGCCTGATCAAGGACGGTGTCGAGGCACACCTCCAGGAGCTGCTGGCGGATCGTATCGAGACGCTCGGCGAGGGCTACACGCTGATCCGCCGCGAGTACCCGACGGCGATCGGTCCCGTGGACATCCTCTGCCGGGACGCCGACGGCAAGACGGTGGCCGTCGAGCTCAAGCGGCGCGGCGAGATCGACGGTGTGGAGCAGCTCACCCGCTATCTGGAGCTGCTCAACCGCGACCCGCACCTGGCGCCCGTGCGCGGCGTGTTCGCCGCCCAGGAGATCAAGCCCCAGGCACGGGTGCTGGCCACGGACCGCGGCATCGGCTGCGTCGTGCTGGACTACGACGCGCTGCGCGGCATCGAGGACGACAAGCTGCGGCTGTTCTGATCACAGCTGATCACGCTTACGAGCCTGCGTGCGGGACGGCGGACGGCCGGGGTGAAGACCCCGGCCGTCCGCCGTTCCGTTATGCCACCGGCGTCCCGTCCGCCGGTTTGCCCGTGGTCGGCTTGCCGCCCGGGGCGGGGCCGCTCGCCGAGTTGCTGCCGCCGGCGGGCGGTGTCTTGGTCTGGTCGCCACCGCCCTGCGACTTCGACGGGGACGGGTCGGCCGACGGCGTCTTCGTCTGGTCACCGCCGCCCTGCGACTTCGACGGCGTCGGATCGACCGGCGGCGTCTTCGTCTGATCGCCGCCGCCCGGGGACTTCGACGGGGTGGGCGAGGTGTTGCCGCCCGGGGACTTCGACGGCGTGCCGGGCGAGGCGCCGGTCTCCGAGCCCGAGGACGGTGTGGCGGAGCCGGACGGGCCGGGCGAGGCCGACTCGTCGCCCCAGTTGCCCTTTTTGTCCCCGTGTCCGCCACGCCGGGCGGGCACCTGCGGCGCCCCCGGCTCCCCGGCCGCCGGCTCGTCGGCGCTCAGCCCGCCGTCGCCGTCCTGCTGGGAGGCCGACTGGCCGGGCTTGACCGGGCCGGAGCGCGGGGCGTCGCCGCCGGAGGCGGCCCCGAGGGTGACGACGGTGCCGAGGACGGCGGCGAGCAGGGCGCCCGCGCCAGCCGCGAGGAGGTTGCGGCGGTTGCCGCCGGACATCAGCCTCTGCGCCCACGAGCCCTTGCCCGCGCCCGCCGGGCGCGGGGTGGCCGGCGCGGCCTGCCGCCCCGGCGCCCCGGGGGCGGGGGCGGCAGCGGCAGCGGCGGCGGTGGCACCGCCCGGGAGCCTGTTGATGATCGCCGTGGTGTCGTCGGTGACCTTGGTCTTGGCGGGCGGCGCGGCCGACTGCTCGCTGCGCGCGTCCGGGACCTCCTCACCGGCGGACGTGCGACCGCCCACGCCGGTGCGCGGCGGCGGCAGCGGCGGGACCGCGCCCACGGCGCGCGGCGGGGTGCTCCCGGGCAGCGCGCGGGCGCCCAGGGCCAGCCCGGAGCGGTCGGCGACGAGCGCGAGCGCCCGGCGGCCTGCGACCGTGCCGCGCTTGTCCGCGAGGACGCCGCGCAGCCCGATGGACGCCTCCAGCCCGGCCCGGGCCCGGTCGAGATTGCCGGTGCACAGGGCCAGTACGCCCAACTCGTGGTGGAAATACGCTTCTTCGCCGACCTCGCCCGCGATCCGCGCCGCCTCCTGGCCGTGGCGCAGGCAGCGCTCCCAGGCGCCCCAGCGCAGCGCCGCCGCGAACGCGGGCGCCGCCGTACGGGCCAGCAGCACGGCGGCGGCCCGGTGCCCGGAGTCCTCGTCGCCGGTCAGCGCGGCCAGGGCGGCGAGGATCGCGTCGGCCTCGACGGCGATCCGCTCGGGGGAGACGGACGGGTGCCCGGCCCACCAGGCGTAGTGCTGGGCGGCCGTGTGGGCCGTGGCGGCCGACTGCCGGGCCCACTCCTCGCCGTATCCGGCGATCAGCTGGTCGGCGACGCCGGTCGCCAGCCGGTAGTGCGCGGCGACGGGCGTGATGAGGCCGCAGGCCAGGAGCTCGCCGACGGCCGCGTCGGCGTGGGTGTCCCCCACGAGGGCGGGCAGGTGCGCCTGGTGGGGCACCTCGCCGCCGAGGGCGACCGCGAAGCGCAGGGTCTCCCGCGCGGCCTCGCCGAGCGCGGCGGCCAGCAGCGTGGCGGGGGCCGCGGCCTGGGCGAGGGTGGGCAGCGGGACGGTTCTTCTGCCCTCGTCCTCCCCGGCCGTCCCGTCCCCGGCGGCGGGCCGCTCGCCGAAGGCGTCGAACGCCTCGGAGCCGGCCGTACCGGCCGTCACGCCCAGCCGCAGCAGCGCACCGGCCTGGACGAACCGCAGGGGCAGCCCCTCGGACTCGAACCACAGGTCGGCGGCCCAGTCGGCCTCCTCGTCCGTCAGCGCCCGGTCCACGGCGCGCTCCAGCAGCTCCAGGCAGCCGGTGCGGCCGAGGCCGCCGAGGAAGACCTCCTCGACGTGCGAGTCGGCCGAGGGGGCGGGGACGTCGGGCGTCGCGGAGAACAGGAAGGCGCACTCGGGCGTGGCGTCGAGGAGTTCGTCGAGCGCGACGCCGCCGAACTCCAGGTCGTCCAGGATGACGACGGCGCCGATGCCCTGCACGGCGGCCATCAGCCCGGCCCGGTCGGGCCGGTGCAGCGGGGCGTGGTGGACGGCGGCGAACAGCTCGTGGAGCAGATCGCCGGCGGTGCGGCGGTAGCCGCTGAGCCGGACGACGCCGTCGGGCGCGAGGTCCGCGCAGTCCTCGGCGACGGCGTCGAGCAGGACGCTGCGCCCGGAGCCGGCGGGGCCGGTGAGCCGCACGGACCGGCCGCGCGACAGCAGCCGGCCCAGCCTCTCCCGCTCCTCCTCGCGGTGGAGCAGGGGCAGCTGGGGTCCGGCCCGGCGGGCGGGCGGCGGGGGCGCGGCGGCGCGGCGCAGTTCGGCGCGCTGCTCGGGGCCGTGCCGCTCGGGGCGGGCGGGGAGGGAGCCGGGCGGGCAGGGCTCTATCTCGCTGCCGTCGACCGGATTGACGGTCAGGAGATAGTCACCGGAGACGAGCTGGACGACGCGTACCGGGCCCTGGCCGCCGGGCGTGGTGTCCGCCCGTTCGGGTTCTCGGGGCGTGCGGCGCTTCCGCGGGCCGCCCGTGGAGGACTGCTCGTCGTCGTGGAATGCCTCGGATCCCCGGTTCGTCGGGTCCATGGTTCTGAAGCCCCCAAGATGCGTGGCGTGCCGTCGTGCTCTCCGGCCTGTCCGCACTCCTTCGACCTTCGGCCCGGTGCCCGCCGAAGCCGGCGGGAAACCGAACAGACCTCGCCACAGTATCTACGACGCGGATGGTGCCGCGTCGTCGTGGGACGTCACAGTCTCGTGAGGATCGGGGTACTCACGCCCCGGAGGGCTCGTCCGGCTCGCCCGGCGCCCCTGTCACCCGCCGCGCTGCGGGTGCTGACGGGTCACCGGCCGGGCCGCCGCGTGGGCGGCGCCGGCCGGGGCGGCCGCTTCCTCCTCGATGGCGAGGATGCGGTGGAGCCGGGTGGCGACCAGGACGCGCTGCATCCGGTCGGGCACGCCGCGCAGGACCAGCCGCCGGCCGGTGCGCCCGGCCCGGCGGTGGGCGCCCATGATGACGCCGAGCCCGGTCGCGTCCCAGGAGTCGAGCTCGGTGAGGTCCAGGACCAGGTCGCCGCGCCCGGCGTCGAGGGCGGAGTGCAGGACCGTACGGGCGTCCGCCGCGCTGCGGACGTCGAGGCGTCCCCCGACGACCAGTTCGGCGTGGTCGCCCCTGATGTGCATATGCGCTCCCCGAGTGGTGCGTGGTGTGGGTGGGTCCTGGTTCTAAAGAACTGACTGCCTCTCACACGACAAAGTTGCCGTCTGTAAGCGAACCGATACTTATTTCACCCCACAGGGTGAAGAGGGCTGGCCGTACGGGCTCAGTACTGGTAGAAGCCCTGGCCGCTCTTACGGCCGAGGTCGCCGGCGTCGACCATGCGGCGCATCAGCTCGGGCGAGGCGAACTTCTCGTCCCGGCACTCGGTGTAGATGTTCTCGGTCGCGTGCATCAGGATGTCCACGCCCGTCAGGTCCGCCGTGGCCAGCGGGCCCATCGCGTGGCCGAAGCCGAGCTTGCAGGCGATGTCGATGTCCTCGGCGCTGGCCACGCCCGACTCGTAGAGCTTGGTCGCCTCGACGACGAGGGCGGCGATCAGGCGGGTGGTGACGAAGCCGGCGACGTCGCGGTTGACGACGATGCAGGTCTTGCCGATGCCCTCGGCGAACTCGCGGGTCTTCGCCAGCGTCTCGTCGCTGGTCTTGTGACCGCGCACCAGCTCGCACAGCTGCATCATCGGCACCGGGGAGAAGAAGTGGGCGCCGACGACGCGCTCGGGGCGCTTCGTGGCAGCCGCGATCTTGGTGATCGGGATGGCGGAGGTGTTGGAGGCGAGCACGGCGTCGTCCCGCACCAGGCCGTCCAGGGTGCGGAAGATGCCCTGCTTGGTCTCGATGTCCTCGAAGACCGCCTCCACGACGATGTCGGCGTCGGCGGCCGCGTCCATGTCGGTGGTGGGGGTGATCCGGGCCAGCGCCTGCTCGGCGGCCGCGGCCTCCAGCTTGCCCTTGGAGACGAACTTGTCGTACGAGGCCTTGATGCCGTCCGTCCCGCGCTTCAGGGCCTCGTCGGTGACGTCCCGCAGCACGACGTCCCACCCCGCCTGGGCGGAGACCTGGGCGATTCCCGAGCCCATCAGTCCGGCACCGATGACGGCGAGCTTCTTGGCCACGGCTGTCCCCTTACTCCCTGTGCATGAATCTGTTCATTTACGGCTCTCCGCCCGGACCTTAGCGTTCATGGG
The DNA here is from genome assembly GCF_054551825.1 of Streptomyces sp. L500. NCBI lineage: Bacteria > Bacillati > Actinomycetota > Actinomycetes > Kitasatosporales > Streptomycetaceae > Streptomyces > Streptomyces sp. L500. The sequence continues at coordinate 14,794 of NZ_JBTOLC010000023.1, forward strand.
CGCGCCGTTGGGCGGTAAGAGATGCGCGTCACGTCCCGGATGACGGACATCACACTGAGACGGCCACGGGCCGGACCACACCCCGCAGTTGGGCCACTCGGACCCCGGGAGCCCCTTGGGTCACACGGCGGCGGGGCGGGTGCCGTACTCCAGGAGACGGTCGCTCAGCATCCCCTCGATCTCGTCGAGAACGACGAGCGCCGAGCGGGACGCCTCGGCGGCGGTGCGTCCCGCCACCAGCTCACGCTGGATGTGCTCGACGACGTACGCCTGGATCCAGCCCAGCTGACCGGCCACCAGGGCGGGGAGCGGGGCGGATTCCTCCCCGGCCGCCGTCGCCTCTTCGGCGAGCACGTCGGCCACCAGGTCGGTGGCGCGCCGCCGCATGTCGAAGACGCGGGAGCGGAGGGCCTGCGACTCCTCGATGACGCGCATGAACCGCTCGTACCCGTCGATGAGGCCCACGCGCGGCGAGACGGCCACGACCTCCGCGCGCAGGGCGCGCAGCACGGCCGCGACCGGGGACTCGCCCGCGCGGCGGCCCCGGACGACGGAGGCGAGCCACTCGACGGCGTCGTCCTCGCGGTCGAGGAAGAGCTCCTCTTTCGACCCGAAGTAGTTGTAAACGGTATTGACGGACACGTCCGCGGCCGAGGCGATGTCCGCGATCGTCACCGTGACGAAGCCGTGCTCCAGGAACAGGCCGGTCGCGATGTCCGAGATGTGCTGCCTGGTCTGCCGCTTCTTCCGCTCCCTGAGCCCTTCTCCCGTCATGTCCACATCGTAGCTTCGCTGAGTCCACTGAAAACTTGCGTCTCCTGGAAACTTGCATCCTCGGAAAACTTGGGGCCATTGCAAACTTTCACCGACTCTGCTTTTCTTGGGGCATGGACAGCTCCGACAGCTCCGAGAGCATCTGCGCGTCCGGGCTCGCCCGGACCTTCCCGGGCCCGCGCGGCCCCGTCGAGGCCGTGCGCGGCGTCGACCTGACCGTCCGGCGCGGCGAGATACTCGGCCTCCTCGGCCCCAACGGGGCGGGCAAGACGACGACCCTGCGCATGCTCACCACGCTCCTCGCCCCCAGCGGCGGCACCGCGACGGTCGCCGGCCACGACCTCGCCCGCGACCCCGAAGGCGTGCGCCGCCGCATCGGCTACGTCGCCCAGTCCGGCGGCGTCGACCCGGCCGTCTCCGTCCGTGAGGAACTCGTCACCCAGGGGCGGCTCTACGGGCTGCGCAAGAACCGGGCCGAGGAACGTGCCGAGGAGCTGGCGCGGGAGCTCGGCCTCACCGAGCTCCTGGAGCGGCCGTGCGCCGCGCTCTCCGGCGGGCAGCGGCGCCGGCTCGACATCGCCATGGCCCTCACCCACCGGCCCGAGGTGCTCTTCCTCGACGAGCCCACCACCGGCCTCGACCCCGGCAGCCGCGCGGACCTCTGGGACCTCGTGCGCCGCCTCCGCGCCGAGTGGGGCACGACGGTCGTCCTCACCACCCACTACCTCGACGAGGCCGACGCGCTCGCCGACCGGCTGGTCGTCATCGACAAGGGCACGGTCGTCGCCGAGGGCACCCCCGCCGAGCTGAAGACCCGCCACGCCGGCTCCCCCGACGCCACGCTGGAGGACGCCTTCCACGCCATCACCGGGCGCGGCCCGGCCGCCCAGGACACCACCCCCGTAGCCGTCTAGCCCACCAGGAGCCAGGCCCCGTGCGCACCCTCCTCTCCGACACCGCCCTGGTCTTCGGCCGGTACGCCCGCCAGACCCTGCGCTCGAAGGCCGCCATGACCTTCGGCGCGCTGATGCCCGCGCTCTACCTCGTCCTCTACGGCCCGCTGCTCACCGACATGCCGCTCGGCGGCACGGGCTCCTCCTGGCAGGTCCTCGTCCCGGGGCTGCTGCTACAACTCGCGCTGTTCGGCGCGGCCTTCGCGGGCATGAGCCTGATCATCGAAAAGCAGCACGGCATCGTCGACCGGATGCGGGTGACCCCGGTCAGCCGGCTCGCCCTGCTGCTGGGGCGCGTCCTGCGGGACGCCGCGCTGCTCACCGCGCAGGCCGGCGTGATCGTCCTCGTCGCCGTGGCCATGGGGCTGCGGGCGCCGCTGCCCGGCGTCCTGCTGGGCTTCGCCTTCACGGCGGCACTGGCTCTCTCGCTGGCGGCCCTGTCCTACGCGCTGGCCATGAAGGCCGCCGCACCCATGTCCTTCGCCCCGCTCGTCAACACGGTCACCATGCCGACCATGCTGCTCTCCGGTCTGCTGCTGCCCATGTCCCTCGCACCCGGCTGGCTCGACGCCCTCTCCCATGTGATGCCGTTGCGCTACCTGGTGGACGCGGTCCGCGCCGCGTTCGTCGGCCACTACGCCGACCCGGCGCTGGCGCGCGGCGCCCTGGCGGCCCTCATACTGATGGCCGTCTCGGTGACGGCCGGCACGCGGTACTTCCGCAGGGCGGGTGCGTAGCTACGCTCGTACCCATGGTCCATCTGACGCGCATCTACACCCGCACCGGCGACGACGGCACGACCGCCCTCGGCGACATGAGCCGCACCGTCAAGACCGACACCCGCATCGCGGCCTACGCCGACGCCAACGAGGCGAACGCCGCGATCGGGGTGGCCATCGCGCTCGGGCAGCTCCCCGAGGAGATCGTGAAGGTCCTCGTCCGGGTGCAGAACGACCTCTTCGACGTGGGCGCGGATCTGGCGACCCCGGTAGTGGAGGACCCCAAGTACCCGCCGCTGCGGGTCGAGCAGACCTACATCGACCGGCTGGAGGCGGACTGCGACCATTTCCTGGAGCCGCTGGAGAAGCTGCGCAGCTTCATCCTCCCGGGAGGCACGCCGGGTGCGGCGCTGCTCCACCAGGCGTGCACGGTGGCACGACGGGCGGAGCGGTCGACGTGGGCGGCGCTGGAGATGCACGGCGACACGATGAACCATCTGACGGCGACGTATCTGAACCGGCTGTCGGACCTGCTGTTCATCCTGGCGCGGTCGGCGAACCAGGAGGTCGGCGACGTCCTGTGGGTACCGGGCGAGAACCGGTAGCCGGGAGATTCCCAGGGGGCGGAGCCCCCTGGGAAGAGCCCTCCGCAGGCGCTACCGCAAGCCGTCGTCAACCGCCCGCATAAGGCTGCCGCTGTCCCCCGACATCTCCCAGATCATCACCCCGCCCAGCTTCTTCCCCTTCAGCCACGCCGTCTTCTTCCCGATCGACCACGCGTCGTCGAACGTCCACCACTGCCCACCGTCCCCGGTGTACCCGTACGTCGCCACCGACGCCTCGTCGTGATAGACGGTCAGATTCGGCACGGACGCCAGCAGATTGTCGTAGCCGCGCGTCCCGGACTCCTCCGGGAACTGCCCCGGCGCCGCGCCTCCGGCGGCCTGCCACACCCCATGCGCGCCGCCGTCCGCGACCTGCTGCCAGCCCCGGCCGTAGAAGGCCAGCCCCACGACGACCTTGCGGGGGTCGACGCCCGCGTCGAGGTAGGTCTGGACGGTCTTGTCCACGCTGAACTTCGTGCTGTACGGGTCCTTCGCGTCGGCGTACAGGTTCCCCTGGTGGCCGGTCCGGTTGGGCTCCCAGCTGTTGTCGCTGCCGGAGCCGTGGAAGTCGTAGCCCTGGACGTTGGCGAAGTCCATGTAGTCGAAGACGCTGGGCGTGCCGTCCTTGGTGGTGATGTCCCAGCCCGCGTCGATCTTCGCGGGGTCGGCCGGGGTGAAGGCGGTCAGCAGGTACTTCTTCCCCGTCGTCTGGCTCAGCGCGTCCAGCTGCTTGCGGAACTCCGCGAAGAGCAGCAAGTTGTCGGCCTTGTCGTCCTTGGAGACGTGGTTGCCGGCGTGGCCGTCCGAGCCCGGCCACTCCCAGTCGATGTCGAAGCCGTCGAAGATCCCGGCCGCCGTACCGGGGCCGCCCCGGCCGTTCGACACGGGCAGATCACCCTTGATGTACATGTCGACGCAGGACTTGACGAACTTCTGCCGCGACGCGTCCGTCTTCGCGACGTCCGAGAAGTACTTGCTGTAGGTCCAGCCGCCGATGGAGAGGTTGATCTTCAGCGTGGGGTACTTGGCCTTGAGCTTCCTCAGCTGGTTGTAGTTGCCGGCCAGCTTCTGGTCCCAGGTGTCGCCCACGCCGTCGACGGACTCGCCCGCGCCGAAGCCCTTCTCGTAGTCGGCCCAGGAGTCACCCGCGCCGTCGCCCTGGTTGGGGTCCTGGGGGCCGGGGGTGGTGGCCTTGGTGACGCCGTTGAGGCAGGTCAGGTTGACGGGGTCGATGTTGGAGAAGGCGTAGTTGAGGTGGGTGAGCTTCGCGGCGGCGCCCGTGGCGTCCAGGGACTTCACGGTGTAGCCGCGCCCGTAGATCCCCCACTGCACGAAGTAGCCGACCCTGGCGTAGTCGCCGCCCGGCTGGGGGTCGCCGCCGCCTCCGCCCGTGGTCCGTACGGTCAGCGGGGCGCTGGCCGGGCCGGTGCGGTCGGCGGTGTCGCGGGCGACGACCGTGTAGGTGTACTGGGTGCCCGCGCTCAGCCCGGAGTCGGTGTACGCGAGCTTGGCGACCGTCGCGACCTTCGCGCCCGAGCGGTAGACGTCGTAGTTCTTGATGCCCTTGCCGCTCGTCGCGGCCGTCCACTTCAGCGCGACGCTGTTCGCGGTGACGGACGAGGCCGTCGGGGTGCCCGGCGCGCCCGGCGGATCGTCGCCGGGTGAGGAGCCGTCGCAGCCGCCGCCGTTGACCTTGCAGCCGGTGGGGCCGCCGTCGCCGGCGGCGACGAAGCCGAAGGTGACGCTCGCGCCGGGCGCGATCGTGCCGTTGTACTCGCGGTTCTTGCCGGTGAAGTGCGTTCCGGAGCTGCTGACCAGGGCGTCCCAGTAGGAGCCGACCGTCGTCGTGGCGGGGAAGTCCCACTCGACGGTCCAGGAGTCGATGCCGGTCGTGCCGGTGTTCTTGATGGTCCAGGCGCCCTGGAAGCCCGTCCCCCAGTCGGAGGTCTTGACGAATGTCGCCGTCGCGGAGGCGGCGGCATGGGCCGGGGCAGCCAGGCCGACGATCAGGCCGATGGGGAGCAGCAGGGCGGCGATGGCCGCCATGACGGCCCGTAAGCGGGTGCGTCTGTGGAGAGAGGGAAGGTGTGCGTGTCCCGGGATTCCTGTGATCAAGGCGTGCTCCTCGGGTGAGGGCCAGAAACAGGGTGGGGGGTGCGCGTTGTGAGGGGAGCGTAAGAAGGTCCGTACCAATGGTCAAGAGGTCTGGACCAGACCCCACTCCCGGGCCAGTACGGCCGCCTGCACCCGGCTGCGCAGCTCCAGCTTCGCCAGCAGCCTGCTCACATGCGTCTTCACCGTCGCCTCGGCCATCCCCAGCCGCCCCGCGACCTCCGCGTTCGACAGCCCCTCCCCCAGGCACACCAGCACCTCCCGTTCCCGCCGGGTGAGCGTCTCCAGCGCGGCCGCGCCGTCGCCGGGCTCCGGGCGGACGGGCGCGGGGCGCGCGAACTCCGCGATGAGCCGGCGGGTGACGGCCGGTGAGATCAGCCCCTCGCCCCGGGCCACCGTCCGCACGGCCGCCACCAGGTCCGCCGCCTCGCTGTCCTTCAGCAGGAAGCCGGCCGCGCCCGCCCGCAGCGCGCCGAAGACGTACTCGTCGAGGTCGAAGGTGGTCAGCACCAGCACATCGGCGACCCCCTCGGCCGTGAGCAGCCGGGTGGCGGACACCCCGTCGAGCCTGGGCATCTGGATGTCCATCAGCACCACGTCGGGGCGCAGCTCGCGGGCGAGCCGCACGGCCTCCTCGCCGTCGGCCGCCTCCCCGACGACCTCGACGCCGGGCGCCGAGCGCAGGATGAGCACCAGCCCGGACCGCACCGCGGCCTGGTCCTCGGCGACGACGACCCGTACCGGCCCCATCCCGCCCGTCATGTCCGTCACGCCCGTCATGGCTTCTCCGACCTCTCCTCGTCCACGGGCAGCACCGCCCGGATCGTCCATGTCCCGTCCACCGGTCCCGCCTCGAACTCCCCGTTCAGCAGCGCGACGCGCTCCCGCATGCCGACGAGCCCGGCGCCCGCGCCCGGCGCCCGCGGCCCGGGACGGGTCGCGCCCAGGGGGCTCGTCACCCGGACGGTCAGCGGACCGCCGCCGTCCACCCGGTCCAGTTCCACCCGCACCTCGCCGGAGGCGGCGTGCTTCACGGCGTTCGTCAGCGACTCCTGGACGATCCGGTACGCCGCGAGCTCCACCGGAACGGGCAGCTCACCCGCTCCCCGGCCGTCGCGCAGCACGAAGGAGAAACGGTCGTCCCGGACACTCGTGCGGGCCCGTTCCAGCAGGGCGTCGAGGCCGTCGAGCCGAGGGGTGGGAGCGGGCCGGTCCGCGCCGGCCGTCTCCCTCAGCAGGCCGATCAGCCGGCGCATCTCCGCCAGGCCCTGGACGCTGTTCTCCCGGATCACCCCGAGCGCCTCCCGGGAGGCCGTCGGCTCGTCGATCGAGAGCGCGGCCGAGGAGTGGATGGCGATGGCGGACAGATGGCCCGCGACCATGTCGTGGAGCTCCCGCGCCATCCGGGCCCGTTCGGCGGCCACGGCCTCGCGCCGGTCCAGCTCCGCCAGGAGCGCGGTCCGCTCCGCCGTCAGCCGGGCGGCCTCGGCGGCGTCGCGGTGCACCCGGACGCCCACCCCGGTCCAGGCGGGGGCGATGGTGAGGACGCCCAGCGCGATGCCGACCAGCAGCGCGGCGGGCTGGCGCATCACCGCCAGGGCCAGCAGCGTGCCGAGCACGGTGAGCACTTCGGTGGCCCGGGGGATGAACCGGTAGGCGGCGGGCGGGCCGTAGAGCACGGCCGCGTAGACGAGGTCGGTGAACATCCCGACGTTGGCGACGAGACTGCCCGCGCAGACGTCCAGCGCCAGGGCGGCCGTCCCGACGCCCAGCCCCACCAGCGGTGCCCTGCGCCGCAGCAGCTCCGCGCCGGCCATCGCGACGAGGGCGAGCAGCGCGAACCGCCGCGGCACCGCCGGCAGGGCGGGGTTACTGATCAGCCCCAGCGCGTACAGCAGGAGCCCGCCGAGCAGCCCGACGGCGGCGACGGCCAGGTCGGCACGCTCGGGCGGACGGAACGGGAGGCTGCGGGGCATGGACCCATCTCAGCACGTCACCCGGTGTGCGGTCGTCCCCTGCCGGGCCCGGCAGGCGGGCGCGCGCTACATCGAAGGATGCAGTCCCTTCTCCTCACACCAGATGAAGAAACCGCAGGTCGCGGCCGTCAGGCTGGAGGCGAGGGAAGGGAGAGGACTGTGATCGTCACGCTGATCATCGCCTGTGAGATCGGCTTCTGGATCCTGCTCGTGGCCGGGCTCAGCCTGCGCTACCTGGCCCGCATGCCGCGTGCGGGGGTCGCGGTACTGCTGCTGGAACCGGTGCTGGAACTGGTGCTGCTGATCGCCACCGCGATCGATCTCAAGAACGGCGCGACCGCCGACTGGAAGCACGGACTGGCCGCCGTCTACCTGGGGTTCTCGGTGGGGCTCGGCCACTCCACCATCAAGTGGGTCGACCAGCGCTTCGCCCACCGCTTCGCGGGCGGGCCACCGCCGGTCAAGCCGCCGAAGTACGGCAAGGAACGCACACTGCACGAGTGGAGGACCGCCGGCCGCTGGATCCTCGCGGCGGTCGTGGCCCTCGGCCTGCTGCAGTGCGCCGTCTGGTACGTACAGGGCTCGGGCGACATCAGTTCGCTGCGGAACTGGCAGTCGAAGATGCTGTGGGTCATCGGCATCAACCTGGTGATCGCCGCGAGCTACACGATCTGGCCCAAGCAGCCGGAGAAATCACCGAACTGAGCTAGGCGACGTTGACCCTCTGCCCCGGAGGCGCCGCCTCCAGCCAGGCCAGGAAGCCGGTCAGCGCGTCCTCGCTCATGGCCAGTTCCAGCCGCGTCCCCCGGTGGAGACAGAGGAGCACCACGGCGTCCGACAGGAGCGCCAGCTCCTCCTCGCCCTGGGGGGTGCGGCGCTCGACGACCTCGATGGAGTCCCGCTCCAGCATCCGGCGCGGCCGGGGGGCGTAGGAGAAGACGCGGAACCATTGGACGCGGTCGCCGTTGTAGCGGGCGACCCCGTAGACCCAGCCCTTGCCGGCGGGCTCCGGGTCGTGCTCCGGAACGTTCCAGCGCAGACTGCAGTCGAAGGTGCCGCCGGAGCGCTGGATCAGCCGTCTCCGCAGCCCGAAGACGAAGAGCCCAACCAGCACCAGCAGGACGACGACGCCGCTCACGAGCAGAGCGAGGACCATCTCCACCGACCTCCTCGCATCATCTAGAGCAACCGCACCTGCGTTATGGCCTCAGCCGCGGACCGCCCTGGAGTTATTCCAGGCCGGCCCGCGGCTGAGGGTCGTACTCGAAGCGGATCGGGGCTAGTGAACGCCCGTGACCGCCTTCAGCCGGACATCGGCACGCCGCTCGGCGGCCGCGTCGGCCTCCGCCTTCGCCCGCTCCAGCGCCCGCTCGGCGCGCTCGACGTCGATCTCGTCGGCGAGCTCCGCGATCTCGGCGAGCAGCGAGAGCTTGTCGTCGGCGAAGGAGATGAAGCCACCATGGACCGCGGCGACGACGACGCCGTCCTTGGTCTTGATGGTGACCGGGCCGGACTGCAGCACACCGAGCAGCGGCTGGTGGCCGGGCATGACGCCGATGTCACCCGACGGTGTACGCGCGATGACCAGAGTGGCCTCGCCGGACCAGACGCTTCGGTCCGCCGCGACCAGCTCGACGTGCAACTCAGCAGCCAACGTGGCTCCTCGGGTCTCCACCCGCCGGGTACGGCGGGTGTTGGGTCAAAGAATAGGGGACGTACGGTCCGGCGGCGGGAGTGCCCCGCCCCCGGACCGTCGATCGCGGGGCTCCGAAGAGCCCTCGGATCAGGAGACGCCCAGCTCCTTGGCGTTCTTCTTGAGGTCCTCGAGACCACCGCACATGAAGAAGGCCTGCTCCGGGAAGTGGTCGAACTCACCGTCGCAGATCGCGTTGAACGCGGCGATGGACTCGTCCAGCGGAACGTCCGAACCGTCGACACCGGTGAACTGCTTCGCCGCGTGGGTGTTCTGCGACAGGAAGCGCTCGACGCGACGGGCGCGGTGGACGACCAGCTTGTCCTCTTCGCCCAGCTCGTCGATACCGAGGATCGCGATGATGTCCTGGAGGTCCTTGTACTTCTGGAGGATCCCCTTGACGCGGGAGGCCGCGGCGTAGTGGTCCGCCGAGATGTAGCGCGGGTCCAGGATGCGGGACGTCGAGTCCAGCGGGTCGACCGCCGGGTAGATGCCCTTCTCCGAGATCGGACGCGACAGAACGGTCGTGGCGTCCAGGTGGGCGAAGGTCGTCGCCGGGGCCGGGTCGGTCAGGTCGTCCGCGGGGACGTAGATCGCCTGCATCGAGGTGATCGAGTGACCACGGGTCGAGGTGATGCGCTCCTGGAGGAGGCCCATCTCGTCCGCGAGGTTCGGCTGGTAACCCACGGCGGACGGCATGCGGCCGAGCAGCGTGGAGACCTCGGAACCGGCCTGGGTGAAGCGGAAGATGTTGTCGATGAAGAACAGCACGTCCTGCTTCTGCACATCGCGGAAGTACTCCGCCATGGTCAGACCGGCCAGGGCGACGCGCAGACGGGTGCCCGGGGGCTCGTCCATCTGGCCGAAGACCAGCGCGGTCTTGTCCAGAACGCCGGAGTCCGCCATCTCGTGGATGAGGTCGTTGCCCTCACGGGTGCGCTCACCCACGCCGGCGAACACGGAAACACCCTCGTGCAGCTTCGCCACACGCATGATCATTTCCTGGATCAGAACGGTCTTGCCGACACCGGCGCCACCGAACAGACCGATCTTGCCGCCCTTGACGTACGGGGTCAGCAGGTCGACGACCTTCAGGCCGGTCTCGAACATCTCGGTCTTCGACTCGAGCTGGTCGAACGCCGGGGCCTTGCGGTGGATGGACCAGCGCTCGGTGACCTCGGACTCGGCCTCGGGGTCGTTCAGGATCTTGCCGAGGGTGTTGAACACCCGGCCCTTGGTGACGTCGCCGACGGGCACGGTGATGCCGTCGCCGGTGTCGGTCACCGGGGCCTGGCGGACCAGGCCGTCGGTGGGCTCCATGGCGATGGCGCGCACGACGCCCTCGCCCAGGTGCTGCGCGACCTCGAGCGTCAGGGTCTTCTTCTTGCCGGCCTCGGCCGGGTCGGAGACCTCGACGGTCAGGGCGTTGTAGATCTCCGGCATCGCGTCGACGGGGAACTCCACGTCGACGACCGGGCCGATGACCCGGGCGACGCGGCCCGTCGCGGCGGCCGTCTCAACAGTGGTGGTCATTTATCGGTCACTCCCCGCGGTCGCGTCGGCCAGAGCACTGGCGCCACCGACGATCTCGCTGATTTCCTGGGTGATTTCGGCCTGTCGGGCCGCGTTGGCAAGCCGCGAGAGCGACTTGATGAGCTCTTCGGCGTTGTCGGTCGCCGACTTCATCGCCCGGCGGCGGGCCGCGTGCTCGGAGGCGGCGGCCTGCAGCAGGGCGTTGAAGATCCGGGACTCGACGTACCGCGGCAGCAGTGCGTCGAGCACGGCCTCGTCCGAGGGCTCGAAGTCGAACAGCGGCAGGATCTTGTCCTTGGCCGTCTCCGACTCCTCCTCCGTGGCCTCGAGGCTCAGCGGCAGCAGCCGCTTCTCGACCGGCGTCTGCGTCATCATCGACACGAATTCCGTGAAGACGATGTGCAGCTCGTCCACGCCGCCCTCGGCCGTCTCGCGCTGGACCGCCTCGATCAGCGGACCGGCGACGCGCTTGGCGTCGGCGTAGGTCGGGCTGTCGGTGAAGCCCGTCCACGACTCGACGACCGGGAGCTCGCGGAAGCCGTAGTACGCGACGCCCTTGCGGCCGACGATGTACGTGACGACGTCCTTGCCCTCGGCCTTGAGGCGGTCGGTCAGCTGCCCGGCGGCCTTGATCGCGTTGGACGAGTAGCCGCCGGCCAGACCGCGGTCGCTCGTGACGAGCAGGACCGCGACCCGGACCGGGTTCTCGACCTCGGTGGTCAGGGCGTGCTTGGTGTTGGAGCCGGTGGCAACCGCGGTCACTGCCCGGGTGAGCTCACTGGCGTACGGAGTGGACGCGGCCACCTGGCGCTGTGCCTTGACGATGCGCGAGGCGGCGATCATCTCCATCGCCTTGGTGATCTTCTTGGTCGCAGTGACGGACTTGATCCGTCGCTTGTAGACCCGGAGCTGGGCACCCATGCTCAGCCCTCGCCCAGCAGCTTGCCGTCCGAGGTCTCGAACTGCTGCTTGAAGGACGCGATCGCGTCGCCGACGGCCTGGAGGGTGTCGTCGGACATCTTGCCGCCCTCGCGGATCGAGGTCATCAGACCCTTGTTCTCGCGGTGGAGGTGGTCCAGCAGCTCGCGCTCGAAGCGACGGATGTCCTCGACCGGGACGTCGTCCATCTTGCCGGTGGTGCCGGCCCAGATGGAGACGACCTGGTCCTCGGTGGCGTACGGCGCGTACTGGCCCTGCTTCAGCAGCTCGACCATGCGCTTGCCGCGCTCCAGGGCGGCCTTGGAGGCCGCGTCCAGGTCGGAACCGAAGGCGGCGAACGCCTCCAGCTCACGGAACTGGGCGAGGTCCACACGGAGGCGGCCGGAGACCTGCTTCATGGCCTTGTGCTGGGCGGAGCCACCGACACGGGAGACCGAGATACCGACGTTCAGCGCGGGGCGCTGACCGGCGTTGAACAGGTCCGACTCCAGGAAGCACTGGCCGTCGGTGATGGAGATGACGTTGGTCGGGATGAACGCCGACACGTCGTTCGCCTTGGTCTCGACGATCGGCAGACCGGTCATCGAACCGGCGCCCATGTCGTCGGAGAGCTTGGCGCAGCGCTCCAGCAGACGCGAGTGCAGGTAGAAGACGTCACCCGGGTAGGCCTCACGGCCCGGCGGGCGGCGCAGCAGCAGGGAGACGGCACGGTAGGCGTCGGCCTGCTTCGACAGGTCGTCGAAGACGATCAGGACGTGCTTGCCCTGGTACATCCAGTGCTGGCCGATGGCCGAGCCGGTGTACGGCGCGAGGTACTTGAAGCCGGCCGGGTCGGACGCCGGGGCCGCGACGATCGTCGTGTACTCCAGGGCGCCGGCCTCCTCCAGGGCACCTCGCACGGAGGCGATGGTGGAGCCCTTCTGGCCGATGGCGACGTAGATGCAGCGGACCTGCTTGTTCGGGTCGCCCGAACGCCAGTTGTCGCGCTGGTTGATGATCGTGTCGATGGCCAGCGCGGTCTTGCCGGTCTGGCGGTCACCGATGATCAGCTGACGCTGACCGCGGCCGACCGGGGTCATCGCGTCGACGGCCTTGTAGCCGGTCTCCATCGGCTCGTGGACCGACTTGCGGACCATGACGCCGGGGGCCTGCAGCTCGAGGGCGCGGCGGCCCTCGATGCCGGTGATCTCGCCGAGGCCGTCGATCGGGTTGCCCAGCGGGTCGACGACGCGGCCGAGGTAACCCTCGCCGACCGCGACGGAGAGCACCTCACCGGTGCGCTGCACCGGCTGGCCCTCCTCGATGCCGCTGAACTCGCCGAGGACGACCGCACCGATCTCGCGCTCCTCGAGGTTGAGGGCGAGACCGAGGGTGCCGTCCTCGAACCGCAGCAGCTCGTTCGCCATGGCCGAGGGAAGACCCTCGACCTTCGCGATGCCGTCGCCGGCAAGGCTGACCGTACCGACCTCCTCGCGCGAGGCCGCGTCCGGCTTGTACGCCTGGACAAAGTTCTCCAGTGCGTCCCGGATCTCCTCCGGCCGGATCGTGAGCTCCGCCATTTGGGTTCCCTGCTCTCCTTGTTGGGCCCGAAGTAATTCTGGGGGTCTGGGGACGTTCTCCCACAGCAGCCGCGCTGCTCTGGGCCCCCAGAGGACACCGTCGACCCAACTCGGGCCGTCAGTTTGCTCTTGAGTTGGTGGCTGGTCAGCCGGCCATGCGGCGGCTCGCGTCGGCGAGCCGGTCCGCGATGGTGCCGTTGATGACCTCGTCGCCGATCCGCACCTGGACACCACCGAGGACCTCGGGGTCGATGTCCAGGTTCAGGTGGACGCGTCGCCCGTACAGCTTGGCGAGCGCGTCACCGAGGCGCTGCTTCTGCTGGTCGGTCAGCGGCACCGCGGAGACGACCTCCGCGACCATCCGGTCACGGCGGTCGGCGGCCAGCTTGGAGAGGGCGCCCAGCCCTCCTTCCAGGCTACGGCCACGCGGCACGGTCACCAGACGGACGACCAGGCGCTCGGTGACCGGGTTGGCCCGGCCGCCCAGCAGCTCGCGCAGCAGGGCCGCCTTGGCGGCCTTGTCCGCGACCTTGTCGGTCAGCGCGGCGCGCAGATCCGGGTTCGACGCGACGATCCGGCCGAAGCGGAACAGCTCGTCCTCGACGTCGTCCAGGTCACCGGCGCGCTCGGCGGCGATGAGCTCGGCACCGCTGGCCAGCTCCTCCACCGCGTCCACCAGGTCGCGCGAGCGCGACCAGCGGGAGCGGACCATGCCGGCCACCAGGTCGGCGCACTCGCCGCCCACCTGGCCGCCCAGCAGGCGCCGGGCCAGCTCGGCCTTGGCCTCGCCGGTCTGCGCCGGGTCGGTGAGGACACGACGCAGCGAGACCTCGCGGTCGAGCAGCGCGGTGACGGCCGCCAGCTCGTCGGCGAGCTTGGCCGCGTCCACGGCGGTGTTGTCCGCCAGCGCGTCGAGGCGCTCCCGTGCGGAGGCCAGGGCCTCCCGGCTCGCAAGGCTCATCGGCGGGCCTCGGCCTTCGTCTCGTCGGCCGCCTTGACCTCGAGCGAGTCGAGGAAGCGGTCGATGGTGCGGCTCTGGCGCCCGGCGTCGGTGAGGGACTCGCCGACGACCCGGCCGGCCAGGTCGATGGCCAGCTGGCCGACGTCCTGGCGCAGCGCGGCGGCCGCGGACTTGCGGTCGGCCTCGACCTGGGCGTGACCGGCGGCGATGATCTCCTCACGCTGCCGCTGACCCTCGGACCGCATCTCGGCGATCAGCGCGACGCCCTGCTCCTGCGCCTCCTGGCGCAGACGCGCGGCCTCGTGGCGGGCGTCGGCGAGCTGGGCCCGGTAGTCCTCGAGAACCTGCTGAGCCTCGGCCTGGGCGGCCTCGGCCTTCTCCATGCCGCCCTCGATGGCCGCCCGGCGCTCGTCCAGAACCTTGTTGATGTTCGGGATGAGCTTCTTGGCGAGGAAGAGGAAGACGATGAGGAAGGCGATAAGGCCGATGACAAGCTCTGGAATCGGCGGGAGGAGAGGGTTCTCCATCTCCTCGCTCGCGATCAGGGCGTACACATCAGTGCCTTTCGTCGAAAAGGGTGGTCGTGGGTCGGTTTACTTGTAAACGAAGCCCATGACGATGCCGATCAGGGCGAGCGCCTCACAGAAGGCGAAACCCATGATCTGGTTGGCACGGATCAGACCGGCGGCCTCGGGCTGACGGGCGAGGGCCTGGGTGCCGTTGCCGAAGATGATGCCGACGCCGACGCCGGGACCGATGGCGGCGAGGCCGTAACCGATGGCGGCGACGTTGCCGCTGACGGCGTCGGTGGCGGCGAGGGTCTGGAGAGCGGACATGCCGGTTCTTCCTTCTCTTTCACGGACCGGTGGGGGTTGGCCACCGGACGTCTGTTGGACTGGGGGGCGGGGAGAGCTGGCTCAGTGGTGCTCGGAGAGCGCGCCCTGGACGTAGTTGCAGGCCAGGAGGACGAAGACGTACGCCTGGACGGCCTGGATGAAGAGCTCGAAGGCGGTCATCACGATGGTCATCACGAAGGACGCGCCGGCGTAGGCGAAGCCGATCCCGTTCATCAGGTACCAGCTGGCGATCGTGAACATCACGAGCAGCATGTGGCCGGCGAACATGTTGGCGAAGAGCCGGACCGCGTGGGTGAAGGGCCGGATGATCAGGTTCGAGAAGAACTCGAGCACGACGACCAGCGGCAGGATCCAGCCGAGCGACTTGTCGTAGCCGGTGATGTTCTTCCAGGCGCCGACGAAGCCGTGCTTCTTGAAGGTCAGGCCGACCCACAGCACATAGACGACCAGGGCGAGGCCCACCGGGTAGGCGATGATCGACGTCACCGGGAACTGGGCGACCGGAATGACCGACCAGACGTTCATGATCCATACGAAGAAGAACAGCGAGACCATGAGGGGGACGTACTTCTCGCCCTCCTTCTTGCCGAGCGCTTCGTAGACGATTCCGCGGCGGACGAAGTCGTAACCCGCCTCACCGATCATCTGGAGCTTGCCCGGGACCACCTTGGCCTTGCCGAACGCGACCCAGAAGAACCCCACGATGACGAGCGAGCCCAGCAGGGCCAGCAGCATCGGCTTGTTGAACTCGAATCCGCCGATCGTGAAGAGCGGCTCGAAGACGAACGAGTGGAGGCCCGGGGCCGGGAAGCCGCACCCTTCGAAGATGTGGCAATCGGTCTCGAAGGCGAGCAGCGTCTGGTCAGCACTCACCGCGAGCTCCTTCAGCGTGGCGCATAGGTACGGCAACCTCGTTGTGTCGGCGCGGCGTGCAGCCACGGAACGGCACTGGACTGGACTTACGGATAGGGGTGCGGCAGGCCGGCCACGAGCCGGCGGTCATCGCAGGCGCCAGCTGCACGGGAAGCCGATTCGAACCCGTGAGAACCGGGGATTCGGCTGCCTGCGCCCGCTGCACCTCAGATGGCACCGGACGATAGCAGGTGAGCACACGAGCGTTTATCCCGGCCCTACCGGTCATGACGTCGACCCGGCCGGAGCGGACTTCTCGGCGTCTCCGGACTCGGGTTCGACGTAAAGGATCTTCGCCTTCATGTAGGCGCGCGCCTGCGCCCCGATCCACACGAGGGTCGCGGCGAGGAGTGAGAAGGCGAAAGTCTTGGTGTCGAAGAGCGTCGTGTCCTTGAACACCAGAAGGAAAACGGCCACCAGCAGGATCTGCGTCGTGTAGAGCAGCAGCCCCATGGCCTGGAACAGGTGAGGCAGGTGTCGCGCGGTGCGATTGAGGATGATCAGCCCCACCCCCATGACAAAGCCGGTGAGGAGCACGCCGACAACGGCACCGAGCCCGCCCTTGCCGCCGGCGACCGCGGCGCTGACGGCGACGGCGACCAGGCCGACAACGGCGGTCGGGACGGCGCACTGAAGAAGCGTTCGGGCGTCGTTGGACTGCATGAAGGGTTTCTCCGGCGAAGGGTTGGAAGCAACGATTCGTCGTGAACGAGCGTATCCCCGGGAATGAGACGCGCAGCGCTACTGAAGGGCCGTCGCACTACGGTCCTTCGGCTCTACCAAGGGTTTCGTGAACGGTATCACAAACTATTTGATGAGGTCTTTACCTACATCGTGTGCCGCATGTCACACGCAGGGGTCAAGCACCTGGTCATGGGGCTGACGGAGCCAGTGGATCTCTGCTAATGCGGCGCCCTCACGGGACCTCAGTGGTTGCTGCCGATCTTCCGGGCATGGGCGAAACGCGACCGGTCGCCGATGGCCGTCGCGCCGTGCAGCCCGGCGGGCACCGGCTCCTCCTCGCCCCGGTCCTCCACCGTCGCCACGGGCACCGGAGCGACGGTCTTGCGCCGCCGGTAGCGCGGCGGAACGAACCGCTCCGCCCACCTGGGCGCCCGCGGCGTGAAGCGCGGCATCAGCAGCAGCACCAGGCCCATCGCGCTCAGGGCGACGATCAGCAGCAGCACCCAGACGCTCGCCGAGTTCACCGAGTAGGCCACCGTGCCGAAGGCGATCAGCGCCGACCAGAAGTACATGATGAACACGGCCCGGCTGTGCGAGTGGCCGAGTTCCAGCAGCCGGTGGTGGAGGTGCCCCCGGTCGGCGGCGAAGGGCGACTGGCCCTTCCAGGTGCGCCGCACGATCGCCAGCAGCAGGTCGGCCACCGGCACCGCGATCACCGTCAGCGGCAGCAGCAGGGGGATGTAGACCGGCACCATCGCCTGGATGGCGGCCCGCTCGGAGCCCGCCCACAGCTTGAGGGCGTCGGGGTCGACCTGGCCCGTGATGGAGATGGCGCCGGCGGCCATCACCAGACCGATGAGCATCGAGCCCGAGTCGCCCATGAAGATCCGCGCGGGGTGCATGTTGTGCGGCAGGAAGCCCAGGCACATGCCCATCAGCACGGCGGCGAAGAGCGTCGCGGGGGCGGCGGCCTCCAGGCCGTGGCCGAACCAGAGCCGGTAGGCGTACATGAAGAACGCGGCCGCGGCGATGCACACCATGCCCGAGGCCAGGCCGTCGAGGCCGTCGACGAAGTTCACGGCGTTGATGGTGATCACCACCAGCGCGACCGTCAGCAGCGTGCCCTGCATCGGCGTCAGCGAGACGGAGCCCACCCCGGGCACGGGGATCCACAGGATCGTCAGGCCCTGGAGCACCATCACGCCCGCGGCGATCATCTGACCGCCCAGCTTCACCAGGGCGTCCACGCCCCACTTGTCGTCCAGCACGCCGAGGATCCAGATGAGCCCGGCGCCGGAGAGCAGGGCCCGTGGCTCGTTGGAGAGCTCGAAGACGGACTTGAGGTTGGACAGGTGGGCGGCCATGAGCAGGCCCGCGCACAGTCCGCCGAACATCGCGATACCGCCGAGGCGGGGCGTCGGTTCCCGGTGGACGTCGCGCGCGCGGATCTCCGGCATGGCGCCGGCCACGATCGCGAACTTCCGCACCGGGCCCGTCAGCAGGTAGGTGACCGCCGCGGTGACGCACAACGTCAGCAGGTATTCACGCACGGGCTGCCCCAGGGATAGCGCTGGACATCACAGCCTCACACCATATTCGGGTCCGCCCCCGAACCGTGAACGGAGGGGAAGACGTAAGGTGCCCGGCCCCGGTTGCAAATGATCACAACTGGGCACGTTGTGGATCACTCGGCCGACCGCCGGGCCTCATCCTCCCGCGCGATACGGCGGGAAGCCGGCGACCAGTTCGGCCACCTCCATCCGCAGCCGGCCCTCGGGGCGGTCGCCGCGCAGGGCGGCCCCCAGAAGGGCCGCGACGCGCTCCATCTCGGCCTCGCCCATCCCCTGGGTGGTGACGGCCGCCGTGCCCATCCGCAGGCCGCGTGCGGGCCCGGGAGAGAGCCCACAGACATCCAGGACCATCCCCGCCGCCGCGAGCCTCCTGCGGGCCGTGGCGGCCTCCAGGGCCAGCGGGGAGACGTCCGCGACGACCAGGTGGGTGTCGGTGCCCCCGGTGGCCACGCGCGGCCCCTCGGCGGCCAGCGCCCCGGCCAGGACCCGGGCGTTACCGGCGACCCGGTGGACGTAGTCGGTGAAGGCCGGCGCCATGGCCTCGCCGAAGGCGACGGCCTTCGCCGCGACGGTGTTCATCTGGGCGCCGCCCTGGCTGAACGGGAAGACCGCCCGGTCCACCTGCTCCGCGAGCCGGGCGCCGCACAGCAGCAGCCCGCCGCGCGGCCCGCGCAGCACCTTGTGGGTCGTCCCGCAGACGATGTCGGCGTACGGGACGGGGTTGGGGGCCGCTCCCCCGGCGATCAGCCCCATGGGGTGCGCGGCGTCGACGATCAGATACGCGCCCACCTCGTCGGCGATCTCGCGGAACGCCGCGTAGTCCGGGTGGCGGGGGTAGGACGTCGAGCCGCAGACGATGGCGCGGGGCCGCCGCTCGCGCGCCAAGGCGCGCAGCTCCGCGTAGTCGATGAGGCCGGTGTCCGGGTCGGTGCCGTAACCGGCGAAGTCGAACCAGCGGCCGGAGAAGTTGGCGGGCGAGCCGTGGGTGAGGTGGCCGCCCTCCCTCAGGGCCATGGCCAGGACCGTGTCGCCGGGGCGCAGCAGGGCCGCGTAGGCGGCGAGGACGGCGGCGGTGCCGGAGTGCGGCTGGACGTTGGCGTGCTCGGCGCCGAAGAGGGCCCTGGCGCGTTCGACGGCGGTGCGCTCGGCGAGGTCGACGAGCTCGCAGCCGCCGTGGTGGCGGGCGCCGGGGTAGCCCTCGGCGTACTTGTTGCTCAGCGGGGAGCCGAGGGCGGCGAGGACGGCCGGGGAGGTGAAGTTCTCGGCGGCGATGAGCTGGAGCCCGGTCGCCTGGCGCTCGGCCTCGGCGAGGAGGAGCCCGGCGAGTTCGGGGTCGGTGCGGGTGAGCGCGGCGAAACCGCGTCCCCAGGCGGGGAGCGCCGGGGGCCGTGCCCCGGTCGCGGCGGCACGGGACGTGCCGGCGTCCCTGGTGGGCGTGGGGCTGATGGTCATCGCTGGCTCCGGGCTGTGCGGCGCGACGGTCTCAGGACCCACTGTAGGCCCGCGATCGGGCGATTTGTCCGATTGTGGGGTGGTATCTCGCGCGGCGGCGGATCACCCGGCGCGAGGCGGGGCTCAGGCCCGGGTGGAGACTCCCGTGAGCGCGGTGACGACCGGGTCGAGCGCCTGGTTGATCTCGTCGCCGATGGAGCGGAAGAAGGTGATCGGGGCGCCGTAGGGGTCGTGGACCTCGTCGGCCTCCGCGTTGGGCGCCAGCAGCCAGCCGCGCAGGGCGGCGGCGGCCTGCACCAGGGCGCGGGCGCGCTCGACCACCCCGCCGGCCCGCTCGGGGTCCGGGAGGGTCGTGGGGTCTATGGCCCGCACCAGCCGGGTGAACTCCTTCAGCGTGAAGGTGCGCAGACCCGCCGAGTGCCCCATGGAGATGACCTGGGCGCGGTGGTCGCGGGTGGCGGTCAGGACCAGGTCGGCGCGGATGACGTGCTCGTCGAGGAGCTCACGGCCGATGAAGCCGTGGGGGTCCGCGCCGAGGTCGGCCAGGACGGTGGCCGCGTGGGCCTCCATGGGCGCGCCCTCGTGGCCCCAGGTGCCCGCGCTCTCCACCACCAGGCCGCCCGTGTAGGGGTCGCCGAGCCGGCGGGTGAGGGCATGGCGGGTCAGCCGCTCGGTGATGGGCGAGCGGCAGACGTTGCCGGTGCTGACGTGGAGGATGCGGAAGGTGTCGGTGGAGGTGTCCGGTCCCGCTATGCCACGCCCCTGCGGGGCGATCAATTGGCCACCTCGAGATCGGGTACCACCTCGCGGAGCTGCTCGGCGCTGATGGCGCCGGCGCGCAGCAGGACGGGCACCTTGCCGGTGACGTCCACGATGGAGGACGGCACGTCGGCGGGGGTCGGGCCGCCGTCGAGGTAGACGGAGACCGAGTCGCCCAGCATGTCCTGCGCGGCGTCGCAGCTCTGCGGCGCGGGGTGGCCGGTGAGGTTCGCGCTGGAGACGGCCATGGGCCCGAACTCGCTCAGCAGCTCGATGGCCACCGGGTGCAGCGGCATCCGGATCGCGACGGTGCCGCGGGTCTCGCCGAGGTCCCAGGTCAGCGACGGCTGGTGCTTGGCGACGAGGGTGAGGGCGCCGGGCCAGAAGGCGTCGACGAGCTCCCACGCCTGCTCGGAGAAGTCGGTGACCAGGCCGTGGAGGGTGTTCGGGGAGCCGACGAGGACGGGCGAGGGCATGCCCCGGCCCCGGCCCTTGGCGTGCAGGAGGTCGCCGACGGCCTCGCGGCTGAAGGCGTCCGCACCGATGCCGTAGACGGTGTCGGTGGGCAGCACGACCAGCTCGCCGCGGCGGACCGCGGCGGCCGCTTCACGCAGACCGGTCTTGCGGTCGGTCGCGTCGCTGCAGTCGTATCGCCGTGCCATCTAACGGACCTCCTCGTACGGATTCTCTGTCTGGTGTCGTTCGCCGGTGACGGCCGCCGGGACCATCAGGGCATCGCCTTGCGGGCGGTCGCGAAGCGGGGGCGGTTGTTGAGGTCGGGGTGGTCGGCCGCGTCGGCCCAGCCCCGCTCCTCGGTGAAGATCCACGGCACCTGGCCGCCCTGGGTGTCGGCGTGCTCGATGACGACGACGCCGCCGGGACGCAGCAGCCGGTGCGCGGTGCGCTCCAGGCCGCGGATGGTGTCCAGGCCGTCCTCGCCGGAGAACAGGGCGAGTTCGGGGTCGTAGTCGCGGGCCTCGGGGGCGACGTACTCCCACTCGGTGAGCGGGATATACGGCGGGTTGGAGATGACCAGGTCGACCTGGCCGTCCAGCTCGGGCAGGGCCGTCAGGGCGTTGCCCTGGTGGAGCCGGACCCGGGTGCCCTCGGTGTTCTTGCGGGCCCAGGAGTGGGCGGTCTCGTCCAGCTCCACGGCGTGCACGCGCGAGCGCGGCACCTCCTGGGCGAGGGCGAGCGCGATGGCGCCGGAGCCCGTGCACAGATCGACGATCAGGGGCTCGACGACGTCCATGGCCCGGACGGCGTCTATGGCCCAGCCGACGACCGACTCGGTCTCCGGGCGGGGCACGAAGACGCCGGGGCCGACCTGGAGCTCCAGATAGCGGAAGAAGGCCCGCCCGGTGATGTGCTGAAGCGGCTCACGGGCCTCACGGCGCGCGACGGCCTCCCAGTACCGGGCGTCGAAGTCGGCGTCCTTGACGTTGTGGAGCTCCCCCCGCTTGACGCCGTGGACGAACGCGGCGAGTTCCTCCGCGTCGAAGCGGGGGGAAGGTACGCCGGCGTCGGCCAGCCGCTGGGTGGCCTGGGCCACCTCGGCGAGCAGCAGGTTCACTGGGCCTTCCTCACTTCTTGTCGGGCGCCGGGTCGGCGGGGCGTGCGGTCGGGGCGGAGATTACTGGTTGTCGGCGAGCTTCGCCGCCGAGTCGGCGTCGACGCACGCCTGGATGACCGCGTCCAGCTCGCCGTCGAGCACCTGGTCCAAGTTGTACGCCTTGAAACCGACACGGTGGTCCGAAATGCGGTTTTCCGGGAAGTTGTAGGTGCGGATCTTCTCGGAACGGTCGACGGTGCGCACCTGGCTGCGGCGCGCGTCCGCGGCCTCGGCCTCGGCCTTCTCCTGGGCGGCGGCCAGCAGCCGGGAGCGCAGGATGCGCAGGGCCTGCTCCTTGTTCTGGAGCTGGCTCTTCTCGTTCTGGCAGGAGGCGACCACACCGGTGGGCAGGTGGGTGATGCGCACGGCGGAGTCGGTGGTGTTCACGGACTGGCCGCCGGGGCCGGAGGAGCGGTAGACGTCGATGCGGAGATCGTTCATGTTGATCTCGACGTCGACCTCCTCGGCCTCGGGCGTGACGAGCACGCCGGCCGCGGAGGTGTGGATCCGGCCCTGGGACTCGGTGGCGGGCACGCGCTGGACGCGGTGGACGCCGCCCTCGTACTTCAGCCGGGCCCAGACGCCCTGGCCGGGCTCGGTGGCGCCGTTGCCGCCCTTGGTCTTGATGGCGACCTGGACGTCCTTGTAGCCGCCGAGCTCGGACTCGGTGGAGTCGATGATCTCGGTCTTCCAGCCCACGCGCTCGGCGTAGCGCAGGTACATCCGCAGCAGGTCGCCCGCGAAGAGCGCGGACTCGTCGCCGCCGGCGCCGGCCTTGACCTCGAGGATGACGTCCTTGTCGTCGCTGGGGTCGCGCGGGACCAGCAGCAGGCGGAGCTTCTCGGTGAGCTCCTCGCGGCCGCGCTCCAGCTCCTTCACCTCGGCGGCGAAGTCGGGGTCCTCGGCGGCGAGCTCGCGCGCCGTGCCGATGTCCTCGCCGGCCTGCTTCCAGGCGCGGTAGGTCCCGACGATCGGGGTCAGCTCGGCGTAGCGCTTGTTGAGCTTGCGGGCATTGGCCTGGTCCGCGAACACGGCGGGGTCGGCGAGCCGCTTCTCGAGGTCGGCGTGCTCGCCGATCAGTTCCTCGACTGCCTCGAACATCAAGTTTCCCTAGCTGCTGGAAGTGACGGGCCTGCTGGACGACAAAGCGCCGGTCCGGGCGCCCAGGGTGAACTGGGCGCCCGAGGACCGGCGCCTGCGGGTCGCTACTTCTTGGCCGCGGCCTGCTTGCCGAAGCGGGCCTCGAACCGCGCCACACGGCCACCGGTGTCGAGGATCTTCTGCTTGCCCGTGTAGAACGGGTGGCACTCGGAGCAGACCTCGGCGCGGATGTTGCCGGCGGCGATGGTGCTACGAGTGGTGAAGGAGGCGCCACAGGTGCAGCTGACCTGGGTCTCCACGTACTCCGGGTGGATGTCGCGCTTCAAGGGGTTCTCCTAGGTTCGGGAGGGCTCCGGGTCGCACAGGCGGGATTGCCGTACGTGAACCGGGGCCGACGTACCAGTCTGCCAGTACTGGCCGTATCCCCCAAAACGGGGGGTGGCCGCCGGATATTCCCGCAGCTCGGACGGGGGGCGCCGGGGCGTGCCGGGGCTACTTGACGACGCCGTCGGCCTGGGTCTTCGCTCCGTCGCCGTCCTTGACGGCCGCCTCGGGGATCTGCTGGTCGTTCTTCAGCGCCTGCCACAGGAGCGTGGACTGCTCCGTGAGCGGGACCACGCGGTCCTGGTCGCGGGGGTCGGGGCCCACGGGGAGGGTCACCATGTGCATGTTCTCCGAGCTGATGCCCTTGAGGCTGTTCGCGAAGCCGTAGAGCTTGTCGACGGAGGCCAGGTCCTTGTCGGTGGTCAGCGACTTGGTGGCGGCGTCGGCGATGCCGTAGAGCTTGGTGGGGCTGGTGAACAGGCCGATGGACTTCACCTGGTTGATCAGCGCCTTGATGAAGGCCTGCTGGAGCTTGATCCGGCCGAGGTCGCTGCCGTCGCCCACGCCGTGGCGGGTGCGGACCAGGCCGAGGGACTGCTCGCCGTTGAGCTTGTGGGTGCCCGCGTCCAGCTTGAGGTGGCTCCACTTGTCGTTGATGGGCTTGGTGGTGGTGACCTCCACGCCGCCCAGGTTGTCGATCAGCTTCTGGAAGCCGGCGAAGTCGACCTCCATGTAGTGGTCCATGCGGATGTCGGTCATCGCCTCGACGGTCTTGACCGCGCAGACGGCGCCGCCGATCGAGTACGCCTCGTTGAACTGCTCGCGCTTGACCGCCGGGGCCGTCTTGCCGTTCGGGGTCACGCACTCGGGGCGGGAGACGATGGTGTCGCGCGGGATGGAGACGACGCTGGCCTTCTGGTGACCCGCGTAGACGTGGACGATCATCGCCGTGTCGGAGCGGGAGCTGCCCTCGTCCCGGCCGTACTTGTTGTTCGCGCCGGCCCGGGAGTCGGAGCCGAGGACCAGGATGTCCATCGAGCCGTTGTCGATGTTCTGGGGCCGGTTCTTGCCCAGCGCGCCGTTGATGTCGACGCTGCTGAGGTTGCCGTTGAGCTTGAAGTAGAGGAACCCCGCGCCGGTGCCGCCGAGCAGCACCAGGGCGCCGGCGCTCCAGGCGGCTATTCGGCGGCCCTTGCGGCGCACGGGGGGCTTGCGGCGGCGACCGCGCTTGCCCCCGGCACGGCGGCGGTGCGAAGCCCGCGTACCACTGCTGTCGTCGGCCATGCGCTCCTCAGTCCTTCGCTGTACGTTCGCCCCCTGCTGGTTGACGGGGAAGTCTGCGTCAGGGTTGCACAGCGGATTCTGAGGACCGTCTTAGAAAACCTGTGGCGAAAGTGCGCCGTGTGATCGCGTTCCGCCCACTGCCACCTGGGGTTTCGGTCATTCCGAGGGCACCGGTTCCGGCCATTTCGGCGGCGTCCGGCTGTGGCGGATATCTCAAAAGGTCACGGGAAGATCACAAAAAACGGAACCTCCCCCGTCATGGAGGTGACGGGGGAGGTTCCGCGGGCCCGTGAGGCCCTGACGGCGGTCGCCGAGGATCAGTCGTTGCCGTTGGCCGGCGACGGCGTGGTCTTGGCGATCTGCATCAGGAACTCGGCGTTGGACTTCGTCTGCTTCATCTTGTCGAGGAGCAGCTCGATGGCCTGCTGCGAGTCCAGCGCGTGGAGCACCCGGCGGAGCTTCCAGACGATGGACAGCTCCTCGCCGCCCAGCAGGATCTCCTCCTTGCGGGTGCTGGAGGCGTCCACGTCCACGGCCGGGAAGATGCGCTTGTCCGAGAGCTTCCGGTCGAGCTTGAGCTCCATGTTGCCGGTGCCCTTGAACTCCTCGAAGATCACCTCGTCCATCCGCGAGCCGGTCTCGACCAGCGCGGTGGCCAGGATGGTCAGCGAGCCGCCGTCCTCGATGTTGCGCGCGGCACCGAAGAACTTCTTCGGCGGGTAGAGGGCCGTGGAGTCGACACCACCGGACAGGATGCGGCCCGAGGCCGGGGCGGCCAGGTTGTACGCGCGGCCCAGACGGGTGATCGAGTCCAGCAGGACGACCACGTCGTGACCCAGCTCCACGAGGCGCTTGGCGCGCTCGATGGCCAGCTCGGCGACCGTGGTGTGGTCCTCGGCGGGGCGGTCGAAGGTCGAGGAGATGACCTCGCCCTTGACCGACCGCTGCATGTCGGTGACCTCTTCCGGACGCTCGTCGACCAGGACGACCATCAGGTGGCACTCGGGGTTGTTGGTGGTGATCGCGTTGGCGATCGCCTGCATGATCATGGTCTTGCCGGTCTTCGGCGGGGCCACGATCAGACCGCGCTGGCCCTTGCCGATGGGGGCGACCAGGTCGATGATGCGGGTCGTCAGCACGCCCGGGTCCGTCTCCAGCCGCATGCGGTCCTGCGGGTAGAGCGGGGTGAGCTTGCCGAACTCGGGGCGGCCGCGGCCGGTCTCGGGCGCCATGCCGTTGACCGAGTCCAGACGGACGAGCGCGTTGAACTTCTCGCGGCGCTCGCCGTCCTTCGGCTGCCGGACCGCGCCGGTGACGTGGTCGCCCTTGCGCAGGCCGTTCTTGCGGACCTGGGCCAGGGAGACGTAGACGTCGTTCGGGCCCGGCAGGTAGCCGGAGGTCCGGATGAAGGCGTAGTTGTCGAGGATGTCGAGGATGCCCGCGACGGGGATCAGCACGTCGTCGTCGGCGACCTGCGGCTCACCGGCGCCGAACTCCTCACGGCCACGACGGCCGCGACGGTCGCGGTAGCGGCCGCGACGGCCACGACGGCCACCGTCGAAGTCGTCCTCGTCCTGCGGGCCGCCCTGGGGGCCGCGGTCGCGCTGCTGCTGCTGGCGGTCGCCACGCTGCTGCTGACCGGCCTCGCCGTCGCGGCCGCCACGGCGGTCGCGCTCACGGCGCTCGCCGCGCTCACCGCGCTCGCCACGCTCACGGCGCTCGCCCTTCTGGCCGCGCTCGGCACGGTCCTGGCGCTCGCCCTTGGCCTTGCCCTCGGCGGTGTCGACGGCGGCCTCGGCCTTGGCCTCGGCGCGCTCCTCGACGCGGACCTCGGCCTTGGCCTCGGTACGGGCCTCGGCCACGGCCTGCTCGGGGCTGCCCGCGGGGGCGGTGGCACGCCGACGACGGCGCTCACCGGCCGGGGCCTCGTCCCCACCCGGCTGGCCCGGGATCTCGATCTGCTGCTGGGCAGCCTTCTCGGCGGGCTTCTCGGCCGCGGCCTCGCCCGTACGGGCCCGGGAGGTCGCACGGCGCTTCGGCTTGGCCTCGGCCGCCGCCGCGGCGGCCTCGGTCTTGGCGGGCGCGGCGGCGCCGCCACCGGCCTGCTTCTCCTTGATGACCTCGATCAGCTGGCCTTTGCGCATCCGCGCGGTGCCCTTGATGCCGAGGCCGGAAGCGAGCTGCTGGAGCTCGGCCAGGACCATGGCGTCGAGGCCGGTGCCCGAGCGGCGCCGCTTGGGGGCGGTGGCAGCACCGGTGGCGGGCGCGGCGGGAGCGTCCGTGGCGGGCGCGGAGGCATTGCCGACGGAGCTGTCGGCGTTCACGCCCATCAGATCGGTGGTGTCGCTCACGAAGGGGTCCTTCCCTGGAGCGGGCGTCGGCCTGTCTGGCTCGGCGACCGGTTGTGCTGTCCGGCTGCGGTCCTTCGTCGCGGACCGGGCCGGGGCGGTGGTCCGCCGGTTGTCACGGCGGAAGAAATCAGTGCGTTGCTACCGGCGTGAAGAATGAGGGAAGGGCACGACATAACGCTTCACTCATGTCGCCCACGCCGATTCCGGAGCGTGCTCGAAACTGCTCAGGCAGGCTGCTCAGGCAGTTGGGGAGGCTCCCGGAAGAAAAGCGGTCCCTGATCGGGACACAGAGCACCGAGCCGATGTGGCTTCGGGTGCAGACTTGAGGTTAACACTACCGGATCCCACGAACATTCCCCCTCTCCAAGACCGGCAATCGTGTTTTTTCCTGGCCCGGGACACCCCCTGGACGCCCCGGGCGCCGCTGTCTCGCCGCTGGTCAGGCGAGCGGCAGCACGCTCGTCCCCCCGGAGTCGAGGGCCAGGCGGTTCGCCGCCCATCCCTCGCCCGCCAGCCGTGCGACCTTGTCGGCCGCACCGTCCTCGACCAGCGCGAGCACCGTGGGGCCCGCGCCGGAGATGACCGCGGGGACGCCGTCCGCCCGCAGTCGGTTGACCAGGGCCACGCTCTCCGGCATCGCCGGAGCGCGGTACTCCTGGTGGAGCCGGTCCTCGGTGGCCGGCAGCAGCAGCTCGGGACGCCTGGTCAGGGCCTCGACGAGAAGTGCGGCACGCCCGGCGTTGGCAGCCGCGTCCACATGGGGGACGCTGCGCGGCAACAGGCCCCGCGCGGTCTCCGTGAGCACGGCGGCCGACGGCACGAAGACCACCGGAACGATGGAATCCGCCGGGTCCATCCGAATGGCCCGCGCCACCCCGGACTCCATCCAGGCGAGGGTGAACCCGCCCAGCAGACAGGCCGCGACGTTGTCCGGGTGGCCCTCGATCTCGGTGGCCAGCTCCAGCATGGCCGCGTCGTCGAGCTTCTCGGCCCCGCCTATGGTCACCGCGCGGGCGGCGACGATGCCCGCGCAGATGGCGGCGGAGGAGGAGCCGAGACCCCGGCCGTGCGGAATGCGGTTGGCACAGACGACCTCCAGGCCGCGCGGCTGGCCGCCGAGCAGGTCGAAGGTCGTGCGCAGGGACCGTACGAGCAGGTGACTCTCGTCGCGCGGGAGGGTTTCGGCGCCCTCACCGGCGATGTCGATGTGGAGCCCCGATTCCGCCACCCGGACCACGACATCGTCGTAGAGACCCAGGGACAGGCCGAGGGCGTCGAAGCCGGGACCGAGATTGGCGCTGGTGGCGGGGGTGCGCACTCGGACGGCGGCGGCGCGGAAGGCGGGACCGGCCATCGCTCGATGACTCTCCTTGGTGTGGCCGTGGTTGATGGCATGCGACATCCGCAAGGGCCGCGACGGCGATACCGCGTGGGGACGGCACGGTCAGCGACGGGGCGGAGTGAACACAGCCTATCGAAGGAAGGTTCAGTGGCGACATAGGGCGCACAGGAGGCGCACGATGCGTGTCGCACTGCTACCTGTGCATCTGTCGGTTTTACAACCAGCTGCCCGGTTGTGGGCAGGCGTTCCGCAGGGCGGAACGGGTGGGCACAACCTGCCCACCCGTCCACACTCGCACAACGGCCTCAGACGAGCCCGAGCTCCCGCGCGGCGACCCCGGCATCCACCGGAACGGTAAGCGGCTGGGGCGCCCCCGCCACCGCCCAATCAGGATCCTTGAGCCCGTTCCCGGTGACCGTGCACACGATCTTCTGCCCGGGATCGACGAGCCCGAGCTCGGCCGCCTTCAGCAGACCGGCGACCGACGCCGCCGAAGCCGGCTCGACGAAAACACCCTCCCGCGACGCCAACATCCGGTACGCCGCGAGAATCTGTCGGTCGGTCACTTCGTCGATCAGCCCGCCGGACTCGTCCCGCGCGGCCTCCGCGAACTCCCAGGACGCCGGGTTGCCGATCCGGATGGCCGTGGCGATGGTGTGCGGCTCCTTCACCGGCTCCCCCCGCACGATCGGCGCGGAACCGGAAGCCTGGAATCCCCACATCCGCGGGTTGTGGGTCGAGACCTTGTCGGCCGCGTACTCGCGGTATCCACGCCAGTAGGCCGTGATGTTCCCCGCGTTACCCACGGGAAGCACGTGAATGTCCGGGGCGTCGCCCAGCGCGTCCACGATCTCGAACGCGGCCGTCTTCTGCCCCTCGATGCGCACCGGGTTGACCGAATTCACCAGCGCCACGGGGTAGTTCTCGGAGAGCCCGCGCGCCAGCGTCAGGCAGTCGTCGAAGTTGCCGTCGACCTGGAGGATGCGGGCGCCGTGGACGAGCGCCTGCCCCATCTTCCCCAGGGCGATCTTGCCCTGGGGCACCAGGACGGCGCAGACCATGCCGGCGCGTACGGCGTAGGCGGCGGCGGAGGCGGAGGTGTTGCCCGTGGAGGCGCAGATGACCGCGCGCGCTCCCTCTTCCTTCGCCCGGGTGATGGCCATGGTCATGCCGCGGTCCTTGAAGGACCCGGTGGGGTTGGCGCCCTCGACCTTGAGGTGGACCTCGCACCCCGTGAGCTCGGAGAGCACCTGGGCGGGGACGAGCGGGGTGCCGCCCTCCCGCAGGGTGACGACGGGGGTGTCGGCGGTGACCGGAAGACGGTCGCGGTATTCCTCGATGATGCCGCGCCACTGGTGGGTGCCGGAAGCGGCGGGACGGCTGTTGTTGGCAGACATTGCTCTCGTTATCCCTTGTTCCCTGCTTCGCCTGACGCCTTACTCACCCTCGACCCGCATGATGCTGGCCACGTCGCGCACCGTGTCCAGCTTGCGGAGGGCCTCGACCGTGGCCGACAGGGCCGCGTCGGTGGCCCGGTGGGTGACGACGACGAGGGATGCCTCGCCGTCCTTGCCCTGCTGGCGGACCGTGTCGATGGAGACGCCGTGCTCGGCGAAGATCGTGGCGACCTGGGCCAGCACACCCGGCTTGTCGGCCACGTCGAGGCTGATGTGGTAGCGGGTGACCACCTCGCCCATGGCGGAGACCGGCAGGCGCGTGTAGGCGGACTCGCCGGGGCCGGTGGCCTCGGCGACCTTGTTGCGGCAGACGGCGACGAGGTCGCCGAGGACGGCGGAGGCGGTCGGCGCGCCGCCCGCGCCCGGGCCGTAGAACATCAGCTGGCCGGCCGCGTCCGCCTCGATGAAGACGGCGTTGTACGCCTCGCGCACCGACGCCAGCGGGTGGGTCAGCGGGATCATCGCCGGGTGGACGCGGGCGGAGACGGACTTCCCGTCGGCGGCCCGCTCGCAGATGGCGAGGAGCTTGATGGTGCAGCCCATCTGCTTCGCGGAGGCGAAGTCCGCGGCGGTGACCTCCGTCATGCCCTCGCGATGGACGTCGTCCAGCCGCACCCGGGTGTGGAAGGCGATGCCGGCGAGGATCGCGGCCTTCGCGGCGGCGTCGAAGCCCTCGACGTCGGCGGTCGGGTCGGCCTCGGCGTAGCCGAGCGCGGTGGCCTCGTCGAGCGCCTCGGAGTAGCCCGCGCCGCTCGAGTCCATCTTGTCGAGGATGAAGTTGGTGGTGCCGTTGACGATGCCGAGCACCCGGTTGACCCGGTCGCCGGCGAGGGACTCGCGCAGCGGCCGGACCAGCGGGATGGCGCCGGCGACGGCGGCCTCGTAGTAGAGGTCCACGCCGTGCTGCTCGGCGGCGGCGTGGAGGGCCGCGCCGTCCTGAGCGAGGAGCGCCTTGTTGGCGGAGACGACGCTGGCGCCGTGCTCGAAGGCGGTGGTGATGAGGGAGCGCGCGGGCTCGATGCCGCCGATGACCTCGATGACGACGTCGATGTCGCCGCGTTTGACGAGGGCGGTGGCGTCGGTGGTGATCAGCTCCTGCGGCACCCCCTCGCGCACCCGGTCGGGGCGGCGCACGGCGATGCCGACGAGCTCGACGGGCGCTCCGATGCGCTGCGTGAGGTCGTCCGCGTGCGTCGTCATGATGCGCGTCACCTCAGAGCCGACGACTCCACAGCCCAGCAGCGCCACCTTCAGCGGACGCGTACGCATCATCCGACCTCGTTTCTCAATACACCTTCGGTTGACCCACAGTCTCACCCACTGGACGGGGAATTCCTCCCCGTCCAGCATCCGAGACCGCTGTCACCCAGGATTTTTTCTACTGTTTCCGGTTTTTTTCGTCAGCCGACGTCGAGACGGAGGAGATCCTCCTCCGTCTCCCGCCGGACGATCACTCGCGCCCCGCCGTCCCGGACGGCGACGACCGGGGGGCGCAGCGCGTGGTTGTAGTTGCTCGCCATGGAGCGGCAGTAGGCGCCGGTGGCGGGGACGGCGAGGAGGTCGCCGGGGGCCACGTCGGCGGGGAGGAAGGCGTCCCGTACGACGATGTCGCCGCTCTCGCAGTGCTTGCCGACGACGCGGGAGAGCATCGGTTCGGCGGTGGAGGCGCGGGAGACGAGGGCGACGGAGTAGTCGGCGTCGTAGAGCGCGGTGCGGATGTTGTCGGACATGCCGCCGTCGACGCTGACGTACGTCCGCAGTCCGGGCAGCTCCTTGGTGGTGCCGACCTCGTAGAGCGTGAAGGCGGTGGGGCCGACGATGGCACGCCCAGGCTCGACGGAGATCCGGGGCACGGCGAGCCCGGCGGCGCCGCACTCGCGGGTGACGATCTCGCGCAGGGCGACGGCGATCTCGCGCGGCTCGCGCGGGTCGTCGTCGGCGGTGTAGGCGATGCCGAGGCCGCCGCCGAGGTCGATCTCGGGGAGCTCGACGCCGTGCTCGTCGCGGACCTGCCGCAGGAGCCCGACGACGCGGTGGGCGGCGACCTCGAAGCCGGAGGTGTCGAAGATCTGCGAGCCGATGTGGGAGTGGATGCCGAGGAGCTCGAGCCCGTCGAGCTTGAGCGCCCTGCGGACGGCCTCGGCGGCCTGCCCGCCGGCCAGCGGGAGCCCGAACTTCTGGTCCTCGTGGGCGGTGGCGATGAACTCGTGGGTGTGCGCCTCGACGCCGACCGTCACCCGGATCAGTACGCCCTGGCGCTTGCCGAGCCGCTCGGCGATGTGCGCGACGCGCACGATCTCCTGGAAGGAGTCGACGACGATCCGGCCCACGCCGGCCTCGACAGCGCGGGTGATCTCGTCGGTGGACTTGTTGTTGCCGTGGAGGGCGATGCGCTCGGCGGGCATCCCGGCGTCGAGGGCGGTGGCGAGCTCGCCGCCGGAGCAGACGTCGAGGTTGAGGTCCTCCTCGTGCAGCCAGCGGACGACGGCGCGGGAGAGGAACGCCTTCCCGGCGTAGAAGACGTCGGCGTCGGGCCCGAAGGCGTCCCGCCAGGCGCGGCAGCGCGCCCGGAAGTCGTCCTCGTCGAGGACGTAGGCGGGCGTGCCGAACTCCTCGGCGAGCCGCTTGACGTCCATTCCGCCGACGGTGACGACGCCGTCGTCGCCACGGGCGACGGTCCGGGACCAGACGCGGGGATCGAGCTCGTTGAGGTCGGTGGGCGGCGCGACGTAGTGGCCCTCGGGAAGGACGTCGGCGTAGCGGGGCCCGGCGGGGTGGGCGGAGCGGCTCATGACTGGCGATCCCCTTGTTACAGGTGTGCGGGTGCGGTGATGCCGAGCTGGGTCAGGCCGTTGGCCAGCACCTTGCCCGTGGCCTCGGCGAGGGCCAGGCGGGCGCGGTGAACGGCCAAGGGTTTCTCGTCACCGCGAGGCAGGACGGCACAGCCGGCCTGCCATCTCAGGAAGGCGTCGGCGGTCCGCTCCAGGTGCCGGGCGAGCCGCTCGGGAGCGCGGGCGGCGCTGACGCGCGCGTGGTCGGCGAGGGCGCCGAGGAGGGGGCCGGCACTGCTGTCGACGGCCCCGGGAAACGAGTCGAACCCGAGATCACGGGCGTTCCGGGAGAGCGCCCGCGCCCGGGCATGGGCGTACCGGACGCGAAAAAGCGGATTGCTGTCCTTCTGGACGAGCAGGAGGGACCGGTCGAGCCCGGGCGGGGAGACCGCGCTCCACCGAGCGGCGTCACCCCCGAGCCGAGCGACGTCCTCCACCGGCGGCGACAGCGGCAGCGCCTCCCCCTCGTACTCCGCCGCGAACACCTCCCGGACGATCTCCTCACCCGAGGCGCCGTCTCCGTCGAGGGTGATGTTGAGGAAGCCGGGGCCGGCGATGTCGACGCGGGCGATGCCGGGCCGGGCGAGGAGCCGGCGCCGGAGCACTCCGGCGATCTCCCGGGCGTCGCCGCCGGCCTTGGCGAGCTGGAGGGCGACGTTGGTGGCGTAGTCGCCACAGCCGGGGCGGGGGGGCACCCGCACGCTGACCCGCTCCGGCACGGGCACGCGCAGCTCGTCGTCCTCGACGGCGCGGCGCACGGTGTGCAACACGGTGCGGGACAGATCGGCGGGGGTCACAGGGCAAGCCTAGGGGAGAAGGTGCCGCGGTCCGCGAACCGGTTTCACCCTGCGGGACGGACGACGGACTCGGCGCCCCCCGTCGCCCCCTCCGGCCACCCCACCAGCCTCCGCACGAGCCGCACCATCTCGGCCGGCTCGAACGGCTTGGCCAGGAACGCGTCCGCCCCGGCGGACCAGCCGCTCTCGATCTCATAGGGGGTGCAGGCGCTGATGATCGCGATCGGAATGTCCCGCGTGCGCGCGTCGGCCCGGAGCCGGGCGGCCGTGTTGAGCCCGTCGAGCCGGGGCATCACGACGTCCAGGGTCACCGCATCGGGCCGCACCCGGTGCACGATCTCCAGACACTCGGCACCATCGGCCGCGGTCACGACCTCAAAGCCCTCCAGCTCGAGGTTGACCCTGATCAACTGCCGGATGACCTTGTTGTCGTCCACAACAAGGACCCGGCCGGACAAGCCAGGCACAACCCGAGAGTAGGCGCGCCCCCGCCCCCGCGTCCGGGTTTTCCCCACTTCCACCCCTCCCGAGCGACCACCCGGCCCCCTCCTCCCGCCCTTTTCGATCAAGGTTGCAGGACACCCTCCGGAAGCTGGTAGTGTTCTACCCGTCGCCGCGAGCGAAACCGCGAACCGGCCGACACGCCCCCGTAGCTCAGGGGATAGAGCAACGGCCTCCGGAGCCGTGTGCGCAGGTTCGAATCCTGCCGGGGGCACTTCGGTGCCAAGGCCCTGACCGCAGAAATGTCGGTCAGGGCCTTTGTCGTACATGCCAAAACAGCAACAGCAGAGAAGTCACGTGCGACTCCTGCCTTCCGGCCGGTGACCAGGCAATCTGGACCTAGTCAGGCAACGGTGTCCCGCTTCTCCGTTTCCAAGCCGCCAAGAGCACTCCAGCCGACGCCCTCTGGCGTCGCCAAGGAGATCGGGCACCTCCATCGACCCGTTAAGGGACTGGAGTTGCCCACGAGCGACCTGCAGTGCCCAGCACCTCCCGCCAGTCCACGCAAGTCCTACTGGACCAGGACCACGACTCCCAGACGGTCAGCCGGTCGCGCACCCCCGCGTCTTGCGGCAGCGGAATATCGCGGCGTAATCCGCACGGTGTTGGGACGATCGGACGCCCGGCCTACTGGTCGACGACGGCGAGACGACCGAGCCAGGGCAAGCGAAGCGACCGCCACCCCTCAGCGAAAACCTCGATCCAATCCGCAGCAGGGGCAGTCCGCCATGCCCTGACACCGCCACGGCCGCACTTGCCAGAAAACTGCAAATCTGGCAAACTTTAGGGGTTGAATGCTTGGAGATGATCGGAGGCCGACCGCGCCCATGCGCTCCATCGAGATCGATGACGAGGTGTTCGCGTTCCTGCAGAGTCAGTGCGAGCCGCTGGTGGACACCCCCAACGACGTGCTCCGGCGGCTACTCCTCGGCAGCTCCCGCCAGCCGCCGGCCACCTTGGCGGAGCGTCGCCCCGGAGACTTGATGCGTTTCATCAGGGCCGGTCTGCTGAAGGCTGGAGACAAGCTGATCCACATCCAGCCGCGTCGCGGGCTGACCCACGAGGCCACGGTGACAGCAGACGGCTGGATCAAGATCGAGGACGGCCGCGAGTTCTCCAAGCCTTCGCCCGCGCTCAAGGCGCAGACCGGAGTCGACATCAACGGCTACGGCAAGTACGTCCTCAAGGGGAACCCGGAGATCCGCCTTCAGGACCTCCGCGAGCAGCTGCGAGGCGGGGCCTGATGGCGACGCATCTAATCATCATCGGCGACCGGGAGCCCCTGGCCTGGGTGCTGGAGAACCAGCGGATGGCCTTCCCCGCCGGGCGCACCACCGGGCTCCCGAAGAAGGGTGACGAGATCTTCCTCTATACGACGAGGGGCTGCTTCCGGAATCCCGGGCGCGACCGGGGGCGGATCATGGGCCTGGCGACCGTCACGTCCGACGTCGCGACACTCCCGGTCCCCGTCTCGTTCGGCGACCGGGACTTCACCTCCGGATGTGCCCTCCAGGTGCACGGACTCGCCCAGCGCCATGAGGGGGTGGTCGTCGCCGACCTCGTCCCGCAGCTTCAGGTCTTCCCGGACCCAAAGACCTGGAGTGCCCGGATGCGCCGTGCATCACTGCGGCTGCCCGAGCCGGACGCCGATCTGCTGCGCCGGGATCTTCAGCCGATGCTCCAGCCCCGCAGGTCAGTTCTCAGCCAGTACGCGCTCTGATCCGGCCTCGGACCCTGGCCTACTCCGGTCCCAGCAGAGAAGGGGAGCACCCGCCGTAAACTGGCCGACGAGCTGTGTGCGCCGTCGGCCGGACGCGGCCCTTCCAAGCGTCCGGCTCCCCAAAGCCGCATGCATCCGCCGACGAAACCAGGTCCAAGGTTCGACACGGGTGGGGGCACGAGCCATGTACGAGCTGAACGAGGAGAAGGATCCGGCGGTACTGGGTCCGTTCGAACTGCTGGCCGTGCTCGGACAGGGCGGGATGGGCCGGACGTACCTCGGGCGCAGGCTCCCGCTGGAGAACCTCGGCCCCGAACTGGAGACGGGATACCACCTGACCGAATCCAGGGAGTCCGCCCAGCCGGCTCTGGCGGCGGTCAAGGTGATCAAGCCGTCGAAGCTGCGGGACAGTTCCGAGCATTCCGAGGAGGAGGCCCGGGCGCGGTTCGCGCAGGAGATCGAGACGATGCGTACGGTGGTCAGTGCCCGGGTCCCGGCGCTGCTCGGGGCTGACACCGACGCCGAGCAGCCGTGGCTGGCCATGGATTTCGTCCACGGCCCAACTCTTCACAAGCTCGTCCACACCTGCGGTCCACTGGCGGTAGGCCCCTACGGAGCACTCGGCCTCGCCTTGGTGGACGCTCTGCGCGCCATCCACGGCGCCAAGCTGCTGCACCGGGACCTCAAGCCGGGCAATATCGCTCTCGGTCCCGACGGCCCCGTCGTGCTCGACTTCGGTCTCGCCGTCCTCACCGAACGGGACAGCGACGCCGCACTCACCAAGACGGGCGCGAGCTTCGGCACCCCGTCCTATATGTCACTGGAGCAGGCGACCGACACCAAGCACGTCACGGAGTCGGCGGACATCTACTCGCTGGGGGCAGTGCTCTTCTTCGCGGCCGCCAAGCGGCCTCCGTACCCATACTCTCCCTTGCCCACCGCACCGAAGTGGGACGACGTGTACGCGCCGTACCTGCCGCTGCTGGGCCGGATTCTGGTGCAGGTGGCGGCGCAGCGGCCGTCGCTCGACGAGATCGAGAGCGACTTGCGCCAGTTGCTCGCCGGTCACGGGCTAACGGAAGAGACCGCCGCGGACCAGCTGCGGGCCCTCGTCGCGGAGTCAGGTCTGATCCCCGACCTCCCCGCGAAGGCCCTCTCCGACCTGGTCGACCCTGAGGTCCAGCAGGC
The DNA here is from genome assembly GCF_054551825.1 of Streptomyces sp. L500. Lineage (NCBI taxonomy): Bacteria > Bacillati > Actinomycetota > Actinomycetes > Kitasatosporales > Streptomycetaceae > Streptomyces > Streptomyces sp. L500. The sequence goes on from NZ_JBTOLC010000023.1 coordinate 51,361, forward strand.
GGCCCAGCAGGCCGTGGACCAGGGGGCCGCTCCGGACAGTCCGTGGACGCCCGACCTGTTCGACGAGTTCCTGGCCGCCGAGGCGGAGAACTTGGAGCCCCTGGACGTGGCGGCCGAGCCCGAGCCCGGCCCGGCCGGGTATGTACCGACCGTGGTGGACCCGGCCGCGCAACCGGCTCCAGAGGCTGCCGCACCAGGCCTCGCGCAGCCGACGGCGACCAGTTATCGCCTCGCGCCGCCGCAGCCCCCCTCGGCGGCCGAGCCCGCCGTGGCACCGCCCGTCGCCCTGCGAGCCGCCGAGCGGCTGCGGAGGGCATACGCCCACAGCGGGCGCCTCTGACCTGCCAGGGCATGGGGCTCGGTACGGACCCTCGAGAACGAGCTGTAGATCCCGGATCGCGGGGGCCTTTGTCCGTTTAGGCTTCAAAAGGGGCCTCGCGCCACCCCCTCACCGGTAGAAACAGAACCGCGCACGCCTAGTCCGGTGTGCGTCCCACCGTCCTGTCGAAAGGAACCGCCCGCCATGCCCGACGCAGCGTCCGACCTCCCCTCGGGCCCGCCCCCGGCGGGCACTGTGATCGAGGTACGGGACGAGGAGTGGCTGGTCCGCCACAGCGACCTGGTCCGCCCCGGTGAGTTTGTGATCGACGCAACCGGCGCGTCCGAGCTGGTCCGCGGGCACCGGGCGCGCTTCCTCACCTCGCTCGACGGCATGCCCCGCGTCCTCCGCCCCGAGAACACCCGGCTCGTCCACGACACGTCCGAGGGATACCGCCTCAGTCGGCTGTTCCTGGAAGCGGTCCTGCGCAAGACCCCGCTCCCCCAGATCGAGCGCCGTCTCGCGCTCACCGAGGGCTTTCTGCTCGACCGCATGGACTACCAGCTGCGGCCGGCCGAGAAGGCGCTCGCCAATCCGCTGCGGCCGCGCCTGCTGATCGGTGATGTCGTCGGCCTCGGCAAGACCCTGGAGATCGGGATCCTGCTCGGTGAGCTGATCCGCCGTGGTCGCGGCGAGCGCATTCTCGTGGTCACCCCGGCGCCGGTGCTCGAGCAGTTCCAGCACGAGATGTGGACCCGTTTCTCGTTGCCCCTCGTCCGCCTGGACAGCGTGGGCATCTCCCGGATCGAGCGGAAGATCCCGGTCGGCCGCAACCCGTTTGCCTACTACAAGCGCGTCATCATCTCGATGGACACTCTGAAGAACGCCAAGCGCTACGGCGCCTGGCTCCAGGGCATCGAATGGGACGCCGTCGTGATCGACGAGTCCCACAACCTGATCAACCGCGCCAGCGACCGCCGCATCCTGGCCGAGCTCCTCGCGAAGCAGACCGACGCCCTGATCCTCGCGAGCGCCACCCCGCACAACGGTGTGATGCGGGACTTCACCGGCCTGGTCCGGCTCCTGGACCCCATGGCCGTCAAGGACGAGCAGAACCCGAAGGCGTCCGAGCTGCACCACCTCATGCTGCGTCGTACCAAGGTGAGCAAGGAGGTGGCCAAGGCGCTGGACGGCGCGTGGGCGCCTCGCGGCGAGTCGAAGCCGATCCCCTGCACAGCGGGTGAGCTGGAGGAGCGCGTCTTCTCCGAGCTGACCGAGAGCTGGCTGCGGAATCCGGACCCGCACGGGGCTGATCATCTCTTCCCATACGTGTTGCTGAAGTCCTTCCTGTCCTCGCACCGCGCGCTGTTCGTGACGGCCCGCAAGAAGCTGGCCGGCCTGGGACATGCCCTGCCGGAGGGGCACAAGAACGTCACCGATCCGCCGGTGACTGGTGCGGAGGCTCACTCGGCGGTGCCGGAGGTCGCCTCGCTGCTCCGGCTCACGGAACTCGCCCGCGAGATCGAGCAGGCGTCGGCGGCCGGAGTCGCGGCCACGGCCAAGCTTGCCGCCCTCGTCACCTATCTCCGGCAGATCAAGGTCGGACCGGGCGGCCCGACCCGCGCGGTCGTGTTCTCCGAGCGCCGCGAGACCCTCAACTGGCTGGGCACGGTCCTCCCCGCGCTGTTGGGCTGGAAAAATCCCAAGGACGGTGAAGCCGCCGTCAAGGTGATGCACAGCGAGGTCTCCGACACCGTGCAGATGGACTACGTGGACGAGTTCGCGCGCGCCGGCAGCGACGTACGGCTGCTGCTGACCGGCGACGGCGCCTCCGAGGGCGTAAACCTCCACCGTCAGTGCCACCACCTCGTCCACTGGGATCTGCCGTGGAGCCTGATCCGGGTCGAACAGCGCAACGGCCGTATCGACCGCTACGGGCAGGCCAAGAACCCGGAATTCCGGGCGCTGATCCTGCGGAGTGAGGTCGACGGCGCCCTTGACGACCGGACCGTCGCAGAGAAGGTTCTCGCCCGCGAGGCACGGGTCCACGAGGTACTGGGTGCGGTGGAGGCCGCCACGAAGGAGGACGACTGGAGCAAGGAGGAGCGCCGGGTGATGGAGGCGCTGCTCCGCGACGCTCCGCCCGAGGAGGCGGTCGCCGATCTCCAGGCCGTCGACGTGGACGCGCTCGCCGAAGGCGGCGCTCTGAGCGACGAGTTCCCAGTGGCCCGCCGGACGATGAGCGAGTTCGGTACCGGCCCGGCCCCGGTGGAGCCGGAAGCCGATGTCTCCGGCTTCGACGCCGACTTCGATTTCGGCCTGGACCTCGACCTGGACGACTACGGGTCCCACGCGCTGGAAGAGTCCAATCCGGTGCGGGACCGACCCGCCTCGACCACGGACGACTCCGGCATCCCGACCGTGGACGAGCTGCGACTGTTCGACCCCGCCCCGGAGCGGAACCGTCTCCTGTACGTGCGCACCGGCCTGGACGAGCTTGCCAAGCTGGAGTCGTTCCACCTCAACACCGCCTTCACCGGAACCGACCTCAGCTTCGACACCCCCGAGGACCTGGCCGACCGGCTCGACGTGCTGCCACCCGGGTATCTGCGCGATCAGAACATCGCCCGCCGGATGAAGCTGACCTTCAGCCGCGAGGACGCGGCCGATTCCCTCAAGAGGGCCCGCGAGGACTCCGGCTCGTCCTCGCTCTGGCCGGACGCCCACTACGTCGGCGAACTCCACCCCGTGGTCGAGTGGATCACCGACAAAGTGCTCGTCCAGCTCGGCCGTCAGCAGGCCCAGGTCCTCCAGGTCGATCCCCTGGTCGCGCCCACGCCGGTGGTCCTCACCCAGGGCGTGTGGTCCAACGCCGAGGGGCGGCCGACCCTGGTCGCCTGGCTCGCCGTCGACCGCGTCGACGAGCCGGAACCCCGGGTCCGGGAACTCACCCCGGAGCTCCTCGCCGAACTGGGCATCGGCCCGGACATGCCCGACCACTACACCCCGGGTCCCTTGGAGGACCTTCAGCCGCTGGTCCCCAAGGCCGTGGCCGAGACCCGGCGGGCGCTCGACGGTCTGCGGGAGATCGCCGACCGGGAGGTCGACGCCCCGCTGCGCGCGTACGAGAAGCAAGTCGGCGACTGGCGGCAGGATCTGCTTCCGGGGTTCACCCGTTCCACCCGCGACGACGCGGCGGACCGCCTGGCCGAGGCCGCCGCCCGGCTGCGGACCTCGGGCGACCCGATGGTCCGGGTCCTGGCCGTACTGGAGCCCGGCGCATGAGTCCCCGCCCCCTCGACCGCACCCCCATGAACAGCAGCGAGCAGGAGCAGCAGGCGTGACGTTCGACTCCCTGATCAACGAGCGCGAGTACTTCCCGTCCTTCTACCTGGACGACATCCTGCCGAAGCAGCTCGCGAGCGGCCCCCTCAAGGAATGGTCGGCCCTTGAGCGTCAGGGCCAGGCCACTCCCCGGCAGAACCTGCGCGACTTGACCCGCCCCTATATGGACGTACGGGCGGTGCTCGGCCCGGACGCCGAGAAGTACAACGCGCTTCCGTACGCGCCGGCCGTCGCCGCGCAGGAGACGGCCGCCACCGCGCTCAAGGCCGCGGGCCCGGACATGGAACCGCCCTCCTTCCAGCCGACGCCGTCGGAGACGGAAGCGGACACCACGCCCGAGGGCGAGTGGCGAGCCACCCTGGCCGGGTGGCACGAACGCCTGCTGGAGGCGCTGGACTTCACCCCGCGGCCGGGTCACTTCACCGCCCACACCCCGACCGGCCCGGTCGCCGTGCCCGTGGCCCACTCGGAACCCGGCCTCCTCGTCCTGACCGGTGGTTTCGCGGAGGACCTGGACGCCACCCGGGGCGACGGTCCCGCAAACCTCCTCCCCGCCCCGGTCCGGCTCTCGGCCTCGAAGACGCTGACGACCGTCCGCGAGCTGGCCTCGTGGGTGCTGAACGCGGAGAACGCCCCGCGCTACGCGCTGCTCCTCTTCGGCAGCGTGATGATCCTCGCCGACCGGCAGGCATTCTCCCGGGGCCGTTATCTGGCGGTGAACCTGGACACGGCGCTGCCGCGCAAGGCGGCGAAGGGGGCGAAGGCCAACGAGATCGACCTGATCGCGGCGATCTTCGCGGCCTCGTCCCTGCGGCCCGGCGAGGACGGCTCGGACGACGAGATCGCCAAGCTGGTCGCCGAGTCCCGGGACCACTCGGTGGGCGTGACCGCCGAACTCCGGGTCGGACTGCAGAAGTCCGTCCAGCTCATCGCCAACGAGGTGCTGCGACGAGCCCGCGAGGAGTCCGGCGTCCACCCCGAAGACCTGCCGGACTGGCTGCCCGACGCCCTGAAGGAGCCCGGCGACCTACCGCGTCTGCTGACCGAGGAGTCGCTGCGCTACCTGTACCGGATTCTGTTCCTCCTGTACGCGGAGGCCAGGCCCGAGCTCGACATCCTGCCGGTAAAGAGCGAGGCATACGCCACCGGGTACAGCGTGGCCCGGCTGCGCGAGCTCGTCGTCCAGGAGAAACTCGGCAGCGCGTCCCGGGATCGGTTCCACTTCCATGAGTCGCTGGCCCTGCTCTTCGAGAAGGTCTTCACCGGCCACCCGGTGGCAAACACGGTCACCGACCGAAACGCGCCGATCGAGGAGGCGCCCGAACTGGCCGAGGACGACGGCCACGAGAGCGTACGCATCGAGGCGCTCCGCTCGCGGCTGTTCGACCCGAAGTCGATAAAGCTGGTCGGGCAGCGGATCTCCTACCCGCACGCTGCTCTCCCTGACGGCTCGCCGGCCCCGGCGAAGCCCCTGGACCTGCGGCTGCGCAACAAGGTGCTGCATCAGGTCCTTCGCCACCTGACGCTGGTCGAGGGCCGGGGGAAGGGCCGCGGCGGGTTCATCAGCTACGCCAACCTCAGCATCAACCACCTCGGCGCGGTGTACGAGGGCCTGATGTCGTACACCGGCTTCATCGCTACCGAACCCATGTACGAGGTCGCCAAGGGCGGCAACCCGGAGGGCGGGTCCTGGCTGATCACGACCGACCAGGTACGGAGTGGGCTGTACTCGGACGCGCCGGGCGACAGCGTCTTCGTCAAGGAGGAGGGCATCAACCCGGAGACGGGCGAGCCGGACTCGGTGGTGCACCCGGTCGGCTCGTACGTATACCGGCTGGCCGGCCGGGACCGGCAGACGAGCGCCTCGTACTACACGCCGGAGTCCCTGACCCAGGCGACGGTCGAGCAGACGCTCCGCTTCCGGCTGGACGACGAGGGCCGGGTGGACCCGCGTGAGCCGGAGAAGTCCGAGGTCACGGCGGCGGAGGTGCTGCGCTGGCGAGTGTGCGAACCGGCACTCGGCTCCGGCGCGTTCCTGAACGAGGCGGTCAACCAGCTGGCCGAACTTTACCTGAAGCTGGCGCAACACGAGCGGGACGAGCAGATCGACCCGGAGGAGTACCCGCGCGAACTCCAGAAGGTCAAGGCGTACATCGCCCTCCACAACGCCTACGGCGTCGACCTCAACAAGACGGCGGTGGAGTTGGCGGAGATCTCGCTGTGGCTCAACACCATGTACCCAGGCATGCGGGCGCCCTGGTACGGACTGCACCTGCACCGGGGCAACTCGCTGATCGGGGCGGCGCGGAAGGTGTACCCGGGCCAGTCGCTGGACAAGGGCGGCTGGCTGAAGGCGTCCGACCAGCAGGCGCCGAAGGCGGTTCCGCTGACCGAGAAGCTGACGGGTGGCGGTGTCCACCGGCCGGTACACCAGTTCCTGCTGCCCGCGCTGGGGTGGGGGTCGGTCGGCGAGTCGGTGTCGGTGCGGAAGAAGACCGGGCAGAGCGTGGTGGCGGGGGCTGTGGCCGAGTGGCTCGACCCCCAGCTGATCGAGGCGATGAAGAAGTGGCGTTCGGGCATTCGCCGGGCGCCGAAGGGCGAGAAGAAGTCGCCGTCCGCGTCGGAGAAGGCCCCGACGACCCAGGCCGACGTCCTGAAGAGGGAGGCGCGGAGCGGGCAGGGCGCGTTCGATCTGGGCCTGGAGATCTGGGAGCAGTCGGGGTTCGATTTCTCGGCGGCGGCAGCGGACGAAGCCCCGGCGCCCACTCCCGCGAAGCGAACGGCGCAGCCGCGGCGCGGTGCGAGCACGGGCATGGATGACGGCACCTACGGGCAGGCTGGGCGCCTGCGGGCCCTCGCCGAGCGGGTGGAGTACCTGTGGGGCTTGGTCAAGCTGCGGCTTGAACTGTCGGAGCAGGAGATCTCCCGGGCCATCCCGGTGTGGGGTGCGGAGAGCCGTGGGGAGCAGTCGGCCCCGGTGATGGACCGGGAGGCCGTCCGTCAGGCCCTCCAGGTGGAAGGAAGCCCGTACTGGCGGCTCAAGCAGGTCATGGACGCGTGGTGCGCGCTGTGGTTCTGGCCGCTGGAGGAGGTTTCGCTTCTCGATGGTACGGCGCCCGACTACTTCGACGGGGCGCAGGACCTGAAGAAGCTCAGCAAAGGCAGCCATGACCGGAAGGTGGCGCTGCGGAACCTCGACGAGTGGATCGAGTTCGCAGAGTCGGTCGTCGGGCGGGTGGATGTGGAGCCGGGGAAGGCCACCGGCTCGCTGTTCGAGATCCCGACGGTCGAAGGGCTTAAGGGTCTGGATGAGTTCGAGCGGACCCTCGACGAGAAGATGCGCGAGATCTCGGGCTGGGTGGACCCCTTGAACCTGGGGCACGTCTTCCCGTGGCACGGGACGGCTGTGCGGATCGCGAAGGATCGGGGCTTCTTCCACTGGGAACTGGACTTCGCGCATGTGTTTGCGGGGGGCGGGTTCGATCTGATGGTGGGAAATCCGCCGTGGGTCAAGCAGGAGTGGAAGGAGAGTGGCGTTCTCGCAGAGTTCGAGCCGTGGTTCGAACTGGCAGAGAAGCCGAGTAATGAGGCCTGGGCGGAGCGCAAGGAGGCGGTGCTGGACAAGGCGGCGGCTCGGTCGGTGTTCATGGGGGAGCTGGCGGACTCTGCGGCGGTGTCTGGGTACTTGGCGTCGGTGGACAACTACCCAGAACTGGTAGGTACACAGCCGGACGTGTATCGCGGGTTCATGTTGCTGGCGTGGCGCGCGACGGGAGAGCGCGGCTCGGTAGGACTCATTCACCCTTCAACTCATTTGACCGGGGCCAAGGAAGGCCCTCTTCGGAAGGCCGCATATCGGCACCTCCGCTTGCACGCCGACTTCGTGAACGAGCTCTATCTGTTTGCGAGGCCAGTGGATCACAGCACGCACTTCAGTGTGAACATCTACGGGCGGGCACAGCAAGTGCGGTTCCATCACCTCAGCTGGCTGGTTCACCCGCTGGTGCTCTCTGAGTCTCTGCGGCACAACGGCAACGGAGAGGCGCCTGGAATCAAGTTCGACAACACCTGGGACAAACGACCGCACGCGAAGCGCGTAATCACTGTGGATCAGGCCACGCTGGCCGAGTGGCAGAAGTTGTCGGGGGAGGAAAACCCGCCGCCCGTCGACGAGGCCAAGCTGCTGTTCCCCGTCACCGAATCCGAGAAGTCGGCCATCTCAGCCCTCGCCCGATGGTCACACCGGCTTGCTGCGCTGAACCCGCGCATCAGCGCTGGCTTCCACGAGAAGAACGACCGGACGGCTGGCTATTTCACCTGGGACTCCGGACCTGCACGGACTTGGAACGACGTTATCCTTCAGGGGCCGTTCTTCGGCATCGCCACACCTTTCGCCAAGCGGCCCATTGCGGGAGCCCGTACGTCACTTCAAGTCGAGCCTTGGGCCACAACGAACCTCGCAGATAATGAGGTTCCCCGAAGCAACTACAGCCCGGCAGGGTCGCGTACACGTTTTGTTGCAGCCCAGGATCGCTGGGTGGACCACGAGCGTCTCGCGCAGCTACGCGGCTGTCCGGCAGCTGTTCATGCTGCCGAAGCCGACATCAAGGGCGCAAAACCCAATCTGAGCGAGGCTGATCGGAAGCAAGCCGTGGAAGCGCTGCTGGAAGCGGCAAGCACACGCCCCTGCTCCGAGTTCACCCGCGTCGTCTGGCGGCGCCAGATCCCCTCGAACACCGAACGAAGCCTCTTCGCAGCGCTCGTCCCGGCCGGGCCGACTCACATTGACCTCGTCAACTCAATGGCGCTCGCCAGCAACCTGGAAACGACGCTCGCGGCAGGATTCATGTCGGCCCTCCCCGTGGACTACTACATGCGGGTTACCGGTCGAGGAGATCTGCGCATCGGCGAGGCCAAGACACTGCCAGCCCCAACTGCAGGGCACCCCCTCGCTCCGGCGTTGGTCCTGCGGATTCTTCGACTTAACTGCCAAACCGACGCCTATGGCGAGCTGTGGGCAGAGCTGCACACCCCCGAATGGCGAGAGGACATCTGGGCCGCACGAACTGCATGGCCTGCGGAATTCCCTTCCTTGTCCGACGACATCAAGTCCACATGGCGTCGGAGCACGCCTCTCCGCAGTGAGGCCTCACGACGCGCCGCGCTCGTCGAGATAGACGCCCTCGTAGCCGTCTGGCTCGGCATCAGCGCGGACGAGCTCGTCGCCATGTATCGGGCTCGCTTCCCCGTGCTTCAGCAGTACGAGGAAAACATGTGGTTCGACGCGACCGGGCGACGCATCGCCAAGGCGCATCAGCAGCACGGGTACGGGCAGCCCAAGGACGCCTGGAAGCAGCTCAGCTCGCATGAGAACTTTCCGCTCGAGGCCAACGTGCCCGACGGGTACGAGGGTCCGCTCTACCGCGCAGACCGGGTGAAGGAGATGCGGGCCGCGCACGCGGAGTTCACGCGGCGGATGCGGGCCGCCGGCTGGGAGCCTGGGGACACTGAGCCGCCGGGAGCCGCCCAGCAATAGGCCGGGCGCCGAAATCCACGCAGTTGCGGGGCCGTCCGCCCGCTCCCGTCAGAGGGGTGGGGCGGACGGCCGGGCTCGAACCGGAATCGGCCTGACTCGACAGAGCCTCCTGGCCGACACCCCTCAGTGGCCACATTCCGGAGGGCAACTGTCAAGAGATGCAGTTTGAGTAACACCCCGCTCAGGCGCCGGAGCCTCCGCGCGGTATAAGGCCTGACCACCTTGCCGCGAAGCTGACCCCCAGGAAACAGGCACAGCCCCGCACCGGACGGGATGCGGGGCCGCAGCGCTGCTCCTGCCAGATCACTTGGCCCAGGGGGCTGTCACCCGGACGACCACGATGACGTCGTCGCGCCGGTCTTCCAGGTACCAGACGATCAGGAGTCCGCGCGCACAGCTCTTGTCACCTGCGACATGATCGGCGTCCGGGTCGTACTCCCACGTCCACTCGCTCAAGCCGCGACCTCACGCTCCGCCTCAACGATCATCCGACCGATCTCCGCCGACGCGGCCCGCCGCACGGCCCTGTCTTCCGCGCTCCCGGAAACGGTCTCCAGCTCATGCAGCCGGGCTGCTCTCTCCGGGGTTCGGCGCAGCGCCACCCAGATCCCCCACCGGCGGATGAAGAGATGCATGGGCGTCGTGCTATCCGTCTGAATGGCTTCCTGCCAAGCCTGCCGGAACTCCTGCTCGAACTCGACAGCAGCGGCGAGGTCGATACGGTTCACGGCCACCCGAAGCGCGGCCTCGATCAGAGGCGGCATCGGCAACGCGGCGTCGCTGATGGGCGAGGTCGTCATCGGGCCCTCCTCAGTGATATCGGATTCACGGTATCGCGCTCACAGCGCACGAGGCGCGCACTTCTCGGCACGATGCGATGGTGATGCTGCGCGGGGGGCAGAGCAGCGGCGACGGCGTTCTGTGTGCGCGGGATCGGCTGCGGGTCGGAGTCGGAGTGAATCGGCTGAGTGCTCACGGTGTTCTCCAGGGTGGCCCCGCCAGCGTATCCGGCGGGGCATGGGCGCTTCAGCTCTTCTCTGAGCTCAGGGGCGCGCGAACCCGCGCCGTGACCCGACGCCGTCCCGGTGCCGATGCCAGCCGCCCCGGAGGAGGTCGAGCACATCCGGCACGGACAGGCTTCGTGCCGACGCGCCAGGGGTCGGCTCGCTCACCAGGCCAGTCCTGTCGCGTGCACGTCACGGGTGTCCAGGTCGATGTCAAAGTCCTCCGCCATCACCAGGATGAGGCGCCGCCGCTGGCAGGCGCTGCCCCTCCCGCCGCTCGTGTTCGACCAGGTAGGCCCGGGCAAGGGCCGCGTCCTCCCCGTCGAGCGATTCCACGTCCCCGGGCCGGGCCGCACCGTTCACCCAGCCGCTGCGGGGATGGCGCGCCGGCTTGGCAGGGCGCTTTGCTGTGCTTGGCGGACCCAGGGGCGACCGGGGCGGGTACCCGCTCGGTGCCGCCGGAACCGGACACGAACACGCCCAGCAGCCACACGGGCAGGGTTCGTGCATCCTCGATCCTCTGCCGTCCGCCATCGAGCCCAAGGGCGACGAAGCCACTGGCTGACCCCCCCGCGTTCCAGGACAGACGGCCCCGCCGGGGCGCCGCCCCCCCTCTCACCAGCTCCTTCCGGCCAAATCCGGCCCCGTCGTCGGACCCCCCACGTAAAGTGGTCGGGATCGGGGGGCGATGCGATCACCCACGATCGGTGACACGAGTCCGGGGCAGGACCGGAGCAGGACGTACGGGGAGGGCCAGCGGGCGCCATGAGACCCACACTCGCCGCGCAGGCACTGCGCGACACCACGGTCGAGTATCTGACCACCACTTTCGCGCTGGCCGAGCCCGCCACCCAGGACGGGCTCACCGACTTCCTCACCGACCCGGCCGACGGGCTGTTCCGCGGGCCGTACCACCGGATCCGGCGGCCGTTCCGGGCCGCGGAAGACGGCTGGCAGCAGCACCTCGACTGGTGGAAGGGCGATTTCTGGCCGTACGCGCACCAGGCCGAGACCTTCGCCCGCTTGACCACCAAGGGCGGGCACGTCCCTCAGCCCACGCTCGTCACCACCGGTACCGGCTCCGGCAAGACCGAGTCCTTCCTCGTCCCGGTCATCGACCACTGCCGTCGCGCCAAAGCGGCCGGCAAGCACGGGATCAAGGCCGTCCTGCTCTACCCGATGAACGCCCTCGCCGGCGACCAGGCCGACCGGATCGGCCAGCTGCTGCGCGACGAGCGCCTGCAGGACGTGACCGCCGGGCTCTACATCGGTGAGGCGAGCTCCGCCAAGAACGGCTCCCCGTACGGGCGGGTGGCGGTGGACCGGGCCGAGATCCGGCGGAACCCGCCGGACATCCTGATCACGAACTACAAGATGCTCGACCTGCTGCTCCAGCGGCAGCAGGACGCACCGCTATGGGCCGACGCCGACCTCGCGTACATCGTGATCGACGAGTTTCACACCTACGACGGCGCCCAGGGCACCGATGTCGCCATGCTGCTGCGGCGCCTCGGCGTGGTCGTCGGGGCCGCCGAGGAAGGCCGTCCGCTCGGCTCGATCTGCCCGGTGGCCACCTCGGCGACCCTCGGCGAGTCGCCCATTCGGGACCGGCAGGACCAAGGCGGCGCAGGCGGTCCCCGCGCCATGCTCGACGTGGCCTCGCAGGTCTTCGGCGTGCGGTTCCCGGATGACGCGGTGGTCGGTGAGGACCGGCGGGACCTGAACTCGTTCCTCTCCCCCGTCGACCTGACTCTGCCGCTGCCCTCCCCTGCCGACCTCGTGGCCCTGCCCGATCCGGCCGCCTCCGGCGACGGGCTCGACGCCGTCTCCCGCGCTGTGCTCGGCTGCGACACCTCCGACGCCCGCGAAATGGGGCGACGTCTCCTCGCTCACCCACTCATCCACGATCTGCTCACTGCCGACGTGGACCAGCCGCTCACGGCCGAGGAGATCCTGGCCGCCTTCCCCACCAGCTCGACGTGGCGTGTGACGGCCGCCCAGGATCCGAAGACCTCCGCCGAGGCGCTCGCCCGGTTCATCGCGCTGATCTCGGTGGCCCGCGACCCGGGCGCGCCCGCCGATCGGGAGCGGCCCCTGCTGCTCGTCGAGACCCACCTGTGGGTGCGCTCGCTCTCCCGCGTCCTGCGGTTCGTCTCGCCGAAGCCCGTGTTCTCCTGGACGGACAGCGACCAGGCCGCCACCGCCGCCATCGTCTCCGCTGCGCAGGAGGAGCGGCGCCGAGCCGTGGCGCGGGCCGGGCGGCTGCCGTCGGCCTACTGCCGGCACTGCGGGCGATCCGGCTGGAGCGCCGTCAGCCCCGAGCGGAACCCGACATCCCTGGTCACCGCGCCCGACGACATCTACCGGCTCAGCGCGGGCGGCGGCACCGGCAAAGCCCGTGTGCGAGCGCTCATCGCGGCGACTCCCACCGAGGCGGCCGAGCAGGCCCGGCAGGCCCTCGCCCGGAGCATGCGGCGTGGACGGCGGGCGGCGACCCGTGAGGCGACCGTCCTCGTCCTCGAGGACAGCGGGGAGGCGTTGCGCCGGATCGACCCCGACGAGGTGCTCCGTAGCGACGGCTCGATCGCCGAGGCGCCGGAAAACGGGGTGTTCGTCAAGACGTGGTTCGACAACCCCGACCGGGACGAGTACGCGAAGCAGGACCGGTGCCCGGCGTGCGGGCAGGCGCAGGGCATCCGCTTCCTCGGTGCCGGTGTGGCCCCACTCGCCTCGGTGGCCGTCACGCAACTGTTCACCGGCGGGGAGTTGCCGAAGGAGGACGCCGAGGGCAACGACCGTCGCAAGACGCTGATCTTCAACGACTCCGTGCAGGACGCGGCCCACCGGGCCGGCTTCGTGGCGTCGCGGGCCTGGAAGTTCTCACTGCGGGCGCTCGTCCAGGAGCAGTTGGCGGAGCGCACGGCGGAGGAACCGCGCTTCGCCGAGAACGGCGTACCGCTCAACGAGCTGATCGCCTCGCTGGTGAAGCGTGCCTCCGTGGACAAGGAGAAACTACTGGCCTCGGTCGTGCCGCCCGACCTGCACGACGTGGACCGTGTGAAGCGGCTCCTGACCGGCAAGAAGCGGCTGCCCAAGGGCACGTGGGACCTCGTCGGTGAGCGGCTGGCGTTCAACACCTTGCTGGAGTTCGGGCTGAACTCGAGGCTGGGCCGGACCCTGGAGCTCACCCGCACGGTGGCGGCCGAGGTGTACCTTCCGGACCCGGAGCGCGCGGCGCGGCTCGCCGAAGGACTGTACGAGGAACACCTGCGGCGGCAGCTGCCCGTGGACCCCGAGGAGGCAGGGGAGGGCGAGGAAGCCGCCGGGGAGGCCGCACGGCTGCCCGCGTCCGGTCCGGAACGGCTGCGTCGCTTCGAGGGGTTCGTGCGCGGGCTCCTGGAACACGTACGGATCAGTGGCGGCATCCGGCACACCTGGCTGGACGGGTTCATCGACGCCGAGGGGCGCAACCGGTACACGATCTGGGGCGGGCGGCCCGAGGGCATGCAGGCCTTCGGCCGTAACTCGGACGCGCCAGCCTTCGTCCTGGTCGGCTCGCGCTCGGGCAGGACGGACTTCGAGCGGGTCGACACCAGGGAGAGCTGGTACACCGACTTCGCCGAACGCTGCCTGGGCATGGACCGTGCCCTCGCCGCCGGCTACCTGGCCGAGCTGCTGCCACGGCTCGCGGACGCCGAGATCGGCGCCTTGGCCCACCGGCGTACCGGGGAGGGCAACGCGGGTGGCAACGGCAAGGGGCACGGGGCCTACGGGCTCACTCCCGGACACATCCGGGTGCGGCCGCTGACCGACGAGCAGACGACGCACGCGGCGCTGGCCTGTCCGGAGTGCGGCTGGACACAGACCGTGCCTCCGGAGCGGGTGGGAGTGTGGCAGGGCCTGGCCTGCCCGCTCAAGGGGTGCGCGGGAAAGCTGGCGGTGCCCTTCAGGCAGGCTCCCGGCCGGGCCGGGCGGGACTACCGGTTGGACTATTACCGGCGGCTGTACCGGGAGGCAGGGCCTTACAGCGTGGTCGCCGCTGAGCACACCGGGGTGCTCAGCCGCAAGGAGCGCGAGGAGGTCGAGAAGGGCTTCCGGCAGGGTGCCCGGCACACCGACCCCAATGTGCTCTCCTGCACGCCCACTCTGGAACTCGGCATTGACATCGGCCAGTTGGAGGCGGTTGTCCTGGCCTCGCTGCCGCCGAGCACCGCCGGATACGTCCAGCGGGTCGGCCGGGCCGGCCGGTCGACGGGTAACGCGCTGATGGTGTCACTGGCCGACACCAGCCCGCGCGCCCTCTACCACCTGTCGGAGCCGCGGCAGCTGATCGCGGGGCGGATCCTGCCGCCCGGGTGCTTCCTGTCGGCGGGAGAGCTGCTGCGCCGCCAGTACGTCGCCCATCTCATCGACCTGGCTGCGCGCGGCCGACTGGAGGGCGTGAGCCCGCTGCCCGACCGGGTGACAGCCCTGTTCGGGCGGGTCGGCTGGCTGCGGCGGTTCGCGCAGGCCGTGACGGGGCGCAGGGACCTGGTCGAGGAGTTCCTGAAACTGTTCCCCGAGATCGACGGGGTGCCGGACTCAGGTGTCTCCCGGGACGCCCGTTCCGCGCTGCACCGCTATGCGGCGGGGAAGCTGGCCGAGGTCCTGCGGGACGCCGAGGAGGCGTGGGAGGCGGAACGGGCCGAGCTCGTGGACCGGCGCGCCCTGATCAACGAGGCAGCGGAGGCGCTTCACGAGAACGTGGAGGACGAGGCCCGGGAGAAGAGAAACCTGGCCCGTGAGGCGGCGGCCGTCGCCAAGCAGCTGCAGGAGTTCGCACAAACGGGGGCGCAGGCATTCCTGGTCGAATGGGGTCTGCTGCCGAACTACAGCCTGGTGGAGGACGGCGTACGGCTGGAGGCCGCGCTGACCCGCAAGGAGCCCGCCCGGCGCGCCCGAAGCGCCGCCGGTTCCGGCGCGGACGAGGTACCCGCGTCGCAGTGGCGCACCGAGCCCCGGACATACAAGCGGCCGTCCGAGTCGGCGCTCACCGAGCTGGCCCCGGGGAACTCGTACTACGTCCTCGGCTACCGCCACACGATCGACGGTTTTGATCTCGGGCCGCGCCCCAAGGAGGACGAGAAGGACCCGCGTTCAGCGGTGGTCGCCTGGCGCGTCTGCCGGGAGTGCGGACACGTCCGTACGCGGAACGCCGAGACCGACACCTCGCCCTGCCCTCGCTGTGCCGGACCCGGCATCGGCGGCCGCGCCGCGTTGCACCATGTGATCGTTCCCCACAAGGTCACCTCCCGGGACAAGCGGGACGACGCCCGGATCATCGACGACCACGACTCACGCAACCGGCGCCACTACGCGACGGCTACGGCGGTGGACATCGACCCGGCCGCGATCAAGGAGAGCTGGCGGCACTCCGGAGCCACCTTCGGCGTCGACCACGTGCGCGAGGCGGTCATCCGGAGGTTCAACCTCGGGCCCGTCAGGCTGAGCCGCCGCCCGGACACGTATTTCGCCGGCACCGAGGTCACCATCACGCCCTTCGTGCTCTGCCCGCAATGCGGCGGCGCTACCGACCGCGAGCCCGGACACGCCCCCGTACAGGAGGAGCTGTCCGAATCCCTCGCCGGGCGCCCGGAGCTGGCCCACCACCGGCCCTGGTGTCCCACGCGACGCCGCGGCCGGTCCGTCCAGGTCCAGGACCAACGGGTGATCACGGCCACCGAGCACCGCACGGAGGCGCTGCGCATCCTGCTGCCCGCCGCGACCCTGCACGTGCCGGAACGGCTGGCCTCGTTCTCCGCCGCCCTTCACCTCGGGCTCGCGCTGCGCTACGGCGGTGATCCGGCGCACATCCGGTCCACCCCGAGCACGGAGCCGGACCGCGAGAGCGGGCTGACCCGCAACTATTTGGTGCTCTACGACTCGCTGCCCGGCGGCACGGGATATCTCCAGCGGCTCGTCGAGGGTGTGGGAGAGGAGTTCCGGGCGGTGCTGGCGGCCGCCCAGGAGTATCTGCGCGATTGCCCGTGCCAGGACGGATCTCGCCGCGCGTGCCACCTGTGCCTGCTGGGGTACGCGCCGGAGCGCGAGTACGGGCTCCTCGACCGCCGCGAGGCCTTGTGGATGCTCGACGACGTGCTCGGCGAGGACGGCCGCAGCCGCTGGGCCGTCAAGCCCGTCCGCAAGGGCCGGGCGGGCCGCGCGGAGGCCGAGGAAGAGGACCGGAGACGGTTCGCCCAGCAGGCGCAGAGCGACCTGGAGCGACGCTTCATCGACTGCCTCGACCGCTGGCTCGCCGATCCCGCCAACCGGGCCGACGTGGAGCATGAGGAGACCCCGACCGGCCGCCAGGGCAAGCGGTTCACGCTGCGCCGCCGGGATGGCTCGCCGATCCGCTGGGAGTCGGTGGCACAGAAGCCGCTGTACGCGCAGGGCACCGTGCCGGATCTGCTGCTGCGTCCCGTCGCGGGTGAGACCACCTCGGACGGTGCGCCGCCCATGCCGGTGGCCATCTACCTGGACGGCTACCGTTGGCACGCGTCCGCGGCAACCAACCGGATCGCGGGTGACGCCGCCAAGCGGGCCCGGCTGCGTGCTGACGGCACGCTGGTCTGGCAGATCACCTGGGACGATGTCATGGCCTGGGAGAAGGAGCTGCGGGCCCGGGCGGGGCGGGGTGCGGCGGCGGACGGGGACGATGCCGTGCAGGCGCTCATTCCCGCCCTCGCCGGGCCTTCGGCGCAGGCCGCGTGGCCACCGTATGCCGTCGAAGGCGACGCCACGCCGGGCGGTCGAGCCCGGGCACGCTGGGCACAGCAGCGGCAGGACCCGGCCGAGATCGACCGGCTGTTCGCCGGTGCCATCCCCGCCCTGCTCGCCTTCCTCGCAGACCCGGATCTCCGACGCTGGCACGCGATGGCCCGGCTCTGTGTCGGGGGTCTGCTCCCCCTGGCGAAGCGGGAGGAGGTCGTCGACGCCTCTCCCGAGTCCGCCGTGCCGTGGATCGAGGCGACGCTGCGGGATGATGCCCGACCCCCGGTCAGCGGTCAGGGTCTGAGGCTCTATCCCGTGCGCGACGCCTCCGGTCTACCTCTGGCTTTGATCGGCGACTCCCGGATGAAACCGCCGGGGATGAGCGCACTGGCCGTGCTCGACGACCGTTCCGAGGCCGTCGCCGGTGACAGTGCCGCGCACCGGCGGCGCTGGAAGGCATGGTTGTGTTGGGGGAACGTACTCCAGTTCCTGGACCCGACCGGGACGGGTCGGGCCGACGGTCTCCAACTCGCCCGCAGCGAGCTGGACTCCTTCGACGCGGGACTGCTGGCGGCCACGGCCGTACGGGCGGACGGGCTGCTGACGGCCCTGCGCGAAGAGCTCCCGGGCACGGGGCTCGTGGTGCCAGAACCGGAGCAGGCAGACCGGGCATCGGTGCCGGAGGCCGCTGCCGAGGCGACTCCGCGTCCCGTGCCCGAAGCCGTCAGGACCGCCACGGCTCCTACCACGCTGGAACGCGCCGCCTGGGAACTCGTCCTGCGCGAGCTGTCGTACGTGGGTGACCCGGCGATCGAGGCTCTCGCCAGGGCCCTCGCGGAGCGCGGGGACGTGCAGGCCGCCGAGGCGGGCTGGGATGCCACTGGCGTCTCCCGGCCGCTCGAACTGGCCTGGCCGGACCGCAGAATCGCGGTGGTCCTGGACGAGGACGCGGCCGACGACGCCTACATGGCGGAGTGCGTGGCGGCGGGGTGGCAGGTCCGGGCCCCGGGCAGTTGGGACGAGGCGGAGCTCGCCGCCCTGCTCGACGACCGGCAGTAGAGCGCATTCAGAGAGGGAGGGGACCGGCGATGAGCAATGGGGTCAGGACACAGGTCGCCGTCACACCGCAGGCCAACGAGGACATCCGGCGCCTCGACGCGGCCACGAAGAACGCGGTGGGTGACTTCGTCCGTCGGCTGCGGGCCGACCGGTCCAACCGTGCGCTGCGGCTGACCTTCTTGCGTGAGGCGGGTGGAAACGGACGCCTGTTCCTCGCCGCGCTCGACAGCAGCCGCATGGGGCTGCTGCTGGAGACCGAGGAGAACCGCTTCAGCCTGCTGGCCGTCCGGGTCGGAGCGACGGCGCGCGACGAACTCGCCCGGCTGACCGTGGAGATCAATGCGGTCTCGGGCGGTGTTGAGCTCGTCGACCAGAGTGAGGTCAGCGCCAATGTAGTGGCGATGCCGACGCGCCCGGTGCCCGGTCCGGAACCGGGCACCGCACCGGAGGCGGCTCCGGCAGCCGAGGCTGCCGGTTCCGCGACGGGCGCGGAAGCCGCCGCCTCCGCGACGGCTCCGGCCGTCCTGCCGGTACCTCTCTTCGCCTGTTACGGGGACGAGGAGCTCGTCGGGCTCGGTGTGATCGCCTCCCTGTTGCCCGCCCTGCGGCGAATCACCGACAGCCGCCAGCTGGAGGCCGTACTCGGTCACAACCTTCCCGGGCTCACCCGGGAGGTGTTGCTGGCACTGCAAGACGGCATGGATCCAGGCAAGGTCCGCAGCTTCATCACCGACCAGTGGCGAGCCGAGGAGGAAGTCGATCCGCAGGACTGGGCCCGGGCGGCGCGACGGCCCGTCTCCCAGGTCAGCACGGAGGACTCGGCTGTCCTGGACGCGCTCGGGGACAGTTTCGACGCCTGGCGGCTCTTCCTCCACCCCGAGCAGCACAGACTCGCCACCACTTCGTTCAAGGGGTCGGCAAAGGTCACCGGCGGACCGGGCACCGGCAAGACCGTCGTGGCCCTCCATCGGGTCCGGCACCTCGTCGCCCAGCTGCCGCCAGGGCAGACCCGGCCCGTACTGCTGACCACATACAACACCAACCTCGCCGTCGACCTGAAGGAGCGCATGTACCGGCTCGGCGGTGACGCACTCGTGCGCCGGGTCGACGTCAAGTCCGTGGACCAGCTGGCCCGGGAAGTAGTCGAGCAGCATCCGGGCTCCGTTCTCGGTACGCCCATGGGTGACGAGGAAGCCATGGCGCTCTGGCACAGGGCGTGCGCCGAGGCCGGCGTATTCGACTATGACGCCGACTTCCTCGACTCGGAGTTCAAACACGTCATCCTCGCGCAGGGCTGCGGCACCGCCCGCATGTACCTCCGTGCCGAACGACGAGCTCGGGGTGTGCTGCAACGGGCTGACCGGAACCGTGTGTGGGAGCTGGTGGAGACGTACCGCGCTCTCCTGGATGGTCCGCCCCGGCGCACTACGTATGCGCTGATCGCCGACGAGGCCGCACGGATCGAGCGGCGCCGCATGGCCAAGGCCGCCGAGCAGGCGCGCTACAAGGAGGAGCACGGAGGCCTGGACCTCATCCATCGTGAGGCCGGTAGCGGCATGTGGCTCAAGCCCCGGTACCAGCACATCGTGGTGGACGAGGCTCAGGACCTGTCGGCCTCGCACTGGCGGATGCTGCGCGCGATGGTGGCGCCCGGGCCGAACGACATCTTCCTGGTAGGCGACGCCCATCAGCGCATCTACTCGCACCAGGTGGTTCTCGGCAGGCTCGGCATCAGTACTCCCGGACGGGCTTCCCGTCGACTGACACTGAATTACCGCACGACACGAGAGATCTTGGGCAGTGCCCAGGGGCTGGTGCGGGGCGTGAGCTTCGACGATCTCGACGACCGGCCCGACACGTTGGACGGCTACCGCTCCGTCCTGACCGGGCTGGCGCCTCAGTACTGGCGTGCTCCCGACTGGGAGACCGAGATGCGGGCCATCGCCACTCTGCTCAAGGAGCGCCATGAGCGCTACGGCACTCCATACACGGCCATGGCCGTCAGCGTTCCGGACAAGGCCGCCGTCACACAACTCGCTTACACGCTGGCATGCAAGCCGTTCCTGATCCCCGCGAGCGAGATCGGCCGGGAGGGGCCGCGCGACACCGACACCGTACGCATCGGCACCATGCACCGATTCAAGGGGCTGGAGTTCCAACGGGTGTTCCTGGCAGGTGTCAGTGAGGGCTTGGTGCCGCATCAGCGCATCGATGCCTTCCGGCTGAGCAGTCCCGACCGATATCGCCAGGAGGAGCAGCGGGCCCGTTCCCTGCTCTTCGTCGCGGCTACCCGGGCACGGGACGAATTGGTCGTGACGTGGCACGGCAGGGCGAGTCGTTATCTGCCCCAGCATGCCGACCGCGACGCCGGCCGTGCGACATCACTGCTCACGGGTGACGGTCCTCCGTCGGGTTCGAACGCCGCGTGATATCTAGGCCTCCTACGAGGGCCAACGGGGGCCTGTGGGCAGGGCCTCGTGGTGGTGCCAGATCAGGTAGCGGTCTTCTCGACGGAGCTCCGCCGATCCCCACTCGATACGCATGACTCCTTGCTCCATGGAGCAGGCGTAGGCGACGAGTACGAGACCGAAATCCCGGGGTATGAGCTCCAAGTCCGCGTGGACCTCGGACTCCTCGAGCTCCTCGATGCCCAGGTCCAGCGTCTGCTGCATCGGTTCCGGGCCGTGGCGCCGGATGAGGTCGGCGCGGAGGCCCGTGGCCCGCCGTAACCGGGCGGTCGTGACGGGGACGTCCTTCTTCGCATAGCGGAACGGGTAGATCACATGCCCGCGGACGATCATTATCGTGCGCCCCTGGAGGCGCACGGGCTCCCCGAGCGCCTCCAGGCCGACGGCGAGTTCCTCGTACTGCACGGCGTACAAGCCGTGGCCGTACGCCTCCAACGTCTGGGTGTGGACGCCCTCGTGGCCGTTCCGGGCCCTGTCATGGGCCCGGAGCAAGCTGTCCGGGATGATGTCCGTCAAGTCGTCGGCCAGGTCGCCGAAGGTCTCCCGCGCCCACTGGCTGGTCGAGCCCATGCCGTACCGCCCCTCCCCTGGTGGCGCCGAAGCGCCGAGCAGCATCCGAACCACACCGTGGTTCATGTGCGGGGGCGAAGCAAGGGAGCGTCGTGGCGGAGCCGGGGCACGCGTCGCGGTGGTGCGGTGAGTGGTTGCCCCCGGTCACGCCGGAGGCCACCACTCCTGTCATGCGGCACGCCCGTGGTCACACCTTCGGGAACCCGAATCCGTAGCCCTCGTCCTTCAGCCAGTCGATGCAGCGGGCCAGGGCCTCGACGCTCTGGGTGCGGTCTCCGCCGCCGTCGTGGAAGAGGATGATGGGGCCGTTGGGGAGTTCGCGTTTGATGTTTTCCATGATGCGGTCGACGCCCGGGCGTTGCCAGTCCCGGGTGTCGACGTCCCAGCCGAGGGGGCGCATGCCGTTGTCGGCGGCCAGGTGGCGGCTGTAGGGGGTGAAGGCCCCGCCGGGGGCGCGGTAGTAGCGGATCGTTCCGGCAGAGCCGCCGCCGGCCGCTTCCTCGATCATCTTCTTGGCGTCGAGGATCTGCTGCTTCTGGTAGTCCTCCGAGCGCTTGTCCATGGCGGTGTTGTGGTCGACGGAGTGGTCGCAGAGGCGGTGGCCTTCGGCGACGACCTGTTTGACGAGGTCCGGGCGGGCCTTGGCCTGGGGGCCGATCATGCAGAAGGTGGCCTTGATGCCGGACTTCTTCAGCAGTTCCAGGACCTTCGGGGTCCACCTGGGGTCGGGGCCGTCGTCGATGGTGAGGGCCACGACCTTTCCGCCGGTCTCCGTCTCGTGGACGATCTCCGGGGAGACCGGGCCGGCCGGGGCGGCGGAGGCGGGTGTGCCGGGTGCGCCCGGCGCGTTGGGAGTCGGCGGGGACGGGGTGCCGCCCTTGCCGTCCGGGGCCGGTGTCGGGCCCTGGGCGATCGTTTCCTCACCCCGGGGGTTTCCCGAACCCTCGGTGGCCACGGCCACGGTGCCCGATATCACCCCCGCGATGGCGATCATCCCTCCCGCCGCGATCACCAAATGCCGCCTATGGGCCGTCAATCGCGTCATGACTTCCCCCACCCCCTCGCGCACTGACCAATGTCCTGCCCGCGTAGGACGGCGATGTACCGCAAAGCGTTCCGCGACACGGCATCGCTCACAGAATTCAGACAGGACAGCCACGTCTCCTCTGTAAAGTTCCCAGTTGCCCCACTACTGTTACGCTTCCGCGATCGTCCGGGAGACCTCCTCCGTACGGGCCGCCTCCTCCGCCGCGAAGCGGTGGGCGTCGAGTTGTTCGGCGATCTCCTCGTCCTGGGCCATGAGTTGATCGAGGCTGGCGTCACCCATCTCGAACACTCCCATGTCGGCATAGGCGCGCTGGAGCCTCTCGCCCCACAGACCGATGTCCTTCACACACGGCACAATGCGGCTGAAGAGCAACTTCCGAAAGATCTGGAGGAATTCGGAGCGCTCGCTCAGCTCCGCCGCGTCTCCCGCGGGTACGCCGAAGTCCGCGAGGACCTCCTCGCCGCGCAGCCGGTCGCGCATCAGGTAGCAGCCCTCGATGACGAATTCCTCGCGGTCCCGCAATTCGGCGTCGGAAAGCTGTTTGTAGTACTCGCGCAACGCCATGCGACCGAAGGCCACATGCCGGGCCTCGTCCTGCATGACGTAGGCGAGGATCTGTTTCGGCAGTGGTTTCTCGGTCGAATCGCGCAGCAATCCGAAGGCCGCAAGGGCGAGCCCCTCGATCAGGACCTGCATCCCGAGCGAGGGCATGTCCCAGCGGGAGTCCCGCAGGGTGTCCTCCAGCAGTGAGCGGAGGCTGGGGTTGACCGGATAGACCATGCCGATCTTCTCGTGGAGGAACCGGCTGTAGACCTCCACGTGCCGGGCCTCGTCCATCGCCTGGGTGGCGGCGTAGAACTTCGCGTCCAGGTCGGGGACGGCCTCCACGATGCGGGTCGCGCACACCAGCGCCCCCTGTTCGCCGTGGAGGAACTGGCTGAAGTTCCAGGAGGCGTAATGGCGGCGCAGATCACGCCTGTTGTGCTCGCTCATCTTGTCCCAGTAGGGCGTGCCGAAGACGACGAGGTTCTCGTCGGGCACGCCGAGCGGGTCGTAGGGGTCGACCTCCAGGTCCCAGTCGACGCGCTTGGCGCCGTCCCACTGCTTGTCCTTGCCCTTCTGGTAGAGGGCCAGGAGCCGTTCGCGGCCCTCGTCGTAATCCCAGCTGAAGCGTGCCGCCCCGGTCGCGGGGACCTCCCAGACGGGCGGGCCGGGGTCGTGGCGGTAGAGGTCGCGCGTCATCGTGGACGCCTCCTGTCCCTCGCTCATCAGCACTCTCGGGCAGGTCACATGACTGTTCGCACGGCCGTTCACATGGCTGTTCATATGACTGTGACGGCTGGCTCTTCTGCAGGCTCACACGGGGCCACCGCCGGGTCAATGAGCCGTTCGAGGGGCGGCGGGAACGAACCCTTGACGGGCTTGCTGACAAGTAGTCTCATAAGGGCGTACCGCCGGTAGTCCGACAGTCCGAAGACTCAGAGACCCGAGGTGGCTTCCGTCATGGCGACCGTCCCCGATACCAGTGGTGTCCCCGGCGCCCGCGACGCGCTCGGCCCGCTCAAGGACCGTGAGCGGGTCGCCCAGCGGCTGCTCGAGTCCTCCGCCCGGCACTCCTTCGACCCCGACACCCATCTCGACTGGGCCGCGCCCCTGGAGCCCGGCAAGTGGTACTGCCCGCCGGAGCTGGTCTCCCTCTACGGCACGCCGCTGTGGCGGCGGATGCCGGAGGAGCAGCGGATGGACCTCTCCCGGCACGAGATAGCGTCGCTCGCCTCCCTCGGCATCTGGTTCGAGATCATCCTGATGCAGCTGCTGGTCCGGCACATCTACGACAAGCCCGTGACCAGCTCCCACGTCAACTACGCGCTGACCGAGATCGCCGACGAGTGCCGGCACTCGAGA
Source organism: Streptomyces sp. L500 (assembly GCF_054551825.1). Taxonomy (NCBI): domain Bacteria; kingdom Bacillati; phylum Actinomycetota; class Actinomycetes; order Kitasatosporales; family Streptomycetaceae; genus Streptomyces; species Streptomyces sp. L500. Next base: position 75,368 of record NZ_JBTOLC010000023.1, read on the forward strand.
ATGTTCGCCCGGATGATCGACAAGGTCGGCGCCCCGACCTACCCCGTCGCCCGCCGCCACCACAACCTCGCCCGGATCCTGAAGACCGTCTCCACCACGCCGGGCTCCTTCGCCTGCACCCTGCTGGGCGAGGAGATCCTCGACCACATGCAGCGGCTGACCTTCCCCGACGAGCGCGTCCAGACGCTCGTCCGCGGCGTCACCCGCATCCACGTCGTGGAGGAGGCGCGCCACGTCCGCTACGCGCGGGAGGAACTGCGGCGGCAGATGGCCACCTGCCCGCGCTGGGAGGCGGAGCTGACGCGGGTGAGCACGGGCGAGGCGGCCCGCGTCTTCACGGCCGCGTTCATCAACCCGCAGGTGTACACGAACGTGGGGCTGGACCGCCGCGAAGCCGTCGCCCAGGTCCGCGCCAGCGGCCACCGCCGCGAGGTGATGCGGGCCGGAGCCGGGCGTCTCACGGACTTCCTGGACGAGATCGGTCTGCTGCGCGGCGCGGGACGGCGGTTGTGGCGCAGCTCCGGGTTGCTGGCCTGAGCGGTCCTCGTCACCGGCCCGCCCCGGGTCCGGACCGTTACGCTGCGATCCATGACCGGCAGCGGAACCACCTCCTACCGCAGGCTCGGCGTCGCCGAGCGCCGAGCCCAGCTGATCGCCACCGCGCTCCGCCTGTTCGCCCACCGCGTGCCCGAGGACGTCTCGCTGGACGACGTCGCGGCCGCCGCCAAGGTCTCCCGCCCGCTGGTCTACCGCTACTTCCCCGGCGGCAAGCAGCAGTTGTACGAGGCGGCCCTGCGCAGCGCGGCGGACGAGCTCGAAGTGTGCTTCGCCGAGCCCGAGACCGGCCCGCTCACGGGCCGGCTCGCCGCGGTCCTCGACCGCTACCTCGCCTTCGTCGACGAGCACGACGCGGGCTTCGCCGCCCTGCTCCAGGGCGGCAGCGTCGCGGAGACCTCGCGGACGGGCGCCATCGTGGACGAGGTGCGCCGGGCCGCCGTCGCGCAGATCCTCAAGCACCTGTCCGTGGCCGAGCCGGGGGTGCGGCTGCGCACCATGGTGCGGACGTGGATCACGGCCGTGGAGGCCGCCTCGCTGATCTGGCTGGACGAGGGGAAGCAGCCCCCGCTGGGCGAGCTGCGCGACTGGCTGGTCGACCACTTCGTGGCCCTGCTCCTGACGACGGGCGCGGGCGACCCCCAGGTCGCCGCGGTGGCCCGCGCGGCGCTGGCCCGGGAGCCGGCCGACGGGCCGGTGGGCGACCTCGCCCGCCGGGTGCTCCCCCTGCTGGAGGACGCGGGCCACCTGCTCTGACCAGCGCCGACGACCGGAAACCGGGCCGTTGTCAGACCCCGCCCCTACGCTCGTACGCATGCTCGTGAACCGCGCTTACGTACCGCCCGAGCTCGTCGGTGACGACGAGGCGGACGGCTGGCCCTGGTCGGTGCCCTGTGTGAAGGAGCTGCTGGCCGACGGGATCGTCTTCGACGCGCCCGTCACCTTCCTCGTCGGGGAGAACGGCTCCGGGAAGTCGACGGTCGTCGAGGCGATAGCCGAGGGCTTCGGGCTGGACGCGCGCGGCGGCCGGGCCGGGCGGAAGTACGGCAACGACCGCCCGAAGACGGTCCTCGGCGAGCGCGTCCGCCTGGACCTCACCTCGCGCGGCGCCCGCATGATGAGCGGCCCGCGTACACGGAAGAAGGGGTACTTCCTCCGGGCCGAGACGGCCTTCGGCCTGATGGAGACCGTGTGGGGGCTGCCCGGCTACTGGGAGGAGAACACCTCCGAGATGAGCCACGGCGAGGGTTTCCTCGCGGTCTTCGAGGCGATGTTCCGGCAGCCGGGCCTGTATGTGATGGACGAGCCGGAGGCCGCGCTGTCCTTCGCGTCCTGTCTGCGGCTGGTCTCCCTGATGCACCGGCTGGGGCGGTCGGGCGCCCAGGTGGTCTGCGCCACCCACTCGCCGATCCTGGCCTCGACCCCCGGCGCCCGGATCCTGGAGGTGGGCGAGCACGGCATCCAGCCCGTGGAGTGGCGGGATCTGCTGCTGGTCGACCACTGGGGGCGCTATCTGAGCGACCCGGAGGCCTATCTGCGGCACCTCATACCGGCCGAGGAGCGCGGCTGACGAGCACGGCTGACCACGGCCGCCGAGCGCGGCTGACGGGGGCTGACGGAGACTGGGGGCGTGAGAAGCGAGAAGACGCCCTTCGAGGGCGGGCCGCTGGACGGCCGTGTGCTGGACGTCCTGCTCGGACTGAACGGGCTGCCGCCCAAGAAGTACGAGGTGCCGGTCCCGGCCGAGGAGCCCGGCGCGGCCCCCACCGTGTACGTCTACCGGCGGGAGCCGGCGGCCGTGACGCGGCGCCTCGGGCTGCCCAAGGGCTGGAAGTACGTCCACGACCCGGAGGGGAAGCCGGGCACGGAGCTGAAGTGGCCCTGGTCCCGGACGGGCTGATCCAAGCGCTCCACGTCAACGTACGGGTGACCCCGATGACGCCCATTGGGGGGTTTCGTCCACGTCTTTCCTACTAGTCATACCGTGCGTGGCAGGATCGCTTCCGGGCGTGATCACACCCGTCCCCGGACACGCCCGTCCCGGAGGTGAGCCTGTGTCAGGACGGTTCGTCCGTGTCGTCCGCGCGTCGGCGCTGGCCGTGAGCACCGTGCTCGCCGTCACCGCCGCCCCCGCGCCGATCGCGGTCGCGGCCCCCGCCGAACCGCCCGGACAGCCGGTCAGCGCCCTGCTCACCCGGCTCCGGGCGCTCTACCGGCAGGCCGAGGAGGCCACGGAGGCCTACGACGCCACCGACGACAAGCTGAAGAAGCAGCGCGCGCGGACGGACCGGCTCAACGAGGCACTCGCCGACGCCCGGGTCGCGCTCACCGCCGGCCGTGCCGAGGCGGGCCGCATCGCCCGCGAGCAGTACCGGGGCAGCCGGGGCCTCTCCCCCTATGTGCAGTTCCTGCTCAGCGACAGCCCCCGGCAGGCCATGGACCGCGGCCACGAGATCAGGCGCGCCGCCGACCACCGGGCCAATGCCGTGGAACGGCTCACGGACGGCGAGCGGCGCGCCGCCACCCTCGCCCGCGAGGCCCGCGAGGCGCTCAACAAGCAGCTGACCCTGGCCGCCGAGCGGAAGCGGCAGCGCGACGCGGTCCAGGAGCGGCTCGGCGAGGTCGAGCGGCTGCTCGCCTCGCTCGACGGCGAGCAGCTGGCCGCGCTCCGCCGGGCGGAGGCCGACGGCGTCGGCGACGCCCAGCGCAGACTGCTCGCCTCCGGGGTGCTCGACGGCTCCCTCGGCGGCGCCCACGCGCCGTCCGAGGAGGGCGTCAAGGCCCTCGACTACGCCTTCCAGCAGGTCGGCAAGCCCTATGTGTGGGGCGCGGAGGGCCCGGACGCCTTCGACTGCTCCGGGCTCACCTCCCAGGCGTGGGCCCACGCCGGGGACGTCATCCCGCGCACCAGCCAGGAGCAGTGGAAGACGCTGCCCAAGGTGCCGCTGAACGAGCTGCGCCCCGGCGACCTCGTCCTCTACTTCGAGGGCGCCACCCACGTCGCCCTCTACGTCGGCCACGGCCAGGTCGTCCAGGCCCCGCGTCCCGGGGACGTCGTCAAGATCTCCCCCATCGCCGCGAACCCGCTGCTGGGGGCCGTGCGCCCGGACGCCGGCGAACCGTCCGTGGCGGACTACGTCCCGCCCGCCGCCGGCACCTTCGCCTCCGACATATAGGTGCCGGCCGAGGCCGCGTCGTAGAAGTAGTCGTCGAAGTCCGAGGGGTCGTCGAAGCCGTTGGCGATGCGGTCGGCGACCGGCTGGATCCCCGCCGCCGCGTCGATCAGGGCGCGGATGTGCGGGGAGCGCGGGCCGAGCATGGTGTTGGTCCAGCGGGTGACGTGCCGTGCCGAGGCCCAGTACCGCTCGAAGGCCGTCCGCATCCACTCCGCGTCGAACGGTTCGTCACCGCGCTCCACGATCGAGGCGAGGTACGAGGCGGCGCACTTCGCGGCCGAGTTGGCGCCCTGCACGGTGAGCGGGTCGTTGACGACGACCGCGTCGCCGACGCCCAGCACCAGCCCGCCGGACGGCAGCCGGCCGACCGGGTCGCGGACGGCCGGCACGTACCGCCCGGCCAGCGTGGCGCCCGGGTCGGTCAGCTCCACGGCGGTGGCCCGCCCGTACTCCCAGGGCACGAACCACTCCAGCAGCTCCAGCGTCCGCGTCAAGTGCTCGCCCGGGCCCTCGACGTCCTGGAAGACGTCGACGGGCCCGCCCGGCAGGCCCTCCCAGAAGAGGATGTCGGCCCGGCCGGAGGTGGTGAGCGTGGGGATGACCCACAGCTCGCCGACGCCGGGGACGATCGTGCAGCGCGCCGCGTCGTACTCCGGGTGCTCGGCGCGCGGACCCAGGCCGTGGACGTAGGAGAGCGCGAGAGCGCGCTGCGGCGTGGTGTACGGGGAACGCGCCGGGTCGCGGCGGAAGAGCGAGACCAGCTCCCCCTTGCCCGCCGCGACCAGCACCAGATCGTGCCGGGGAGCGAGAAAGTCCAGGTCGGAGACGGCCGCGGCGTGGAAGACGAGCCGGCCGCCGCGCTCGGCGAAGGCGTCCAGCCAGCCGGCCATCTTCACCCGCTGGTCGACGGACTGCGCGTAGCCGTCCAGCCGGCCGATCCAGTCGACGGGCCGCTGGACGCCGGGCACGCCGGGGACCGTCCCGGCGACCGAGAAGCCCAGGCCCAGGGCGCGCGGGGCCAGCCCCTCCCAGAAGTTCAGGCCCAGCTCGCGCTCGTAGCGCAGCGCCGTGCGGAACATCATCTGGGTGGACATGACCCGGCCGGAGCGGATCTCGTCCGGTGTGCGGTTCGACATGACGGTCACGTCGTACCCCTTGGCCTGCAGTCCCAGGGCCAGCTGGAGCCCGGACTGGCCGGCTCCGACTATGAGGATCCGTCGCAACGCCCGCCTCGGCTCGGCTCGGGTGCGGCGCTCGGCGCGGCACGGTGAACGGCCCGGGAGACGGCTCCCGGGGTGGTCTCCAGGGCCCGGCCCACCAGGGTCAGCAGCGTCTCCACGACGCTGATCCGGTGCCGGGCGTCCATGGTGATCACGGGGACGTCCGGCTCCAGGGACAGGGCCTCGCGCACCGCCTCGGGCGAGTGGCGCGCGGTGCCCTCGAAGTGGTTGACGGCGACGACGTAGGGCAGCCGGCAGCTCTCGAAGTAGTCGAGCGCCGGGAAGCAGTCGGCCAGCCGCCGGGTGTCGACGAGCACGACCGCGCCGATGGCGCCGCGCACCACGTCGTCCCACATGAACCAGAAGCGCTGCTGGCCGGGGGTGCCGAACAGGTACAGCACGAGGTCCGTGTCGAGGGTGATGCGGCCGAAGTCCATGGCGACGGTGGTCGTCGCCTTGGCGGGGACGGCGGTGTGGTCGTCCACGTCCTCCCCGGCGGTCGTCATGACCGCCTCCGTGCGCAGCGGGGTGATCTCGGAGACGGAGCCGACGAAGGTGGTCTTCCCGACCCCGAAGCCCCCCGCGATCACGATCTTCGTGGCGGCGGGGGCGCGGGACAGGTCGGTCTGCCAGCCGGGGCCCGGTCCCGGGTCGCGGGGGGCCGTCGCGTCAGAGTCTGCGTAGTCCACTCAGCACCCTTTCGAGCAGCGCGCGGTCGGGTCGTCCGGTGAGGTGGCCGGTGCCGTAGACGCGGATCCTTCCCTGGTCGGCCAGGTCGCCGAGGAGGACGCGGACCACGCCCAGCGGCATCCTCAGCAGCGCGGAGACCTCGGCGACCGAGCGCAGCCGCCGGCACAGTCCCAGGACGGCGCGCACTTCCGGCAGCAGCCAGGAGGCGAGCGCTCCACCGGGGCCGGCCGGGGCGCCGGGGCCGCAGGGGTCGCCCCGGCCCTCGTCGGCGTCGGCCAGGGCGGCGACGAAGGTCTCCATGAGCAGCACATGGCCGCAGCGGCCGCGCCCGCCGGTGAGCGAGTACGGGCGTACGCGCGCGGTGGGCCGCTCCGGTACGGGCCCGGCGGGGGCGCGCAGCGCGGGGGCGGCGGTGCTCATCCGGCGGCCTCCACCGACTGCCGCAGCTCCCTGCGGAGTTCGGGGGTCAGGACGTGTCCGGCCCGGCCCACGAAGAGGGCCATGTGGTAGGCGACCACGCCCATGTCGCAGTCGGGCGCGGTGTGGACGCCCAGCAGCGAGCCGTCGCTGATGGTCATGACGAACAACCCGCCCCCGGCCATCGCGACCATCGTCTGTTTGACGGGCCCGCCGTCCATCAGCGCCGCCGCGCCCGAGGTCAGGCTGCCGAGCCCGGCGACGATGGTGGCGAGGTCGGCGGTGGAGCCGCGCGGCCCCTCAGCCGCCCCGCCCGCGCCGCGCGCGCCCGGGTGGTCGGGGGCGGAGGAGAGCAGCAGCAGTCCGTCGGAGGAGACGACCGCGACGGAGCGCACGCCCGGTACCTCCTCCACCAGATCGGTGAGCAGCCAGTGCAGGCTCCGGGCCTCCTCGCTGAGTCCGTAGGCGGTGACGCCCGTGGTGCGGGTGGGGGTTACGGGCGTCGCCCCCTGGGAAAATGCAGTCAACCGCGTGCCTCCTCGACAGTGCCGCCCTCGTCCGGCGCCCCCGCTCGGTTCCGATCAGTACCACGATCACGCGCGCCGTGATCACCACCCGTCAACCCCGTCATGTGCGTCAACTCCGCCTCCACGTCCCGCCGTCCGTCGCGCGCGCCCTGCTGGAAGCCCGCGAGCTTGCGGCGCAGCGCCTCCGCGTCGACGCCGTGGCGGACGCTGAGGGGTACGGGCTTGCGGGCGACGACCCGGGGGGTGCGCTTGGGCAGGCCGTTGCCGGTCATGCCGGGTACGTCCGTGGCGCCGTAGCCCGCCGGGGGCGGTGCCATCGCCGGGCCGGCCGGTGCGGCGCCGGCCGCCGTCGAGGGCCCCGCGGACCCATGGGCGGGCTGCTGCCACCGGGGCTCCGGAATCGGCGCGGGGGCCGGGGCCGGCGGCGGGGGCGTGGCGCTCCGGGAGTGCCGTCCGGCCGAGTGCGGAGCCGTCGGATGCGGGACGTCCGCGTGCGGGGCGGCCGAGTGCGGCGGCGCCGCATGGGACGCGGCCGGATACGGCGCGGCCGGGCGCGGTTCGTCCGGTGGGGGCGCGGGCCTGCGCACGGTGGTGAGCTGGATGGTGTGCTCGTCCTGCTGGGCCCAGGGGCCCGAGCGCCGGGGCCCGGGCACCGCGGGCGACGGCCCCTGGGGGTGGGACCGGCCGTGCAGCGTATGGGAGTTGACCTCGGCGACCACGCCGGGCAGGTCGGTGTGGGGCATCGTCCGTACGGCGCCCGGGAGCCGGTTCCCGGCGGGGTCGGTCGCGGCCGGGGGCTCGGTGGGCAGCAGATGGCCGGGCAGGACGACGACGGCGGTGATGCCGCCGGGCCGCTGTTCGCGCAGCTTGACGCGGACGCCGTGCCGGGCGGCGAGCCGGGCGACGACGTACAGGCCGAGGCCCATGACGGGGTCGCCGCGCTCCCCGAATCCGGTGCCGCGCGGGTCCGGATCGGCTTCGGCGAGGAGGGAGTTGAGCTCGTCGAGCCGCTCGGGGGGCATGCCGATGCCCTCGTCCTGGATGGAGAGCATGACCTCGCCGTTCTCCAGCAGCCAGCCGGAGACCTGGACCTGGACGTCCGGGGGCGAGAACGTCGTGGCGTTCTCCAGCAGTTCGGCGACGAGGTGGCTGACGTCGTCGGCGGCGAACCCGGCGAGCTGGGCGCGGGCGGGCAGGGAGTGGATCCGGACGCGCTCGTACCGCTCGATCTCGCTGACGGCCGCCCGCAGGATGTCCAGCAGGGGCACGGGGCCGGAGTGGGTGCTGTGGTGGTCGGCGCCGGCGAGGGTCAGGAGGTTCTCGTTGTGGCGGCGCATCCGGGTGGCGAGGTGGTCGAGCTTGAAGAGCACCTCCAGCCGGTCCGGGTCGGCCTCGTGGGCCTCCATGGACTCGATGACGGTCAGCTGCCGCTCGACCAGGCCGAGGGTGCGGCGGGAGAGGCTGACGAAGGTGGCGTGGACCCGGCCGGAGAGCCCGCTCATCCGGTCGTCGATCTCCTGGCAGCGGGCGCGCAGCGCGTCGCGCTCGTCGGCGAGGTCCTGGCGGGCCACGTCGAGGCGGTTGCGCTCGCCCTCCAGCAGGGCGACGCGCTCGCGCAGCCGGACGATCGTGCCGTGCAGGACGTTGACGGAGCGGGCGACCTCGGCGAACTCGTCGTCGCGACCTTGGAAGGCGACCGGCTGCCGGTCCACCGGGTCCGCGCAGACGCGGCGCGCCCCGAGGCGGAGCGCGGCGAGCGGGCGGGTCACCGAGCGGGCGGACTGCGTGCCGGTGCCGAGGATCAGCAGGAAGCCCAGCGCGGCGAGCGCGGCGCGCACCTCCAGCGCGGTGGTGTCGTGCTCCCGCAGTCCGGCGAGGCGGGCCATCTCCTCGGTGCCGAGGCCGGATTCCAGATCCCGCATCTGGTCGACGCGGGCGGTCAGCTGTCCCCGTACCGTGCCGGGCCGCTCGGGCTCGGCGGCGACGGCCTGGGGCCGGGCGGCCAGCCGGCCCAGCCGGGCCTCGGCGGCGGCGGTCTGGGGGCCGCTGACGGTACGGGCGTACTCGGCGCGCAGCGAGGCGGGGGCCAGCTGGTGGAAGTCGGCGAGGGCGGCCTCCTCGCGCAGACGCCGCTGCTGGGCGGCGGCCAGGAGCGGCGCCTGACCGCCGCCGCGCGCCGCCAGGGCGGCGAGGAACAGGCCGCGGGTGGCGGATGCCTCCTGGACGGCCCGGCCGAGCGCGGGCAGCGCGACGGCCTCGCCGGGCTGGGCCCGGGCGGGGAGCCGCTGGACGAGCCCGGTCTCCACGGCGTGGAGGGCCTGGACGGTGGCCGTGTACGCGGTGAAGACGGCGAGGGCGTCGTCGGGCCCGGCCAGGGCGTGGCGGCGCAACTCGGGCAGGCCGGCGAGGCGGTGCCGCAGGGAGTCGGGCGCGCTCGCGCGGAACTCCTCGATCTGCCGGTCCACCCCGGCCCGTTGCTCCTCGGACGCCGCGCCCGCCCCGCCCGAGTCGGCGCGGCCCCCGGCCACGTACTCGGTCATGGCGTCGCGCTCGTCGGCGAGGGCGTGGGCGAGGGCGACGGCGCCGCTCGCGGTGGTGGCCTGCCCGGCCAGACGGCGGGAGTCGGTGAGGTCGCGTATGGCGTCGGCGATGCCGAAGGCGCCCGCGCCGAGGGCGCCGAGCGAGACGACGGCGACGGAGGCGACGAGCCTGTTGCGTACGCGGGCGGTGCGCTCCGGCACTCCTGGGGTCTGCTGTTCGCGCGTGCCGCCGCGAAGCCGCTTCTTGCGCACCGGTGCTCGCATTCTGTTCTGGTCTTCCGCTCCACCCGCTGGTGGCCCCTGCCGGGTGTCACCCACCGCTTCCCCCCGGCAAGTGCCCCACCACATCAACCGCCGAGCACGCCGGAAGGATGCGCGTCAACGGGCAAGGAAATTCGGGCATCCGGCACACTGGTCGCATGCGCATCGAACTCTCCACCCGGCCGGGGGATCCGGGCCGCCCGAACGAGGATTTCGTGTCCGTCGCGCTGCCCGCCGGCGGGCGGGGCGGGGCCCTGGTGCTGCTGGACGGGGTGACGCCGCCGCCGGCCGGGGAGTCGGGGTGCGCGCACGGGGTCCCGTGGTTCACGGCGCGGCTGGGCGGGGCGCTGCTGGAACTGGCTTCGTCACGGCGTGAGATGACGCTCGCGGATTGCCTGTCGGCCGCCATCTCCCGTACGGCCGAGGCCCATCGGGACGACTGCGACCTGACGCACCGGCTGACTCCGCAGGCGACGGTGGTGGTGGCGCGCTGGGACGCGGAGGTGGTGGAGCACCTGGTGCTGTCCGATTCGGCGCTGCTGATCGAGGGCGTGGACGGCACGGTGTCGGCCGTCCTGGACGACCGCATCGCCCGGCTGGCCGCCGCCGGGCGGGTGACGGACGCGCAGCGCAACGCCGAGGGCGGTTTCTTCACGGCCGCCGCCGATCCGGCGGTGAGCGCCCGCGCGGTCACGGGCGCGACGGCGCGTGGGGACGTCCGCGCGCTGGCGGCGCTCACGGACGGCGCGGCGCGCTGGGTGGAGGTCTTCCGGCAGGGGCGCTGGGCGGACTGTTTCGCGCTCCTGGCGAAGGAGGGCCCGCAGGCGCTGATCGACCGCGTCCGGGAGGCGGAGCTGGCCGACCCGCACGGCCACGCGTTCCGCCGCGGCAAGCCCCACGACGACGCGGCGGCGCTCTACGCGGAGCTGTGACGCGTGCCGCGCGCCGACGGGGAGCCGGGGCGCGCGGCCCGTAAGGGGCGCGGGTCTGTGTCGACATGCGGCTACCGCCGCGTGGGCGCGACCAGCCCCCACCGGCCCGCGGCGACCGGACCGCGCTCCCGGCGGAGCGATGACCCGGCGCCCAGTGGGGAGCGAGCACGCCCCCGCCCGACCATCCCCCAGCTACCGCTGGGAGGTGCCCCCACAGGCGCTACGCCTCCGCGCGCTCGTTCAGCTGGTGGAGCAGGCGGGCCAGCTCGGCGACCTCCAGGCGGTTCCAGTCCGCGAACTTGCGGATGTACTGCGCACGACGGGCGTCCCGCACACGGGTGAATCGTTCCCGCCCCTCCCCCGTGATGCGGATCAGCGCGGCACGGCCGTCGGCGGGGTCCGGGTCGCGGGCGATGAGGCCGAGGTCGCCGAGGGCGCGCAGCTGACGGCTCATGGTGGCCTTGCCGACGCCGAAGTACGCGGCGAGCTCCGTGGCGCGCTGCGGGCCGCCCTCCTCCAGCCGCACGAGCAGCCCGTACGCGGCGGGCTCCAGGTCGGGGTGGACCTCGCGGGCCATCTCGCCGGACGACGCGCGGGCGCGCCGCAGGAAGACCGCGAGCTCACGCTCCAGGGCGAGGAAGGCGGGGTCGACGGCGGGACCGCACGGGTCCGCGCCGGCGTCGGCGCCCCGGCCGGGGACCGCCTCCTCCGGGAGCGGGGCACTGGTCTCGGGGGTCTCCTGCACGTGAGGCCCTTTCCTGCTTTCAGCCGCTGAGAATTCATTTCGGCCGCGTCGTGTCGCCGCAGCTCCGTCAGTATTTCGCAGGATTAGTCCAAGGGCAGCACCCCGGGTCCCCATCACGGTGTGCGACACCGCCTCTCGCCCCATTAATGACATGGTCATACCAATTTGATAGCCGTTGAACTCTCCCCCACTCTCCCGCCACCCTGGCTTTCGGAGGCACCACATGCCCGCACATCACTCAGGGCCGGGCCGCCCGGTCGCCCACAGACCCGCGGCCCGCCCAGCCCCCTTGGCCCCCCTCGTCCCCCTCATCTCACTCCTCTCCCTGCTCCTCACTCTCCTCGCCCTGCCCGGTACCGCCGCCGCGGCCACGGGCGGCTCCCGGCAGCGCCCCTTCCATCCCGAGCGCGACTGGATGGGCTCGACCGTCCCCGCCCACGAGGAGGGCAGACCCCCGGCCGGCGGCCGCGAGGCGCTCGCCTCGGTCGAGGGCGTGGACGTCAGCAGCCACAACGGCAACGTTCCCTGGTCGACGCTCTGGAACAAGGGCGCGCGCTTCGCCTACGTCAAGGCCACCGAAGGCACCAGCTACCGCAATCCCTCCTTCTCCCAGCAGTACAACGGCGCCTACGACGTCGGCATGATCCGCGGCGGGTACCACTTCGCCCTGCCGTCCAACTCCGGCGGCGCCGACCAGGCCGACTACTTCGTCGACCACGGCGGCGGCTGGTCGGACGACGGCAGGACGCTGCCGGGCGTGCTCGACATGGAGTACAACCCCTACGGCAGCACCTGCTACGGCATGAGCGCCGACGCGCTGCTCGACTGGATCGGCGACTTCCTCGCCGTCTACCGCCACCGCACCGGGCGCGACGCGGTCATCTACACCACCACCGCCTGGTGGAAGAAGTGCACCGGCAACTACGGCCGCTTCGGCTCGGACCACCCGCTGTGGGTGCCGCGCTACGGCTCCTCGACCGGGGAGCTCCCGAACGGCTGGGACTTCCACACCTTCTGGCAGTACACAGAGACCGGCTCGACCGTCGGCGACCACAACCTCTTCAACGGCTCGTACAGCAGGCTCAAGGCGCTGGCCTACGGCTGACGCGCCTGCGCGTGTGCGTCCCGCGCGTGTGCCCCACGCGTGTGCTCCGCGCGTGTGCCCCGAAAAGCACAGGGACCGGGCCCCCGGCGTGTCGGCGCCGGGGGCCCGGTCGTATCGGTGCTTACAGGCGTATCGGTGCCTACGGGCGCACGGCGGCGCTAGCCGCAGTTGCCCGCCGGGCGGGTGCGGGTGACCAGGTCGGTGTAGCCGGTGGTGCCGTCGATCCACACCACCTGCTTGCCGCCGGCCGCCGCCGCGGAGAGCTGCTCACCGCGGTTGCAGGAGACGCGGGCGCGGTCGGTGCCGTTCGCCCCGCCGAACTGCCACAGCTTCGACATCGTCTCGTTGTGGTACTTGGGGTCGGGCAGCGACGCGGTCACGGTCAGCGCGTCCTCGGAGGCGGTGAGAGCGGACGCGAAGAGGGCGCCCTCACCCTTCTCCTTGCTGAGGTCCACGGTCCCGGTGCCGTCGAGGTTCGACCGGCGCACGGCCACCTGGCCGTCGTCGACGACCTCGTCCGCCAGCCAGAAGACGTACTTGCCGTTGATCGCGGTCTCGCCGACGCTCTCGGGCCGGCCGAGCTGGTTCATCAGCTTCCGCTCGCCGCTCTTGAGGTCCAGCACCTCGACGCCCATGCGGTAGTCGTCGCCGTCGGCGTACGCCTTGGCGTAGGCGAGCCGGCCGCCGGAGAGCGAGGGGGACGCCGAGCCGGTGTCGGCCTTGCCGCCGTCGGCCCAGGTCGGCTCCTTGTCACCCGTACGGAGGAAGCCCACGTGCCGGGCGCCGAAGGCGTCCATCTTCTCGAAGGCCACGACCCCGCCCTCGACCCGGACGTCCTGGACGTTGTCGGAGGTGCTGTACAGCTTCTTCGTCGGCCCGCCCGCGAGCGGCCGCGCCAGCACGTCCACCCCTGCCGGGCCGTACGCCGCCCACGCCACGGTCTTGCCGTCGGTCGCCGGGTTGACGTGGAAACGCCCGTCATTGGGGCTGATCAGCTTGGCCGCGCCCGAGCCGTCCGTGCGGCCGGCCCACACCGAGAAGGCCTCGGTGCCGTCGTCGTTCGACTTGGACGTGGCCCACCAGCCGCCGCCCGCGCCGACCTTGGTGCTGTAGACGTTGAGCCTGCCCAGCAGCTGGTCGGAGTCGACGCCCATGGCCTCCTCCCAGTTCGGGACGATGCCGTGGGCGTTGAAGGAGCGCTTGACGACGCCCAGGTCCTTGTCGGAGACCTTGAGCGCCTTCGCGGCGGCGATCACCGCGTCGCGGCCCTCGGTGAACCCGTCGAGCGGGGTCATGTACTCGGTGAGCGCCTTGTAGGCGATCTTGTCGGCGAGGGTGCGGCCCAGGTCCTCGCGGATGTCCCAGAGGGCGCCCGAGAAGATGGTGGAGTTGAGGTGCACGCCGCCGTTGTCGGTGGCGAAGGAGACGCCCAGAAAGTTCTTGGACGTCGTCGCCCCGTCGTTGAGGTCGCGGAAGGCGCACTGGCGCGGGGTTTTGGTCCGGCAGAGGTTGCCGCCCATCAGGCCCGCGTCCGGGTCGTCCATGGCCATGCCGGCCGCGTCGACGGCGATGGCGTTGCCGAAGTAGTCGGCGATCGCCTCGTTCAGGGCGCCGGACTGGCCCGCGTAGACGAGGTTGGCGCTGTTCTCGACGACGCCGTGCGTCATCTCGTGGCCGACGACGTCGAGGTCGGCGGAGAGCGTCTTGAACTCCTCGTCGCCCCCGCCGTACACCATCTTGGAGCCGTCCCAGAAGGCGTTGACGTACGGCATCCCGAAGTTCGTCACGCCGACGAGGGAGTTGATCGCCATGCCCCGGCCGTCGAGGCTGTCCCGGCCGTGGACCTTCTTGTAGTAGTCGTAGACCTTGCCCGCGGCCCAGTGGGCGTCGACCGCGCCCGCGTCGGTGGCGTCCTTGCCGAACTGCGGGCCCTTCGAGCCGAACTCCTTGATCCCCTCGGGCCAGCGGCCGCCGCCCACCTCCGAGACGTCCTTGCCGCGCGCGTCCCAGGTGGAGATCACGTTCTTGCTGGTGTCCCACATGCGGGAGTGGTCGTTCATGACGTACTCGCCGCGGGCCGTGTCGAAGAACAGGCCGAGCTCGACGGTGGTGCCGTCGTACTTCACGCCGGAACCGGCGACGCCGGGGTGCTTGGCCGGCCCGCCGGGGGCTTTGGCCTCGCCGCCGTCCGCCTTCGCTTCCCCTGCGGTTGCGGTTGCGGCTTTCGGCGCCCCGAAGGTCTTGATCCCGCTGTACTGCAGGACCGGGTAGCCGGACTTGGCGTCGACGTACACCTCGTGCAGCACGGGCTGCCCGGTGGCGGGGTCGGTGCCCCGGACGGTGACGTGGTGGGTCAGCACGCCGGCGCCCTTGGGCAGGACGACGAGGCCGCGCGCGGTGCCCTTGAGCGACGGCTTCGCCTTCGTGCCGAGCCGCTTGCCACCGACCTGCGCGAGCGTGGCGCCGACCGCGCGCTGGACAGCGAGTTCCTCACTCACCGAGGGCGTGGTGCCGGTGGTGAGCGCTGTGAAGTACTTGCCGGAGGTACCGGTGACGACGCGCTTGCCGTCCTTCTTCTCCATCCGAACGACGTACTGGCCGCCGAGGACGTCGATGCCGTGGTGCTTCTGCTGAAGCCGTACGGTCTCGGCGGCGCCGTTCGTGACGGCCTGGACGGGCTTCAGATCCCGGACCGGGTCGGCGATGCGGTAGCGGCTCTTCTTGTCGGCGAGGTGCCCACGGGCCGCGTCGGCCGCGCTCCCGCTCGCCTTCACACCCTCACGGATGCCGTCGACCAGGGAAGGGGTGGAGGTCCCCTTCCCCGGAATGACATCCGCCGGATCGCCGCCGGCCTGCGCGGCGAACGCCTGCGCGGGCAGGGCGGACACGACAAGGGCGGCAGCGCCCACCAGCGCCGCCGCCCCTGCTATGCCGCTCTTCGCGACCTGTCTTCCTGAACGTGCTCTGGACTTACGCAAGGTTCCCCCTCCGTACGTACGGAACGCCGGAACATCTGTGGTCGGGGCATATGCAACAGGCGGGGAGGGGGCTGATCAATGGTTCGCGCGTTGAGGGGGGTTACTTTCGGCCTAGGTGGGTTGGGTGGGGCGGCGAGGGAACCGACGGGGTCCCCCTTACCTCCGCGCCAAGGCCGACCGCCTCAAAAAGAGTGGTGACTCGGCCGGTCGCAGGTGAGGATCGCGCCATGCGCCCCTTCCTGGCGACCGACCGCCTCGCCCTGCGCCCGTTCACCGAGGCCGACACCGACCACCTGCTCGCGCTGGACAACGACGCGGAGGTCATGCGTTTCCTCAACGGCGGTCGCCCCACGGCCCGCGAGGCCATCCGGACGCGCACCTTGCCGCGTCTGCTCCACGACCATCCCTGCTCCGGGACGAGGGGCTTCTGGGCGGCGGAGTCGAAGGCCGCCGGGGCGTTCCTGGGCTGGTTCGAGTTCCGCCCCCTGGACGACCACGACCCGACGGTGGTCGAACTCGGCTACCGGCTGGGCCGGGCGGCGTGGGGCAGGGGCTACGCGACGGAGGGCTCGAAGGCCCTCATCCACAAGGGCTTCACGGAACTGGGGGTGGAGCGGGTGACCGCGAACACCATGGCCGTGAACGCCCGCTCCCGGCGCGTGATGGAAAAGGCGGGCCTGTCCTTCGTACGGAACTTCACCGAGGACTGGCCGGAGCCGATCGAGGGCTCCGAGCACGGGGAGGTCGAGTACGCGCTCACTCGTGAGGAGTGGGAGCGACGGCGCGCCCACGCCCTCCCTCACCTGTCTTCGAACGGGTGACTCGAACGGCGGATCGGTACGTCAAGTCTCCGGCGGGCATAGCCTCTTGGTGAGGGGATGGTGAGCCCGATGTCGTCAGGGTTGGCAGACAATGTCAGGAAGTACCGCCGCGCGGCCGGCCTGAGCCAGGAGGGCCTGGCTCTCGGGTCCGGTCTTTCCGTCGGCGTCGTACGCAAGGTGGAGCAGGGCGGCGACGCGCGCGTCGAGACGCTGCACGCGCTGGCCCGGGGTCTGGGCGTGACAACCTCCGCCCTCTTCGCCACTGAGGCAGCGAAACCCATCGTGGGGGACGAGGCAAACCGGCGATACCTGCTGGAACTACGGAAGGCGCTGATGCCGCCAATCGGACTCGGGCCCTCTCCCCTGGCCGAACCGGGCGAGGCCAACGAGCTGTCCGTGCTCCGAAGGGACATCGCCGATACCCACACGCTCTTCCACGCGGACAGGTATGGCTCGGTGGCCCGGAGACTGCCGGGGCTCCTCCATTCGGCTGAGGCGACGGCTTCCGTTCTGGAAGGCGAGGAACGACGCCAGGCGGCAACCGTTCGGGCGCACGCGCTGCTGCTGGCAGGCAAGTACCTCACCCAGGTCCGCCAGTACGACATGGCCTACTACGCACTCGCCGAGGGCATCCGGCTCGCCCGCGAGAACGGCGAAAGGCTCATGGCCGCGACCGGCATCGTCGGCATGTGCTGGCTGCTGCTGCGGCAGGACCGGTTCGACGAGTGCGAGCAACTCGCCCTCGTCACAGCCACCGAAATGGAACCCCGAATGTCGGACGCAAGCTCCGGACACCTGTCCGTTTGGGGCGAAATCTGGCTCCGCGTCGCATCGGCGAGCATCCGCAACAACCGGCCGGATGTCACCCGCGAGGCCCGGAGGATGGCCGGCACGGCTGCCATCGCGCTGGACAAGGAATACATGGCCTTCGGGGAGAACTGGGGACAGTTCGGCCCGGTGACGGCGGAACTGAAGGTCGTGGAAGATCTGTCGCTCATGGGCGACGCCCAGGCCGTTCTCCGCCATTCCGACGACGGGCTGCTGAGCCAGAAGGCCGTCAATCACTACGGAAAGCCCAGTCCGCCGAACTGGGGTCGGCACCGACTCGACGTGGCCAAGGCGCACGTCGCCCTCGGCTCCCATCAGGACGCCATGAGCGAACTGAAGCAACTGCGGCACTCGTCCGGCACATGGATGAAGCACCAGCCCATGGCCCGGTACGTCATGAGCGACCTGCTCGCCACACGGAAGCGCACCTTGACCGCCGATATGCGTGAGATGGCGAATCACCTGGGCGTGAGTTAGGAACTACCACGGAGCGTGGCAGTTCCTGAGCCGCGCCCCGGCGAACTACCACGTTCCGAATCTGGTTCGCGGTAAACGACGGCCATACGTTCCTTGCGAGCCGAGGGCAGAGCGAGCGAAAGGCCGGAATGGTGACGTACAGGATCGGTGCCTATGTCGTGGATACCCGCGACGACAGGATCGCCCAGGTGGTCGGCGAGGGCGAGACCCTCGTGGCGGTCCGGCAGCCGGGCGGTGGGGCGGTCTGGGAGGTGCCGCCCTCGGCGTTGCGGCTCGCGACGCGCGAGGACCGGAACGCGGCGGGGCTGCGGCCTTATCTGAGGGGCTGCGCCGAGTGCGTCGAACTGGAGGACGCCCGGCTGAGGGCGGTCGGCGAGGACCGTGCCCGCGCGGCGGCGACGGCACGGACGCACTGGATCGTGACGCACGGCGTGGTGACGGAGGGGCGTCGATGAGGGCGGTCGGGCGGCTCGTGAACCACTGCCCGCACGACGGATGCTGGGTTTCCGACAACGGGGAGCAGCGTTGTACGGCCTGTGGGGTGCGGCGTTTCACGGACTACGGGGGCGTGCGGCCCCCGGGTCTTCCGGAGGCGGTGACGCCGTCCGGGAAGCGCCGGCCCGGCGCGGACCGGTCAGCGGCGACGGCGATCGCGAACCGCTTCCGGGCGCGCCGACGGTTCTGGGGATGGGGGCTGCGCGCTGCCGCCTGAGAGCCGCGCGCCGCCCGCGTGGTCCCCCACCCCCGTCGGGGGACCACCGGCGGCGGGTCTTGCGTCCTACGCGTCGACCGGCTCCCACGTCGCCGGGCCACCGGCACCGTCCCGGCGGGCGCGCCCGAAGGGGACGTCCGCGAAGTGGATGCCGAAGCCGATCGTGTCGGGTGCGGACAGTTCCTCGACCAGGTGGCGGCGGTAGGCCGCCGACCGCTCGGCGTCGTGGTCGACGGCGGCGGACCATTCCGGGTGGGCGACCTGGACCGGCGTGTGCATGGCGTCGCCGAAGGCGATCAGACGGCGGCCGTCGCCGCCGGAGACGACGTACGAGGCGTGGCCCGCCGTGTGGCCCTGCGAGAGGGCGACGCGGACGCCCGGGAAGATCTCCTCGCCGTCGGTGACGGTACGGATCCGGGGCTCCAGGATCGCGGTCATCTCCTGGGAGATGCCGTGTCCCTCCAGGAGGTGGCGGTGCTTCCACTCCTCCTCGCTCACGAGGTGGTCGGCGTGGGCGAACGGGAGCCGATCGGTGCCCGGGGCCGGCTGCCAGAGCCAGCCGATGTGGTCGACGTGCATGTGGGTGACGGCCACGGCCTCTATGTCGGCCGGGGACCGGCCGATGCGGGCGAGGCTGTCGAGCAGGGTGCCGCCGGAGATCGCTCCGATGGGGCCGTCCTCCCCGGCCGGGAAGGACTGGGGGCCGAAGCCCGCGTCGATCAGCAGGGCACGGTCGCCGTGCTCCACCAGGAGACCGCCCAGGCTCGCCACGAGATAACCGGAGTCGTCCAGATACGCGGAGTGGGCGGCCCACTCCTCCTCCGTACTGGTCGGCAGCCAGCCGCGCGACGAGAGCTGGGCCACGCCGTCCGGAACGTACGTGACCTTGGTGTCGCCGAGCTGGAGGCTCCGGATCCCCGACGGGCGACGAAGGCGATCGCCCTGGCTGTGCTGGGAGTTGGTCGTCATGCCTCCACAATAAGCTTCCAGCTTGAATGATTCAAGCTGTAAAGATGTTCGCTTGATGCAGTTGGCTTAAGATGGCTCCATGAGCAGCCCAGAACCGCAGACCCTCGCCGAGCGACAGCTCTGCGGACTGGTGAACGGCCTCGCCCGCCAGATCTCCGACCACGTCCGCGTGGCCGCGACCGGCCTCGGCCTCACCGCGCCGCAGGCCACGGCCCTCCGCGAGCTCAGCGGCCCGATGACGATGCGGGAGCTCGCCGACCGCATGAGCTGCGAGCCGTCCAACGCGACGTTCGTCATCGACAAGCTGGAGTGCCTGGGGCTCCTGGAGCGCCACCCCCACCCCACGGACCGCCGCGCCAAGCAGCTGATCCTGACGGCCGAGGGCACGGCGCTGCGTGAGCGCCTCATCGCCGCCCTCTCCGAGGACTCCCCCTTGAGCGCCCTCACCCACGACGAGAAGGCCACCCTCCACGCCCTCCTCGACCGAGCCGTCAGCCACCACCCCTGATACGACAAAAGGCCCCCGGGTGGGGGCCTTTGTCATTCGTCACCGCTCACGCCGCCAGCGGCACCTGCTCACCCGGGACCGTCGCCGGCGTCAGCGCCAGCTCCAGCACCCTCCGGACGTCCGACACCGGGTGGACCTCCAGCTTCTCCAGCACCTCGGCCGGCACATCGTCCAGATCCGGCTCGTTCCGCTTGGGGATGATCACCGTGGTGATGCCCGCCCGGTGCGCGGCGAGCAGCTTCTGCTTCACCCCGCCGATGGGCAGCACCCGCCCGGTCAGCGACACCTCGCCCGTCATCGCCACCTCCGGGCGGACCTGGCGGCCGGAGAGGAGCGAGGCCAGGGCCGTCGTCATCGTGACGCCCGCGCTCGGGCCGTCCTTCGGGACCGCGCCCGCCGGGACGTGGAGGTGGACGCCGCGTTCCTTGAAGTCGCCGACCGGGAGCTCCAGCTCGGCGCCGTGGGAGCGGAGGAAGGACAGGGCGATCTGGGCCGACTCCTTCATGACGTCGCCGAGCTGGCCGGTGAGCGTCAGGCCCGCGCCGCCGGTCTCCGGGTCGGCCAAGGACGCCTCGACGAACAACACGTCGCCGCCCGCGCCGGTGACCGCGAGGCCCGTGGCCACACCCGGGACGGCCGTTCGCCGCTCGGCCGGGTCCTGGGCGGACTCGGGCGTGTGGTGCGGGCGTCCAATCAGCGGGCGCAGTTCCTCCGTGCCGATGGTGAAGGGCAGCTCCCGCTCGCCCAGTTCGTGCTCGGCCGCGACCTTGCGGAGCAGCCGGGCGATGGCGCGCTCCAGGTTCCGTACACCCGCTTCGCGGGTGTACTCGCCGGCGAGCTTGCGCAAGGCGTCGTCCTCCAGCACGACCTCGTCGGCCTCCAGGCCGGCGCGCTCCAGCTGGCGGCGGAGCAGGTGGTCGCGGGCGATGACGACCTTCTCGTCCTCGGTGTAGCCGTCGAGGCGGACGAGCTCCATACGGTCGAGGAGGGCCTCGGGGATGGCTTCCAGCACGTTGGCGGTGGCCAGGAAGACGACGTCGGAGAGGTCGAGTTCGACCTCCAGGTAGTGGTCGCGGAAGGTGTGGTTCTGGGCGGGGTCGAGGACCTCCAGGAGGGCCGCGGCCGGGTCGCCGCGGAAGTCGGAGCCGACCTTGTCGATCTCGTCGAGGAGGACGACCGGGTTCATCGAACCGGCCTCCTTGACGGCCCGGACGATCCGGCCGGGCAACGCGCCCACGTACGTCCGCCGGTGGCCGCGGATCTCGGCCTCGTCGCGGACGCCGCCGAGGGCGACGCGGACGAACTTCCGGCCCATGGCGCGGGCGACGGACTCGCCCAGCGAGGTCTTGCCCACGCCGGGCGGGCCGACGAGCGCGAGCACCGCGCCCCCGCGCCGCCCGCCGACCACGCCCAGCCCCCGGTCGGCGCGCCGCTTGCGCACCGCCAGGTACTCGGTGATCCGTTCCTTGACGTCCTCCAGGCCCGCGTGGTCCGCGTCGAGCACGGCCTTCGCGCCGGGGATGTCGTAGGCGTCCTCGGTGCGCTCGTTCCACGGCAGCTCCAGGACCGTGTCGAGCCAGGTGCGGATCCAGCCGCCCTCGGGGCTCTGGTCGGAGGCGCGCTCCAGCTTGCCGACCTCCTTGAGGGCCGCTTCGCGGACGTGTCCGGGCAGGTCGGCGGCCTCGACGCGGGCGCGGTAGTCCTCGGACTCGTTCTCCGGGTCGCCGTTGAGCTCGGCGAGCTCCTTGCGGACGGCCTCCAGCTGGCGGCGGAGGAGGAATTCGCGCTGCTGCTTGTCGACGCCTTCCTGGACGTCCTTGGCGATGGACTCGGCCACGTCCTGCTCGGCGAGGTGGTCGCCGAGCCACTTCACGGCGAGCTTCAGGCGGGCCACCGGGTCGTTGGTCTCCAGCAGCTCGACGCGCTGGGCGACGGTGAGGAAGGGCGAGTAGCCGGAGTTGTCGGCGAGCAGGCCGGGGTCCTCGATCTGCTGGACGCGGTCCACGACCTGCCAGGCCCCGCGCTTGCGCAGCCAGCTGGTGGCGAGGGCCTTGTACTCCTTGATCAACTCCGCCACCGCGCCGGGCAGTGGGTCGGGGGTGAGCTCCTCCATCGAGGTGCCCTCGACCCACAGGGCGGCGCCGGGGCCGGTCGTGCCCGCGCCGATGCGCACGCGGCGGTCGCCGCGGATGAGCGCGCCGGGGTCGCCGTCCGACAGCCGGCCCACCTGCTCGACCGTGCCCAGCGTGCCGACGCCCGCGTACGTGCCGTCCACGCGTGGGACGAGCAGGACGCGCGGCTTGCCGCCGGAGCCCTTCGCCGCGGCCTGGGCGGCCTCGACGGCGGCCCGGACCTCCGTGTCCGACAGGTCGAGCGGGACCACCATGCCGGGCAGCACGACCTCGTCGTCGAGCGGCAGCACGGGCAGGGTGAGCGGTGCGGACATCGAAGCCATGATCTCCCCTTCGGCAGGCAAGTTGAGCTATGCCGACTCAATGCCCGGGACAGGGGTGATTGTTCCCAGGGGTTTGTTCGCTGTGAGCGATCACCTGAGCGACCACTGTGAGCGATCGCCAGGGGGGTGGTGCGGGGTAGCCCGTCGGGGTGAATTCCGGTCCGGCCGCTCAGCGGCCGCGAAGGGCGGTGTCCGCCGCGGCGCGGGGCTCGTCGCCCTCCACGCGCCGGCGCGGGGGCGCGGGGACCGCCGCCCGCGCGGGCGGCACGACGTCCGCCGCCGCCTCCGCCCGCTCGCGCGCCCGGGCCGGCCCCGGCAGCCCGTCGCGGATCAGCGACCGGCAGGCGATGCCCGTGAGCAGCGCGATGGGGTGCCCCGCGCTGGCCAGCGGATCGATGAGCTCGATCAGGTCCTGGGCGCACATCGCGCCCGCCACGCCCAGCATGGCCCAGCGCGCCGGGCGCGACACCAGCCCGGAGAGCGCGCCGATGCAGGCCATGAGGCCGAAGCTGATGCCGTAGTCGAGCCGGTGCAGCGAGGATTCGGGCAGCTGCCCGGCCGCGACGGCGCCGGCCACCGGGAGCTCCGTGGCGAGGGTGGCCAGGACGTGGCCGACGAGGAAGACCCCGGCCGTCCGGGCGCCGCCCACGCGCCGTTCCAGCGCGGTGAGGACGAGCGCGAAGGCCACGCCGTAGGCCGAGTAGAGCCCGCCGGCCACCCACAGGGCGCTGGCGACCAGGACGACCAACGGCTGGTCGGTCAGGTGGGCGGCGTCCGTGCTGGAGTCGCGGAGCAGCTGGTCGACGGTGGCCTGATCGCCGAAGTCGGCGTAGACGGCCGTGCCCAGCAGGATCAGGCCGTAGCAGAAGGTGAAGGGCGTGCCGGTGGGGGTGGGCAGCAGCCGGCCGAGGCGGCGGAGCGCGGTGCGCAGGCGGCCGGGGGCGGCGGCCGTCGCGTGGGCGTTCCGATCGGCGTCAACCGCTGTCACTCGGTCGGCCCCTTTCCGCGCGTTCCTCCGGGCTTGCTTGAACATTAAGGTCCACGGTCGGGCGCCGGATCAACCTCTGGTCGTGACTCCCATCACCTTTGTCAACCTCTTGACGCTTACTGGCGTCGGCCGATTCGTCGACAGTCACCGAACGGTCAACAGGAGGCAGTAAGCAATGCGCCGCTACGACTCGCCCGCCACCGTCATCGACCGCCGCGAGGGCCCCTATGGAGAGGTCGTGCTCAGACGGCGGAGCGAGCACTTCGAGATCATCGCCAACGGTTGTTTCCTGATGGACACCTCGGACGGGCGCTCCGAGCGGCTGCTCGTCGACGCGGCCCTGGCCGCCCTCCCCGCGGAGCGAAAGGAACCGGCCGTCCTGATCGGTGGCCTCGGTGTGGGCTTCTCGCTCGCCCGGGCGGCGGAGGAGCCGCGCTGGGGGCGGATCGCCGTCGTCGAACGGGAGGCGGCCGTCGTGGACTGGCACCGCGAGGGGCCGCTGGGCGCGTACTCGGCGGCGGCGCTCGCCGACCCCCGCACCGAGATCGTCCACGCCGACCTCGTGGCGTACCTCCGGGCGCCGGGCCCCGGTTTCGACGCGCTCTGCCTGGACATCGACAACGGCCCCGACTGGACCGTCACGGAGGACAACGGCAGCCTCTACTCCCCCACCGGACTCGCCGCGTGCCGGGACCGGCTGACGCCCGGCGGGGTGCTCGCGGTGTGGTCCGCGCAGCCCTCGGCGGCGTTCGAACAGGCCCTCCGTAATGCCGGGTTCGCCGGGGTAACGACGGAAGAGATCACCGTTGCCCGAGGCGTCCCGGACGTCGTTCACCTCGGCATCCGCGCCGCGTAGCCGAGTCCCTCCGGGTGCCCGTACCCTGCCTTCCACAGGTGCAGGACCCGTAGTCACATCGCTACGGGAACACGCTTAGGGGCGGGGCGCATGGAGCACACACACATCGGCCCGAGCGGCGTCGTGGCCTCCACCGGGGCACAGCGTCGGGTACTGATCGTCGAGGACGACCGGACGATCACCGATGCCATCGCGGCCCGTTTGCGGGCCGAGGGATTTCAGGTACGCACCGCGGGCGACGGGCCCGCCGCCGTCGACACCGCCGAGGCATGGCAGCCGGACCTGTTGGTCCTGGACGTGATGCTGCCCGGTTTCGACGGCCTCGAGGTCTGCCGCCGGGTGCAGGCGCAGCGGCCGGTTCCCGTCCTCATGCTGACCGCGCGCGACGACGAGACCGACATGCTGGTCGGGCTCGGCGTCGGGGCGGACGACTACATGACCAAGCCGTTCTCGATGCGCGAGCTCGCCGCCCGGGTGCACGTCCTGCTGCGCCGGGTGGAGCGGGCCACGCTGGCCGCGCACACCCCGCGCAGCGGCATCCTGCGCCTCGGCGAGCTGGAGATCGACCACGCGCAGCGCCGGGTGCGGGTGCGCGGCGGGGACGTCCATCTGACGCCGACCGAGTTCGACCTGCTCGTCTGCCTGGCCAACACCCCGCGCGCGGTCCTCTCCCGCGAGCAGCTGCTCGCCGAGGTGTGGGACTGGGCGGACGCCTCCGGCACCCGGACGGTGGACAGCCACATCAAGGCGCTGCGCCGCAAGATCGGGGCGGAGCGGATCCGTACGGTCCACGGGGTGGGCTACGCGCTGGAGACCCCGGCGGCATGACGGCACCTGTGGGGCGGGGCGGGCGGCATGACTCGTTACGGTGATCCCGGTGCCCGGTGACGGCCGGCCGCCGCAGGGGCTGTGGAGCAGGCTCTGGGAGGCGCTGCGGCCCCTGGACCCCTATCGGTCGGTGAAGGCGGCGCTGGGCGCGCTGGTGATCGGCTCGGTGGTGATCACGACGTTCCTGGTGTTCGTCGCCATCCACTCGGCGACCGAGCTCCGGGTGATCACCGTCTTCTCGATCATCGCCTCCCTGCTGATCACCCAGTTCGTGGCACACGGCCTGACCGCGCCGCTGGACGAGATGACCGCGGTCACCCGGTCGATGGCACGGGGTGACTACACCCGTCGGGTGCGGGCCGGGCGGCGGGACGAGTTCGGGGACCTGGCCGAGGCCTTCAACCGGATGGCGGCCGATCTGGAGGCGGTGGACACCCACCGCAAGGAGCTGGTCGCCAACGTCTCGCACGAGCTGCGCACCCCCATCGCGGGGCTGCGGGCCGTGCTGGAGAACGTGGTGGACGGGGTCTCGGCCCCCGACCCGGAGACGATGCGCACCGCGCTGCGGCAGACCGAGCGGCTGGGCCGGCTGGTGGAGCAGTTGCTGGACCTGTCCCGGCTGGACAACGGGGTGGTGCCGCTGCACGCCCGGCGCTTCGAGGTCTGGCCGTATCTGGCGGGAGTGCTCAAGGAGGCGAGCATGGCCTGCGGCAGCGGCTCCTCGCCGCGCGCCCGCAAGGACGTCCATCTGCACCTGGACGTCTCGCCCCCGGAGCTCACGGCGCACGCGGACGCCGAACGGCTGCACCAGGTGGTCGCCAATCTGGTGGACAACGCCGTCAAGCACTCTCCCCCGCACGGCCGTGTCACCGTGCGGGCCCGCCGGGGCGAGGGGGCCCAGTCGCTGGCCCTGGAGGTGGTGGACGAGGGGCCGGGCATCCCCGAGGCCGAGCGGCACCGCGTCTTCGAGCGCTTCAACCGGGGCTCCGGCGCCTCGCAGGGCCCGGGCGCGGACGGCGGGACGGGGCTGGGCCTGGCCATCGCCCGCTGGGCGGTGGACCTCCACGGCGGGAGCATCGGGGTGGCCGAGTCCCCGCGTGGGTGCCGCATCAAGGTCACGCTTCCGGGAGGTCCTCGTGAGCCGAGTTGACGTAGGGTCGGTGGTGGGAGCACACATCCGACCCGGTGTGGGGCAGGATTCGGCGAACCCAGGAGAGCCCGGGGTCAAGCGGAACCTTCGGGTTTTCCCAGCTCTTCGTGCCCTGAAACCAGAGGTCGAGTGTGACTTAGGCGACGATCTGGCCCGGGTGGCCTGCATTAGGGGTCCCGACAGGCGTAGCCTTTATTCCCGCTGTCCACCACCTTAGGAAGCGGAAGAGGGCGGTTGCCGCCGTGTCGCCACAGTCCCCCAACACCTCGAGCGTCTCGACCGACCAAGCGGGGCAGGGCAAGAGCCCTGCCGACGTGTTCGGTCCCAATGAGTGGCTCGTCGACGAGATCTACCAGCAGTACCTCCAGGACCCGAACTCGGTCGACCGAGCCTGGTGGGACTTCTTCGCCGACTACAAGCCGGGCACTGCCCCGGCTCCGCCGGGGCAGGCTGTGACCGGGGGCGCTTCGGCCGCACCGGCCGCCGCCCAGGCCCCGGCCGCCGCGCCGCAGGCGCCGGCCGCTCCGGAGCATTCGTGGGCGT